>JAILMX010000189.1 GCA_024692205.1 Desulfovibrio sp. | reverse complement strand
GGCTGAACAATGAAAAGCGCATAGTTTCGGAGCTGATTCGGACGGAATGCGGGGACATGTGCGTGACCTACCTTGCCGGGTACCATCTGGCAGAGGTTCAGGCGGCTTCACGACTGCGGACGCTGTCGCGGGCGCTGTCCTCGCTTCGTCCCGTCAAGGTGGATGCCGCCATAGGCTGGGCCGAGGAGAAGTCGGGACTCAAGCTGGCCGAGCGGCAGAAAGAGGCCGTGGCAGCGGCACTGACCAGCAAGGCGATGGTCATCACGGGCGGACCGGGCACAGGCAAGACGACGATTCTCAAGGCCATATTGAGCATCTACGGCGCGATAACCCGTAAGATACTCCTTGCGGCGCCGACAGGCAGGGCCGCGAAGCGCATGTCGGAGGCAACCGGGCGTGAAGCCAAAACCATTCACCGCATGCTTGTCTACGACGTGCGGCGAGGCGCTTTCAAGAAGAACGAGGATGACCCTCTGGACTGCGACCTGCTCGTACTGGACGAGGCATCCATGGTGGACATCCTGTTGTTCCACCACTTGCTGAAGGCAGTGCCGAAGGGCGCCAAGCTCATCCTTGTCGGCGACACCGACCAGCTGCCGTCCGTCGGCGCCGGGCGCGTCCTGCAGGACGTCATTGAATCAGGCTCCGTGCCGGTCGTGCGCCTCAACGAGATTTTCCGTCAGGCAAAGCAGTCCGCCATAATCGCAAACGCCCACCGTATCATTCAGGGGCAGTCTCTCTGCCTCGACAACGCCGTTGGCGAGGACATGTTCTTTATCGAAAAGGACATTCCAGAGGAAATGCTGGACACTATTATCGGTCTCGTTAAGACGCGGCTTCCGCGGAAATTCGGGCTTGACCCGTTCATGGACATCCAAGTGCTCGCGCCCATGAACAGGGGAACCGTTGGAACGGCGAAGCTCAACGATGCCTTGCAAGCGGCTTTGAATTCGAACGGCTTGCAGGTGTGCCGCGGCTCACGCGTATTCCGCGTCGGAGACAAGGTCATGCAGATACGGAACGACTACGACCGCGAGGTGTTCAACGGCGACATCGGCGTCATCACCGGCATTGACGCCGAGAACCAGGAGGTCACGGTGAATATCGACGGCGCCGGCGTGGCATACGACTTCTCCGACCTCGATGAGCTCGTCCTTGCCTATGCCGTGTCCATCCATAAGTCGCAGGGCGCGGAATACCCGGCCGTCGTCATCCCGCTCTCCACGCAGCACTATGTCATGCTCCAGCGCAACCTGCTCTATACCGGCGTCACGCGCGGCAAGCGCCTTGTCGTACTTGTCGGTACAAGGAAGGCACTGAACATCGCAATCAAGAATAACAAAATCATGAAAAGGTATTCAGGGCTGGCGTGGAGACTGAGGGAAGGTAACGTCTCAAAAAAGTAAGTCCAGAAGGGGAAAGTGTCTCGACCTATTTTCAAGGGCGGGCGTAATGGCCGCCACGAGAAACGTCTAATAAGCGGCTTGTCGAACCCTGCCCCCGGACGAGTGCGGCGCGCCTCGCTGTTCCATGCTTGTTTCCTTTAATGGGGCTTTTTCCCGCAAACCATTTCCTTTTCCCAAACCAATCGAAAGCCGCCCTGACAGGGTGGCTGTTCTACTTTTTGGGAGAAAGGCGCTTGTTGCGGGAAAAGGAAAAGGCAGGCACAGCGGGGGTCGGCCGGGTTCCGTTTTTAAGTTCCCCCTCATGACGGGCATTCGCCCGTCACAGGCTGTCATGCGGAATAACCTGCCGGTTTTCCGACAGGCTTTACGCGCAGTAGAGGGGTACCGTCCTGAATTTCTAGACTTTTTCTAAAGTGGCACGAATGATGCTAATTGATGAGTACCTTTGCTCATCAAGACAACTTTCCGACAAGGAGGCCATCCTTAACAACCTGCAAGCCCGCCATTTCTTCATGACCAAGCCATGCTCCTGACAATCTGCATAAGGAGTGCGAGAGCGAAGCCGGACGGTTGTGCCATCCCGTCCGGCTTCTGCGTTTTTTGATGTTATCATTTTAC
>JAILMX010000072.1 GCA_024692205.1 Desulfovibrio sp. | reverse complement strand
GTTACTGTTCACAGCCAGCTGAGCACAGGATGCAGCAATAGACCTAGACAAGCCGTTGAGACGCCTGCCTTGAACAGGAACGACAAGGAGAAAAAAGTCCTAGAAGCTTGAAGAATCGTGGCATGATCAGCCACAGGTAGATGGGAGAAAGCTCAATTTGATTACTGCGGAGGTCTCCCAGCGACGATCTGAGATACCGTGTACGGGGCATCAAGGCAAAGGCTTTTCAAGGCATCAATCTCGTTGATGTTATTCCTTCGGCAAGTCTCCATGTAGGATCGAATTCGAGCATAATTTCGGGCAGACTCTGTGTTGAGAAAGTGCCCGGAAACCTTGAGGTGTGTTTTTACACCCCTGAGAGCTCGTTCTGAGAGGTTGTTTGTTGTGGGCATCTTGAAATCTTTGACCCACAAGAAGTAGTTGTCTCGGTATTTCCTTACCCTGCGAAGCAGCGCTCTTTCAAAAGTTGCCTCAGGACTACTATTGTTCTCCTCGTTCTGTGTCCATCCAGCTTCTAGAATAGTATCAAGTCCATCGTTGAAGTGCTGAAGGTACTCGTCACTGAAGACGTTTTGACCAGAGTCAATCATATCTTTGCGATCCCTGATAGTGATTGAGATAAAATCTTTCAGTTCAGAGGACCATGCGTGGCCTGTATCATCTGAGTTCCTTTGGCAATCACGCTGCAGGTGTTGGTTACACTCGATGTTGCTAAAGCAGAACTTCGTGTTGTAGTTGACGACATTGTGGTCGTGCATGACCGTGGTTTCATGGGTCAACAGAGGAAGGATATTGTCATCCTCAAGGCTCTCCATGTCCTTATGCTCATGCGCAGTATAAAGCGCTATTTGCTCGGTTCCGTAAAATCTCATGCACTCCCGACGCGTGTTGACAAAGATGACCGTGTCGTCCCAGTAAACTATCGACTGCTGAATGATGAGACGGCGCAAATCATTTTCAAATTCTTCCAGTCTCTTAGCAGCCCTTTTCTGAAGCTTGGCAATGTAGCCCTCAGACGGGTTGAGTTCGCCATGAGTGATACCACATATGAACGAGGCAACTTTATTGATGGCTACGTTTCCGGAGTTAACCTGAGCCAGAATGAGAGCCTGAAGCTTATGGCCATACTGTGCATTTTCCTTCAGATGATGCGGTATAAGTGTACGGAAAACGCTGCCACAATCCCTACATCGATCATCGATAGTAATGGAAGACGTGTTTAACTTTGACGATTCTCACCCGCACATCGTACTCGTATTTCACCTCAGACTCACCAGTGGGTATAAAATCATCGCTGCCGCACTTGGGGCAAAACAAATCAATGCCCACCGCGCCATGCTCCAGAGTATCGGTCACGTCCTCATCTTTTGGAGGATTGAGTTTGTGTTTCCCATGTCCCAGCTGACCGCCTCTCTTCTTGCCAGTGCTGCGACGAGAATTCGGAACAACCTTGGTCTTGCCAATTCTGGTTAGCGAAGTGGGTGTTCCGGTATTTGTTCCGTCATGGTTCAGAAGAGCAGTGGCATGTGCTAGCTGATTCTTGAGTTCCTTGATGATGGCATCCTTTTCAGCCATCTCTTTCTTATGTTGCTCGTCGCTTCGTTTCTTAGCCAGCCTGAGATTCTTAAGCGAAGACTGAAGGCCATAGACCTGCTCCTTGTATCGGTTACGCTCATCTTTGAGCCTGAGGTAGCCAGCCGACAGTTTTTCGTAGTCTCGTCTTAAGTTACCAGTCAATTTCACGGTTAACGAACCTCACGACAGGCCTGCTGAGCTATCTCGGAGATTGCGCTTAATGCCTTTTTGCAGACATCGAGGTTTTTCCAAAGCTTTTCAGTCTCTTTCTGGTTGTCCTGCAATGTACGCTCAACTTCTCGTAACCTAGTTGATAGCGATTTCAGTTCCTCTTCTCTGAGCTTTGCTGTATCGCTGCCAGCCGGTTTGGGCCGATTTTTAGATCCAAGTTTACGACCTCTTTTGCCAGAGCTTGGGATTAACTCACCGGTTTCTGGATCAAGCATGCCAAGATACTTTTTTGTGGGCCGCTGTTGCTTGGAAATCGGATCGTAATGCGGCGTGGACTCGAACACATAGATTCTGCCAGTTTTTTTATCAGTATGCTTAACGATGCTCATGCACCCTCCACGGTTGTAATGGATAAAATAAATTTAAGTGTATCCACTAAAAATGTCAAGAGAAAAATTTTATAGTGGTACAATTTTAAAAAAATTATACCACTAAAAATTTTTCTCTTGATTGTGGAGACTGATTCGAAGCTAACGATGAATAGAGCGGATGAGGAGGGGATGAACAGTGTGAAGAACTGGATTAGTACACCGTCAACGGGTATGAATCACAAGGCCGACGTAAGATGGCTGTGAATAGTAAC
>JAILMX010000111.1 GCA_024692205.1 Desulfovibrio sp. | reverse complement strand
GCGATGAAAAGGCCTACGCAGTTGTCGTTGAACTTCCCGGCATTGAACCGGAGGACATTACGCTTGAGGCGAAGGACAACACCCTCTCCATCTCGGGTGAAAAGAAAGTTGAACGCCGTGATGAGGACAACAAGCATGTTCTGGAACGATCCTACGGCACTTTCTGCAGGACGATTGAACTGCCTGACGACGCGGATATTGAACACATCCAGGCCGCCAGCAAGAACGGTCTTCTGACTGTCACCATTCCCCGCAAGGCGGAAGAACAGCCGAAGACCCGCAAGATAGAAATCAACAAAGCGTAACGTCATAAAACGATTAGGTATGACGTTTACCTAAAACAGAAACGAAGTCCCTGTTTTCCCGCAGACAACGAGCCCCGGCGCGCACGCGTCAGGGCTAGTTGCATCAGAATCGGTTTACAACTGCTCTTTTTTTGACTGATGTCCACATCGATTGTTGTATACAGGATACCGTGCTATGCTTCTCCCATGCACTGTCATCAATCATAAGGAGGTTACCCATGAGTGAATACAGAACCACCGCACGGGAACGCATGAAGGGCCGCTGCCGCGTCTGCCCCGTCTGCAACGGCAAGGCTTGCGTGGGCGAGGTGCCCGGCATGGGCGGCCTCGGCACGGGCGCATCCTTTCAGAACAATTTCGAGGCGCTCGCCGCTGTCAGGCTGAACATGACCGCCCTGCACGACGTCAAAGTTCCCGATACGGCGACGACCGTCATGGGCATTGATCTCGCCATGCCCGTCATGGCCGCTCCCATCGGCGGGGTATGCTTCAACATGATGGCCGACGTGCCCAAGGGCCATGGCGAGGAGGACTATGTCGAAGCAGTGCTCGCCGGCTGCGAAGCGAATGGCATACTCGGTTGCACGGGCGACGGCGTGCCGCCCTTCATCATCGACGCCGCCGTCAGGGGGCTCACGGCGCACAAGGGCATACCCTTCATCAAGCCGTGGGAGGGCGCGGAGCTTTTTGAAAAAATAGACCGCGTCGCCGCGTGCAAGCCGGCAGCCATCGGCATGGATATCGATGCCGCAGGCCTCGTCACTCTGCGCGTCATGGGCCGCCCGGTCACGCCCATGAACACCGCCGAGCTCGCCCAGGTGGCGAAGCATGTGCATGAAAAGGGCTGCAAATTCATCGTAAAGGGCATCATGACCCCGGCCGATGCGGAAAAGGCCGCGCGGGCCGGCTGTGACGCCATAGTCGTTTCGAACCACGGCGGCCGCATACTCGACCACACTCCGGGCGCCGCCGAAGTCTTGCCTGCCATCGCCGCCGCCGTGCGCGGCAAAGTCGCCATCCTCGCCGACGGCGCCGTGCGCACCGGCACGGACGTGCTCAAACTGGTCGCTCTCGGCGCGGACGCCGTCCTCATCGGCCGGCCTGTCAGCGTGGCCGCTGTCGGCGGCGGAACGGATGGCGTGACCGAACTCTTCGCCACCATAAAGGCGCAGTTCTCGCAAGCCATGCTACTTACCGGGTGCGGCTGTGTGCGCGACATCACCCCGTCCATCATCCACGGAGGGTTCGCACGATAGACGCAACCATGCGCGTACCGCCGCAGGCGGTCACCGCGCTTCGGATTCTCGGGCTCAACGGCAGGCAGGCCTTCATCGTCGGCGGCGCGATGCGCGACATGGCGGCCGGTCTGCCCTGCCCGGCGGACTGGGACATCGTGACCGACGCCCCGGCTCGTGAAGTACTCTCCCTTTTCTCCGCCTAC
Source organism: Desulfovibrio sp. (assembly GCA_024692205.1). Taxonomy (GTDB): domain Bacteria; phylum Desulfobacterota; class Desulfovibrionia; order Desulfovibrionales; family Desulfovibrionaceae; genus Desulfovibrio. The sequence continues at coordinate 9,833 of JAILMX010000111.1, read as the reverse complement.
CGCGTCATCGAAACAGGCCTCAGGCACGGCACGGTCACCGTCATCATTGATGGTCTCCCCATGGAGATCACGACCTTCCGCGGTGAGAAGGCGACCCTTGAGGACGATCTCGCCTTGCGCGATTTCACGATCAATGCCATCGCTTGGTCACCCGAATCAGACATCATTGACCCCTACGGCGGACTTGACGACATCCGGACAAAGACCCTGCGGACGGTCGGCTCAGCAGAGGCCCGCATGCGGGAAGACCCTTTGCGCATACTACGGGCCATGCGCTTCGCGTCACAGATGGCCTTCACCATGGAGAACGAAACGGCCGAGATGACGCACGCCCTGCGGCATCTTCTCGCAACAGTCGCCGTGGAACGCATCCGCACGGAGCTCACCAAGATCTTCTGTGGACGAAACGCCGCCCCAGTTCTGCGTCGACATTCCGATGTCATTGTGACCGTCATCCCGCAGACGGCTCCAATGATTGGCCTTGACCAGCGCAATCCCTATCACTGCCGCGATGTGTGGGACCATACCGTCGAGGTCATCGAGAACACGCCGGCCGACCCCGTGCTGCGCTGGGCAGCCTTCTTCCACGACATGGGCAAACCCGACACCTTCACCGTCGACGCGAAGGGCATAGGCCATTTCCACGGGCATCCGCTCGCGAGCATGCGCCATGCCGAAGAGATCATGAACCGGCTCAAGTTCAACAATGCATCCCGCGAGCAGATTCTCTTCCTCGTCGGTCATCACGATGTGCAGATGCCCGAGACCATGCGAGGCGCCAAGAAAGCCTTGCAGACCTTCGGTCTAGGCCCGCTTAGGCAGCTTATCCCCCTCATACGCGCCGATGCCATGGGACAAAGCGCCCTCGCCGCCCCCCGGCTTGAACGCTGCGCCAGATTCTCCGCGCTGATAGCGCAGGCAGAAAAGGAAAACGGCACCTTCTCTCGCGCCGACCTTGCCGTGAAGGGGGATGACATTGCCGCTCTCGGCTTCACAGGTCGGGAAATCGGCCGCATACTTGAAGTGCTCGTCAGCCACGTAGTCTTCAACGGCCTCGCAAACGAGCGCGATACCCTTCTTGCTTACGCCAAAAGCGCCGGATCCGGCCACTGAACGATACGCAGGAGGCCCCTCTGTCGAGGAGCCTCCTGCATCTTCAGCGTCTGCACAATAGAAACACGCTTACCCGGCCATGGCTTCATCACATCATGTCGCAGACAGCCTTGCCGAAAGCGGAACAGGAGACTTCGGTCGCGCCCGTCATCTGGCGGGCCAGGTCTGTCGTGACGATCTTGGCCGAAACGGCATTCGTCACGCCCGCGCGCACGAGTTCTGCCGCCTCGCCCCAGCCGAGATGGTCGAGCAGAAGCGCGCCGGAGAGGATGAGTGAACCGGGGTTGGCCTTGCCCGTTCCCGCAATGTCGGGAGCAGTGCCGTGGGTCGCCTCGAAAATGGCGTAGCCGTCGCCGATGTTGGAACCCGGCGCCATGCCGAGGCCACCGACCTGCGCCGCGAGAGCGTCTGAAATGTAGTCGCCGTTCAGATTCGGCAGGGCCAGCACGCTGTAGTCGGCCGGGTGCAGGAGCACCTGTTGAAACATGGCGTCGGTGATACAGTCCTGAATAACGATGCGCCCATCAGGAACGACGCCGCCGTTTTTCCTAACGTCAGCGGCTGTTATGGTGACATCGCCGAATTCCTCGGCGGCCACTTCGTAGCCCCAGCGGCGGAAACCGCCCTCGGTGAACTTCATGATGTTGCCTTTGTGAACGAGGGTGACACTGGGCCGCTTATGGGCTATGGCGTAGCGTATGGCGCTGCGCACAAGGCGCTTCGACCCCGTCTCACTTATCGGCTTGATGCCGATGGCGCTGTCGGGGCGCAGCTCCGTGCCGGTCAGCTCCTTTATCAGGTCCATGACCTTCTTCACCTCTGGGGTGTCCTTGTCCCACTCGATTCCGGCATACAGGTCTTCGGTGTTCTCGCGAAAAACAACCATGTCCACGGAGTCAGGATCCTTCACGGGGCTGGGTACACAGGGAAAATGGCGCACAGGGCGTATGCAGGCATAGAGGTCGAAGGTACGACGCAACTGCACGTTGACGCTACGAAACCCCTTGCCCACGGGCGTGGTGAGGGGCCCCTTAATGGCGATGCGATACTTCCGTATGGCGTCAACCGTGGCCTGCGGCAAAAGCTCGCCTGTTGCGTTATAGGCCGTCTCGCCGGCGGCTACGGGCAGCCACTCGATGCGGCGCTTGCCGCCGTAGGCCCTGGCCACTGCGGCATCCAGCACGGGTTGGGCGGCCGACCAGATGTCGGGACCTATGCCGTCTCCCGGTATCACCGGGATGACGGGATCGTCAGGTACGGAAAGCACATTCTCCTTGAAATCAATCGCTTTTCCCATCAATTGCTCCTCGCAGAAAGGTGTTGCCTAAACCATCACTTTAAAAAAATAAGCACCATGAAAGAGCCACGCAATATACAGTTACGGTTGAAGATCCTATTCCCGCACGCCTTGCAGCGCATTAAAAGGCGCCGGTTGGCGTCACCCCATGACGCGAACAGGCTGCATCGCGAAGGCGCTGAGCAGCCTCCCTCGCGTGGAGGCGCACGCGTGACTTACAGATGATCTCGGGCCTGTACTCGAAATGCATCATATCATACTTATGCCACTTGCCACCCCAAATGAAGCCCTCCGCCTCAAAAGCCTTGACGATGGCGCGGGGATAGGTCGCCTGCAGGGGATGCGGCCTCTGCCTGTTCCACTGCCAGTAGGTGGCTTTGTTCGCGCTCAGGTCAAGGGCGATACCGTAGGAATGGGGACTCAGCCGCCCTTCCCCCGCAATCTGCCTCCAGACGAAATCTCCGTCATTCTTGAGCCATTGCCGAAGGGATGGATCCGCGGCAAGGGAAGCCTCGATCGTACGGCCGGCACGTTCCATCGCGTCTGCAGCCCGCCCATTGAGCGTCACGCCCCCGAAGGAGAAGACATTTCTTCGCAATCGTGCACGGACGGCGGAGGGGGACGCGCCATAAAGCACGCCGAGAAAGGCGTAGGACCTGACCCGCCCGGGGGCGACTCCGTACGGGGGCGTCGGTCTTTCAGGTTCCAGGGGATAGGGCTGCGCCATGCTGTTGCGTATGTCGTCAGCATTGGCGCAGGGACCCGATTCCTCCGGTGCGAATGGCTGCACCGGGCCCGTCGCATAGGGCACGCGCACCCTCTCAGGACCGACGATCAGCCATTCTCCAGATTTTTCCCGTTCGATGCCGATGATTTCCGGATAACTCATACAAAGGCACCAGAGATCCAAGGCATCGTTGGCAAACCCATTCAGAGCATACCCGCCCTCTCCGCTCTCGTAGGCAAAAACGCATGGCACGCCCATGGTGCAGGTCATCATGATTGCCGCGCCCCAAAAAATCAAAGCTGTCGTTTTCCTCATACGCACGACATTGCCGAGCGAAAGTCGGCTTGTCAATATGTCGAGATTACCGTACACAACCCACATGAATGGATGGAAATTCCTTCTCGTCACCTTCGGCTGCAAGGTCAATCAATACGAAACGCAATCCGTCCGTGAGGCATGGACACGCCTCGGCGGCACAGAATGCGAAAAGTCGGCCGAAGCCGATGTCATCCTCGTGAACAGCTGCGCCATCACTGGCAAGGGCGAACGGGACGCGCGAAACGCCGTCTTTCGTCTGCGGCGCGAAGCCCCAGACGCGCACATCATCCTCACGGGCTGTGCCACCCGCCTTTTCGCAGCATTCACACCACGCAAAGATGCGGTGTGGGCGAAGCCTGACATGCTTGTTCCACAGGAGGAGAAATGGCGCCTCCTGAAAGGTCCATGGCCGGTTGAAACGGACGAAAGCGACGGGAGTGAAGCAAGCCGAAGCCTGAGGATCACACAGGGCGAAAACGGCTTCCCGCCCTTCTCGATAGCAGCTTTCAAGCGCGCCCGCCCCGTGCTCAAGGTGCAGGACGGCTGCGCGCATCGTTGCACATACTGCATAGTGCCGAACACGCGCACCACGCCCTCAAGCCGGGAACCAGGAGAGGCTGTTGCCGAAGCACGACGCCTTTTCACGGCGGGCTACGCAGAAATCATGATCTCAGGCATCAATCTGAATCAGTATGGCAGAGATGATGCCCGCTTCGGCGATTTCTGGGATCTTCTGCGCCGCCTTGACAGCGAACTCGCGCCGGAATTCGCCGGCATGGGGCGTTTCCGTATAAGCTCCCTCGAACCCTCGCAGCTGACGGCAAAAGGGCTGGAGACCCTCGCATCATGCCGCATGCTCTGCCCTCATCTGCACATATCCCTGCAGCACGCAAGCCAAGCCGTTCTCAAGCGCATGGGACGCGGCCACTACACGACCGAGGACCTCACGAACGCCCTGATCCGACTAAAACGGCACTGGCCCGTCATGGGACTCGGCTGTGATCTGCTCATGGGCTTTCCCGGCGAGACGGAGGCAGATGTCGCGACCATGCTGCAATTCATCGCCCAAACCCCCTTGAGCTACGCCCACGTTTTCCCCTATTCGCAAAGGCCCGGCACGCCCGCCGCGGACTTTTCGCCCCAGGTGCCGAAAAGGGAGCGCCTCGAACGTGCACGGCGCGTGCGCGAGGCTGTCGCCGAAAAGCGCGCCGCCTTCTGGCAGGCGCAGCTCTCTCTTGATACAGTCGCCGTTGTCGCGGACGCCGCCGATGGCAAAAGCCACGGCGTCAACGAATACTATGTACCCTGCCGTTTCGAGCAGGCCGATGGCGTGCGGGAGAGGCGCGGCATTCTGCAGGCCCGGCCCATCGCTCTCACCGAAAAGGGACTGACTGTACGGCCGATCGATTGACAACCCCTCGTCGCCGAAAGGACACCAACCTTTCTTCCTGCCTACGTTTCCCAAAAAACGTTCAGCTATACGTCGAACACCCAGTGCAGTATGCGCTTATGCAGACGCAAACGGTATTCCGACTGTTTGGGGAGAAGGGACGCCTTGCCGGAAAGCAGAGTGCTCTCAACGGGCACGGCGTCGATCGGGCGCGCACCCAGCATAATGTGGGCGTGATTACCGGAGTTCTTCATCAGGGCGCTGTCGATATGCCAAGGGCCTTCGTCCTCGTCTCCGGCCCAGATGCCGGCGTAGACGGCATTGCACCCATTCACGGCTTCTGCCGGCGTCTCCACGAAGGCGACGTCGACTGCCATCTCATGGATGAACCTGTCGAGCACAGCCATATCCTCATCGGATGAGGGCATGCTTATTTTGAGCGAGATGGGAAAAACCTTCGCAGCCGCAATGAGCGAACGCAGGGTTCCGTTGGCCCGGCCGATCCACGCCAGGGCTATCTTGTCCAGATAGCGCTCTGTGCGCATGATGCACGCGATGTCGGCGAGTGCATGGGCCGGATGGGCGTCAGGCGCGCCGGCGTTGATGACGGGGAAATCGACATCACTTTTCTCCACCCTTTCCTCTGTCTCGCTTATGGCGTAGCCGAACATGTACATGCAGTCGAGATAGCAGTTGAAGATGCTCAGAAGATGCGTCTGAATCATGCGCATCTCCTTGCGCCAATCGTCTGAGATTTCGCTCTCATACACCGTGGCGCCGCCCATTTGGCGGAAGGCCGCCGTGATGCAGAGCCGCTCCGGCAGGGACGGCTGAGCAAAGGAGATAAACGCCACCTTGTCCTCCATCTCGTTCGTGCACAGTTTCGCATCCGGTATGCCTGTCGCCTGCTGAACCAAAAGCCAGCTCGTGTGCTCGCCGAGTTCGCGGACGGTCAAAAAATTTCTGGGCATGCGTTTCCTCCTTCAAGCAAGGGACACGGCGAAATTGTCGGTGTCCTCATGCTTGTGACGTATCAGACAAATCCCCCTGAGTCCAGCATCCACAGACACTTTTTCGGCCACTTCGCCGAGCAGACGGATGGCATCGCGCACGGATGTGAGCCGCTCTCATTCGCGACATCTTCTTTGCATCTATAAAAAAGCCTCTCACAAGAAGCGAACACCCGTCGCCACGCTACATTGACGCCCTTCTTCATTTGCCGTTATAAAAACAGAAAAGATTATACATGTTCTCGCTAGGACGAAAATTTTCATGAAAGCAGTGATGTTCGATCTGGATGGCACTCTTCTCGACACCATCGAAGACATCGGCAATGCCTGCAACATGGCGCTTGCCGAATTCGGTTACCCCACCCACCCTCTGTCCGATTACAGAAAGATGGTCGGCAACGGCTTCTATATGCTCGTGCTCCGCGCCCTGCCGAAAAAAGTCTCGTGTGGCATCACACAGGAGACGATGGCCCCAATCCTCGCCGCCAGCAAAAAAGCCTACGGGGAGCACCTGTGCGAACGCACTCGCCCCTATCCCGGACTTCCCGAAACACTTGATGCGCTTACGGCAAAAGGCATCACCCTGTGCGTTCTCTCAAACAAACCGGATGATCTGACCAAGGCCCTGATAACCCATTATTTTCCGAAAACATCCTTCGCCCGCGTCTGGGGCGCCAGAGAGGACAGGCCCCTCAAGCCGGATCCGACGGCGGCCCTTACTCTTCTTGAAGAACTAGTCGTGTCACCAGAGGAATGCCTTTATGTGGGTGACAGCCCCGTCGATATGCAGACAGCCCATGATGCTGGCATGCCGTCGGTCAGTTTTTCTTGGGGATTCAGCGGCAGAGACGCCCTTCTCGCAGCCGGTGCGGCCCCTGACAGCGTCCTCGACAGAGCCGATCAGCTGCTGGAAAAAATCTGACCGCGGGGCGGGTCTTTCGGTATCAGATTCTTACACCCGCAAACCCTTCCCCCTTTCCAATTCTGGAGATTTCTGCTATAAATAGTAGAAGCGTTAAGCGCTTTTTCGTGGAGGTCTTTCCGCTTTTCTCCGGGGGCTTGTGTGCGCCCGCTGTAACCAAGCGTGAAAACAGTGCGGGACAGCGTCCCGCTAAACCCATGATGGTGACATCATGACAAGGGGAGATTGCATGACAACTCTGTTTTATCTTCTGGGCTACCTCGCGGTAGTCGGTTTCATCGCACTGGCGTGTAAGAAACTGAAGGGCTATCTTGAAGACAGTCCGCTACATGTCCGGTGGGAACTGTATCCCGTACCGCACGAGGGCAAAAAATCCTCCTACGGCGGCAGCTTCATGGAAGAGACCGAATGGTGGAACAAAAAACGTCATATCGAGCACTGGTACGACATCATGGGCATCATCCGCGAAGTGCTCCTGCTCGAAGCCACCTTCAAGCACAACAATAAACTGTGGTTCCGCACCTATCCCTTCCATTTCGGCCTGTACATGCTGATGGGCGGCACCATCATCATGGTCATCTGCGTTCTGCTTGAATTCTGCGGTCTGAATCCCCAGGGCGGCTTCATGATGTTTGTGCGCAACGTCATCAATGTGGTCGTGCTCGGCGGTGCCTTCGCCATCGTCGGCGGCGGCATCGCCCTGATTGAACGCCGCAAGAACGATCCCAACCTCAAGGCCTACACCACCCCTGAGCATTTTCTTAACCTTGGCGCCTTCGTCCTCTTCGGTCTGCTCACCCTGTGCGCCTGGGCCTTCAACCCCTGCGGCGATGGCTACTACGGCCTGGCCCATGAATTCATCCGCAATATGTTCACTTTCACCTTCGCCCCCATCCACAGCACCTTCTTCGTGCTGAGCATGCTCGTGGGCTTCTTCTTGATGATCTGGATTCCTCTGACCAACATGCAGCACCTCATCCTCAAGTACTTCATGTACCATGACATCCGCTGGGGTGACGCGCCGACGAGCGAAAACGAAGCCAACCAGAAGAAGATTAACGACATGATCGGCAGCTACCGTCCGACGTGGGCTGCCGACCACATTGAAGGCGACGGCACGAAGACATGGGCCGACGTTGCCACAAGCGACGGCATCAAAAAGTAAAAAGGGAGCCAACAATGAGTGATACTTTGAAGCTGAATGACGTTGCCACTGTCGAAGGGCAGCTGGTCAGCATAAAGGAAGAAGACCTTCCCAAGACCCGCCTCGACCTTGAGTTCATGCCGTGGAAACCCTTCACTGATGAACAGAAAAAGAACACCGCCTGCATCCTTGACGACGTGTGCATGCTGAACATACCTAAGCCTCAGACCCCCGAGGAGGAAGAGGAGCTCGTCAACAAGTTCCTCAACGGCATGCGCAAGCTCTTCGACAAGGAGAACAACTTCACCTGCCTGCCCATGCTGAAGACAAGCATGGAGAACTGCGTGCAGTGCAACTCCTGCTCCGAGGCCTGCCATCTCTACGAGATGTCCGGCAACAATGACATGTATCGCCCGAACTTCCGCTCCGAGATCTTCCGCAGAATCTATAAGAAGTATGTGAAGAAGGAGCCCTTCGCTAAATGGCGTTACGGCGACATCGATCTCAACTGGAAGACCATCGCCCGTCTTGGCGAGCTTGCCTACCGCTGCAACCTGTGCCGCCGCTGCGCCCAGGTCTGCCCCATCGGCGTTGACAACGGCCTGATCGCCCGCGAAATCCGCAAGCTCTTCAGCCAGGAACTCGGCATCAATCCGCCCGAACTGCACACCAAAGGCACCGTCAACCAGATGAAGGTGGGTTCCTCCACCGGCATGAACCCTCAGGTCGTGCAGGACAACGTCTCGTTCATCGACGAGGACTACTCCGAGATCACGGGCGTCGGCATTGAGACCCCCTTCGACAAGCAGGGCGCCGACATCATGCTTCTGCACAACGCCGGCGAAATCATTGCCTGGCCTGAAAACATCGCCTCCTTCTCGTTGATATTCAACGAGGCCGGCCTTTCTTGGACGCTCTCCAGCAAGGCTGTGGGTTACGACGGCGTCAACTACGGCGTCTTCTACGATGACGCCCAGCTCGCCCGAATCGCCTTCCAGCACATGAAGGCCGCCAAGGAGCTCGGCGTCAAAAAGATTGTCATCGGCGAATGCGGCCATGCCCACAAAGCCATCACCGTCATCGCCGACCGCGTCATCCCCTATGAGTATCAGGTGCCACGCGAAAGCTGCTACGTCACCCTGCGTGACATCGTCATGAGCGGCCGCCTCAAACTCGACCCTTCGCGCAACGATTTTCCCGTGACCCTGCATGACCCTTGTAACGCCGTGCGCCTGATGGGCATCGTGCAGCCGCAGCGCGACATCCTGCACAAAATTGCCCCGAAATTCCGCGAAATGCCCTGCCACGGTGTTGACAACTACTGCTGCGGCGGTGGAAGCGGTTTCGCCATCATGACCCGCAACAACATCGACGAGTGGCGCAACAACCTCTCCGGCCGTAAAAAGATGTGGCAGATCGGCGAAGCCTTCAAAGACTGCCTCGGTCCTGAGACCAAGAAGTACATCTGCGCGCCCTGCTCGAACTGCAAGGGCCAGATCCGCGAACTGCTTGAGCACAGCGACCTGTACGAAAAGAACAGTTTCGCCTATGGCGGTCTCGTCGAACTGATCGTCAACTGCATGGAGAATGTCAATCCCGGCTTCATCAAGTGGGGCGAAGACGAATAAACTCCGTACGACATTGTTAGAGAAGGGCATGGGAAAGATCCCATGCCCTTCTCTTTCGCCAAGCGAAAGGCCTGGGAAACCATCCGCTAAGAATAACCGATCAAGGCTCACGACCAGACAAGAGCGCACCACTCCCCTTTAATGACACGTCTGGCGATGGGTAGTCCCTGCTCCCTATACGCCTGTTCGACGCTGTCTGCCTGAATGGTAAGCAATCCGCTCAGCACGAGGCAGCCAGAGGGCTTCTTGGCAGCTGCCAATGACGGAGCCATTTCAATGAGTGG
>JAILMX010000095.1 GCA_024692205.1 Desulfovibrio sp. | reverse complement strand
GACGAGCTGAAGCCCCACGGCGGCGAGGCCGACCTCGGCGAGGCTCTTGCGCATGCGCCTTATCTCGCCCATGAAAAAGGCCAGGCTGAACTTCGGCGCGACCGCCCCGCCGCCCGGCAGCGGCATTTCCGGCAAGGGCTCATCAGGCTCGGCTTTCTCAATATGCGGCGAGAGCAGCAGGGCCTGTCCGGTCCAGTGCTTCGCCAGTTCCTCAAAGCCTATGTTCCCCTGCTGCGGCGGCTCCGTGGCGGGGTCGATGACCGTGGCCACGGGCTTGCCGCGAAGACGGCCGGAGAAAAGCACGGCGGAACCGTTTTTCAGGGGCAACAGCACAGGCCCCCGCAGACGGCGGGAGGCAATGGTTTCGAGATCCTCGCCCTGCACCGGCTCCGCATCCAAGCCAAGGGCCGCGGCATACTCCCGCAGGCTCTCCTGGGTGACCGTTTCCGGTCTGACCGGTTCGCTCTCGGGGGCCGGCAGCCCGCACTGCGCGGCCGCCAGTCGCAGGCACTTATAAAACGACATTCCCGCGGTCCCGCACAATCATATCCGCCTCGCTGTTCCGCCACATGGTGAAACCCTGCCGGCCCATCCCGCATTCCGCATGCCGCCATCCCTTCTAGCGCGGTTCCCGCAGCCCCGAATCAAATCCCGCCAGTATCGGGTACAGGGCGTACTCAATGAGACTGCGCTCACCGGCGCTGATCTCAGCCGTCAGCGACAAGCCCGGCAGCAACGAAAAACCCTCCGGCAGGTTGCGCATGCCCGCCAGCGGCTTCAGCGGAAGGCTGATGCGCGCCCGATACACGCGAATGACGCCCGCAGGGGTCTCCTTGTCAAAGGCGTCCTTGCTGATCGTCTTCAGCATGCCGTCTATCTGGCCGTGGCGCTGGTACGGCAGGGTCGCCAGCTTGATGGCCGCGGGCATCCCCTCCCGGATATAACCGATGTTCTCAGGCATGATGTCCACTTCGGCCTCCAGTCCGGCCTCGTCGGGCACGAGCGTCACCAGCGCTTCCGCTTCATCCGCCACGGAACCGGCGTTGCGCTTGGCCAGATCCAGAACCACCGCGTCCATGGGAGCCCGGATGTCCACGAGTTCACCCATCTTGAGAGCCTTGTTCCACTGCTCCCGCGCCTCGTCGAGATCCCGGCGCACCGTCACGAGCTCCTGCGCCGTCTGGCTGCGCCAGCCCGTGATGTATGCCTCACGGCCGGCAGCCGCGCGTTCCAGGTCATGACGCAGCTCGTCTGCGGTGCTGCGCAGGCGCAGAAGATCCGCTTCCACGGAGAGGCGGTCCTTCTGCACTTCCAGAAATCCCGCTCTGGCCTCAATTCCCCGCTCGTAGAGCCTGCGCCGCATGCCCTCCAGCTCGCGGTATATCGTGAGCCGCTCCTCACGCCGTTTCACATCCTCCAGCGTGGCCTCTATCTCCGTCTCCGTCTGACGGCGTTGCTCGTCATAGGTGCGCAGGCGCGCGTCATACTCCTCCCGCCGGCTTTTCCAGATGTCCGCCTGTATGCGCTCCTCCCTGACCTCGGAATCCGTCGACGCGGGCCAGTCCCGCGAAGGAAATGTCCTTCCCTCAAGCTCGCAGCGCAGACGTGCCTCATGCTGCGCAAGGCTCGCCACCCTCTCCGACAGCCGCGCCATGTCAGCCTGCGCGAAGGTCGGATCCAGCACGACAAGGATGTCCCCCTTCTTCACACGCTGCCCCATCGCCACGCGGATCTCCTTGACCAGCGAGAGGCTGTATGCCTGCAATATGACGGGCTGCGTCACCGTGAGGATCCTGCCCTCCCCCACCACGACGCGGTCAACCTTGCCGAACACCGCCCACAGGAGCAGCAGGAGCAGGCACAGCCACACCGCATGGAGAGTCACCCGCCTCCCCAGCGGCGGCCGGGAGCGTGACAACAGCACCCTGTCCGGCTGAAAGCGCAGGATGTCTTTCGGCACGGGAGGCGCGCCATCGTCATGAGAATGGCCAAAACGTGCGCGCAGCGAGGCAGACAGGGCTTTGAGCCGTTCACGCATGGCCCGTTCAGCGCTTCAGGAGATTCGGACGAAATTCGCCCATGGACACATACAGCTGCGACAGGGCCTTCAAATAGTCCGCGCGCGCGCCTGTCAGGTCAGCTTCGGCCACGGTCAGTTTGGCGGAGGCGTCCAGCACGTCGAAATTCGTGCCCACCTGCTCGCTGTACCGCGCCTTCGCCACCCTGTACGCCTCCTCCGCCTGCTCGACCTCCTTCTCCGTCACCCTGATGCGCTTGGCCGCCTCACGCACGGCAAGCAGGCGCGACTTCACCTCGTAGCCCACGTTCAGCTTGAGGTCCTCCTGCGCGTAGCGCATCTTTGTGACCAGATGTCCGGCCTGCTTGTCCGCGTAGTAAGTCGTTCCCCACTGGAAGACCTCCCACGTCGCCCGAGCGCCGACCTCCCACGTCTGCCCGCGGGAGCCGTACTTGCCTGACTCCTGCAGATCCGGCGTGTTGCCCGTCTGCGTCGTGTTCCAGTAGGCCTCGATCTGCGGATAATACCCCGCCTGCACCTCTTTCTGGCTCTTGCCCGCGATGTCCACGGCAAGCGCCGCCATGTGCAGATCCGGCCGCCTGCGGTAGGCCGCCTCCAGGCACTGCTCCAACCCCCGGCTGAAGGGCACATAGGCCAGCTTGCCCGCATAGCGCACCGATGTCGCCGCAGGAAGGCCGATAAGCGTGTTCAGCTGCGCCAAGCTCGTATCCCTGGCGTTCTCGGCCTGAAGGAAGGTGCTCTCCGCCTTGCGAACGTCCACCTCAGCCTGCAGCACGTCTATGTGCGGCCTGAGACCCACTTCGTAAAAGGCCTTGGTGATGTCCAGCTGATCCTTCAGCCGTTCCAGTGATTCCAGCGAGCTGCGCGCGTTTTCCGCGTACTGCAGATAGTCCAGAAAGGCCGCCTGCACCTTCTGCGTCATCGCAAGCTCGGCATTGCGCACCGAAGCCCTGTCGCTCTCCTCCTGCAGCGCCGCCTTCTGGTAGGCCGCGAGCAGACGGAAGCCCTGGAACACCGGCTGCGAAATCTCCACGCCCCACGAGTACGTTCCGCGCTCCGGCGTCCGCTCGGAGACCGAGGACGGGGAGGTGTCTCTTTCCTGCTTCATGGCCGAGTACGACATGCCCAGACGTGGCCCGAAGGCCCCGCGCGCTGACTTGCGTGCCGCCTCGGAGGACTTTGCCTGCGCCTCTTCCGCGCCAAGGCTCGGATTGTCGCGAATAGCGCGGTTCACCGCGTCTTCCATGGTTATCGCCCCCGAAGGGGCCGGCAGGGGCTTTGTGTTCAGCTTGCGACCGGTATGCAGGGGGTTCGCCCCCGGATGCCCTGTGCGCGCCTCGCGCGCGCAGCAGGGGCCGGTCATAAGCCCTGCGGCCAGCAACGCGCACATAAGACGGAATATCAGACGGGATGCCATACGCATTATTCGTGCCTTTCCTGCTGCAAAGTCTCTCCCTGCGGCACGGGCGCGTCAAAGCCCGCCAGCACAGGGTACAGAAAATATTCGATGATCCGACGCTCGCCCACGTTGATCTCGGCCGTCGCCGTCATGCCCGGCAAGAGCGTGAACGTGTCCGGCACGTCGCTCAGGGTCTTCAGGGGATTGACCGGGAGCGTCAGGCGCGCCCGGTACACCCCGGGGCCGCCGCGTTCCTTCTGAAAGGCGTCGCGGCTCACCGTTTTCAGCGTGGCGTCTAGCTTGCCGTGCTTCTGGAACGGCATTGTCGCCAGCCTGACCCTGGCCGGCTGCCCGGGCCGGATGTAACCCACGTCCTGCGGCTGTATGTCCACCTCAAGCTCCAGTTCCGCATCCTCCGGCACCAGCGTCACCAGAGCCTCCGCCTCGTTCGCCACGGAGCCCACGTTGCGCTGCGCCAGTTCCAGCACAACCGCGTCCACGGGAGCACGGATATTCGCCAGATCGCCCCTTTTGAGCGCCTTGCTGTACTGCTCAAGCGCCTGATCCAGCTCACGCCTGACCTCCACCAGCTCCTGCGCCGTCTTGCTGCGCCAGCCGCTCACAAAAGCCGTGCGGTCCGCCTCCATGCCTGCAAGCTTGCTGCGGCTCTCCTGCAGGGAACTGCGCAGCCTCTGCTCGTCGCTCTCCACCGTGAGTCTGTCTCGGCGTATCTCAAGATACGAGGCCCGCGCCTCTATGTCCTGACGGTACAGGTTCTCGCGCATGCGCTCGAACTCGCGGTAGATCCTGAGCCTTTCCTGACGGCGCTTGAGGTCTTCCTCCGTGGCCGCGATCTCGGCCCTGAGTTTCTTGACCGCCTCGTCATAGGCCCGGATATGCGATTCGAACTCCTCGCTGCGGCTGCTCCTGATGTCCGTCTGGAAACGCTGCTCGCGCAATTCCGTTCCCACGGGCTCGGGTTCGCCCGCCTTCCTCGGCGGGGGATAGTCCTGTCCGTCAAGCTCGCATTGCAGACGCACGCGGTGCGCCTCAAGGCTCGCTATGCGCTCCCTGAGCTGGTTCATGTCCGCCTGCGCGAAGGTGGGGTCCAGCACCACGAGGATGTCCCCCTTCTTCACGCGCTGCCCCATCGCCACCCGAATGTCCCTGACAAGCGCTATGCCGTAGGACTGCAGCACAAGCGGCTGCGTGGCCGTCACTATCCTGCCGTCACCCACGACCACGCGGTCAATATGCCCGAAGACGGACCATGCAATCAACAGGGCGAGGCCCGCCGAAACGGCGTAGAGCACGACGCGCGCCCCCAGGGGCGGTGTGGCGCGCTCCAGCAGCACGCTGTCCGGCTGGAAGCGCAGTATCTCGCCCGAGACGGCGCCCTCCCTGCGGCCCGGGCTTTTCCGAAGCGGGAAAAAGAACTTCAAGCCGCGCCCTCTCGCACCCTGTTCTGCCTGTCCCACAGCGCCCTGTACTGCGGGCAGTCGGCGTAGACCTCCTCATGGGTGCCGTCGCCCACGAGCCGGCCGTTCTCCAGCACGAGGATCTTGTCGGCGTGGCGCAGCATGGAAAGCCGGTGGCTCACGATGATCATGGTGCGGCCCGCAGAGATGTCCGCGATGTTCTTCTGTATCTCCGCCTCGCTCTCCGGGTCCAACGCGCTCGTGGCCTCGTCGAAGATCATGAGCCTCGGGTTTGTCAGAAGCGCGCGGGCGATGGCCAGCCGCTGGCGCTGCCCGCCGGAAAGGTTCGAGCCGCCCTCCTCCAGAAAGGTGTCGTAGCCCTTGGGCAGTTTCTCGATGAAGTCGTGCGCCGCCGCCATCTTCGCCGCGTGCTGGATTTCCTCGATCGTGGCGGTGGGTTTTGTCATGGCAATGTTGTCGCGCACGCGGCCGCGGAAGAGGAAGTTCTCCTGCAGGACGACGCCTATGGAGCGGCGCAGATGCACCATGTCGATATCGCGGATGTTTTGGCTGTCTATCCAGATGTCCCCTTCCTGCATGGGCTGGAGGCGCTGGATGAGGCGCGTGAGCGTGCTCTTTCCGGAGCCCGAGCGCCCCACGATGCCGAGCGTTTTGCCCGCGCCGATCTCGAAGCTGACGT
>JAILMX010000076.1 GCA_024692205.1 Desulfovibrio sp. | reverse complement strand
CCCGTGTTCAGGATGAGGGCTCCCAGGCGGTTCGCGAGGGCGTTCAGAACCACGCCCCGTATGCGGGCCTGAAGATTTTCGAAGGTGACGTCGCCGGCTTTCGCGGGGGCATCCGCGAACGCGGGGGCGAGCATGGCGGAGAACGCCGTCATCGCCGGCGCAATGGGGATGGTGTACGGCGCCGGGATGCCGAGATTTTCCGCAAGGGCGGCAGCGTCGTCAAGCGAGCCCCGCGAACTGTAGGGCGAGGGCATGCGCACGGCGATGACGTTTTCCGCGCCCAGGGCCTCGGCGGCGATGCAGCAGACGAGGGCCGAATCCACGCCGCCCGAGAGGCCGACAAGAACCTTTTGGGCGCCGCATTTGCGCACGAAGTCGCGCGTGCCGAGCACAAGGGCCTTCCACGTCTCTTCCTCCTCGCAGGCGCAGGGGGGGGCGATGCGGCCTTCGGGGACGGCGTCGTCCACGACGAGCACGTCCTCGGCGAACGCCACGGCGCGGCCGATGAGTTTCCCCGCGGGATCGAAGGCCGTGCTTTGCCCGTTGAAGACGGCGCAGTCGTTGCCGCCGACCGTGTTGACGGCGAACACGAAGGCGTTGAGAGCGGCGGCGGCCCGGGCGAGTTCCGTTTCTCTTTCGCGCTGGATGCCGGGGCGCCATTGCGAGGCGTTCATGACGATGAGCCCGTCGAGGGCCATGGCCCGCGCCCGGTCGACGGCCGCATCGGAAAGGGCCTCGCCTGCGGCGAGGACGCCGAATCGTTTCCGCTGCCGCGTGAGCAGGGGCGGGGTGTTGTCCCCGTTCTGTCCACGTTTTGGCCCGCGTTCCGGCGCGAGTTCCCGCCATGCGCCGTTTTCGACAAGGATGGGGGTGTCTGCGAAAGCGCCCTCGGAGGCCGCTTTCGGCCCGGGGCGGGCGAGAAGAAGCGCCGGGCCGCCCGCATTTTCGGCGGCGAGGCGGTCGAGAGCGTCGTCAACGGCCCGGGGAAAGCCTTCCCGCGCGCGGTAGGCGGCCGGCCCGACCCCGCAGAGGGCGGCTGCCGGGAACACGCAGAGGTCGGCTCCCTGCGCCGTGTGCGCGGCCGTGAGGATGCGGGCCGCGTTGCCGGCCAGATCGCCCGGGACGCTGTCGCACTGGATGAGGGCTGTTTTCATGGGCGTTTCCCCTTGCCTGCGGTCGTTGAACGGGCGGTCACCAGCAGCCGTGCAGAGGGCCGCCGGGGGCGGCCAGGGCCTCGACGCGGCGCGTCACGTCGGGGTCTTCCTCAAGCACGGGGGCGTGGAAGGGCTTGACCCGCGCGTCGATGAGAAGGGGCGCGTCGCACAGCCAGTGCTTCGCCACGGTCCGTTCCGCGGCGCCGTATACGTCGGCCGCCGGATCGGAGCGGGTGAAGGTCACCCACAGGAAGTTCTCAAGGCGTGCGGCGCAGAAGGCCGGGTCGTCGGCGACGACGACGAGCGGGAGCCGTTCGGAGCCGTGCCTGCCCGTCAGCGCCTGCGCGAGGCGGGCCATGTCCGCGGACTGGGCGCCCCGCTCCGCGGTGTTTTTCGGGCCGCGCACCACGAGCATGCCGGGGCCGGCCAGATGCGGGTCCGCGAAGCCGTCGGGCAGATCGGGCAGGCCGCGCATCTCGGTGTCGAGTTCGCGGCGGCGTTCGCCGGCGGACGCCCAGATGAGCTTGGAGCCTTCATTGAGGGCCGTGCCGGTGTAGTCAAGCGTGTCCGCCGTCGCGGCCGTGATGAAATGGAGGTCGCGCGAGAAATCCGTCCGCTCGAGCATGTGCCTGAGGAAGGCCGGCACGTCGCGGCAGGAAAGGCCCGGGGCGTCTTCCCCGGCCGTGATGAGAAGGTATTTCGCCAGCGCGGTCTGGCTCGTGCCGAGCAGATGCATGGCCTGGGTGAGCAGTTCGCGCGGGCGGCGCAGGGCTTCCCACGGCACGTAGCGCTCGTGGCCCATGGCGAGAAGAAGGGGGTGCACGCCCGCCGCGTCGACGGCATGGACTTCGGAGACGCCGCTGAAGACTTTGCCGATGAGGGGCCCCGTGATCTCGTGGATGAAGTCGCCGAAGACGGTGTCCTCCTGCGGGGGGCGTCCGACGGTCGTGAAGGGCCATACGGCATTGCGCCGATGGTGGATGCCCGTGATTTTGAGCACGGGAAAATCGTGCCGCAGGCTGTAGTAGCCCATGTGGTCGCCGAAGGGGCCTTCCGGCTTCGCGGCGGGGGCTATGAAGCCGCTGATGCAGAAATCGGCCTCGGCGAGCACGGGCAGGGAAAAGCTTTTGCTCCGGGCCAGGGCGACGCCGCGTCCGCCGAGCATGCCCGCGAACGTCAGCTCCGAGATCCCCTCCGGCAGGGGCATGACGGCGGCGAGGGTGAGCGCCGGCGGCCCGCCGACATAGACGTGCACGGGCAGGGGGATGCCTTTCGCCAGCGCGTGGGCATGGTGCACGCCGATGCCCCTGTGCGTCTGGTAGTGCAGCCCCGCTTCGTCGGGGCCGTAGTCATTGCCGGAGATCTGTATGCGGTACATGCCGAGATTGGCGCGGGCCGCGCCCGGGGCGTCCGGATCCTCGCTGTAGACGAGGGGCAGGGTGATGAAGGCGCCCCCGTCCTTCGGCCAGCTCACGAGCCGGGGCAGGGCGTCTTTCTGGCAGGAGCAGGCGAGCACGGGGGCTTTGTCGGCCGCGATGCGGCGGGTGAGGGCGTGCAGCCCTCCCGCGAGCGCGCTGCCGAGGCGCGGCAGGTTCTTCAGCGGGTGGCGCAGGGCGGCGGCCGGGTCCGCCGCAAGGGCGAAAAATTCCTTCACCGCGTCAAGGCTGTCGCGGAAGAGAAATTCCACGCGCTCCTTTGTGCCGAACAGGTTCGCCAGCAGGGGAAAGCCCGTGCCCTTCACGTTGGTGAAGAGAAGGGCCGGGGCGCCCGCCGCAAGGGCGCGGCGCTGTATCGCCCCCGCCTCGAGCACGGGGTCTATCTGCACGTCCACGCGGCGAAGGCGGCCCGTTTTTTCCAGGTCGGCGACGCAGCTGGCAAGGGATGCGTAGGCCATCAGCGCTTCCTCCCCGGGGCCGCATCGGCGTCCGCCGGCGGCGTGAGCCCGGCGAGCGCGCGGCGCCCTTCGCAAAAGGCGCGGAAATCGGCGATGATATCCGCATGGTCGAAGACGAGGGGCGACGGCAACGCGTCCAGGGGGTAGAAGGCCGCCCGGGCCGCGTCGTCGCCGGCGCGCAGGAGGGAGGCGTCCTTCGCGCGGCCGACGTAGACGACGGTCAGTGTGTGCAGGCGAGGATCCCTGCCTGGCCTTGAGTAGACGCCGAGCAGGCCGGTGAGCTCCACGTCAAGATTCGTCTCTTCCTTCATCTCGCGTATCGCCGCCGCCTCGGCCTGTTCGCCCTCGTCGATGAAGCCGCCGGGCAGGGCGAAGCCCACGGGCTCGTTGGCCCTTCTGATGATCACGATGCCCCTGCCGGGCTCATGGATGATGACGTCCGTCGTGGGCGTCGGGTTGCGCCATGCGCTGTA
>JAILMX010000052.1 GCA_024692205.1 Desulfovibrio sp. | reverse complement strand
TGATGAACAACATACAGGATGAACTGAACGTGTCCGTCGCGAGAAAGGCCGGAGCCATAGCTGCCTACGCCGGTCACGTTCGCCTTCAGAACCTTTCCCTGGACAATGAAGACTTCGTGAAAATAGAGAAGCAGACGCAGTCCCTGAACGCGATCAGGAATGCGGAAATCCCGCAGGCGCTCAAGACCCGCTGGACAGGAATGGTCTTGAGCGGCGCGATTGCGGAACCCGCCATGGTCAAGCGCTCATCGCGAACGTGCCCGGCCTCTCCGAGGAAACCCGCCCCGCCATGGAGCGCTACATCCTCCTGCAGTCGTACGCCCCCGCGGACGCCGGGGCTTCTGCACAGAAGGCGCAGCTTTTCGCGCAGGAGATGGCCGGCTGGCGAAACTTCGACACGGCCGGCGACCAGGCCATGGCTCCCGTCGCAAACTGGGTCAGGGAAGACCTGTCGAACAGCCTCTATGCGGGACAGAATTTCGACCGGGGCATAAGCGACCAGATGAAGCTCGACGTCCAACGCGCGGACATCACCCTCAACGGCGCGGAAATGAAGCATGCGGACGGCGACGACGTGGCGAAATCCCTCAGGCGCATCATGCCGACGGAAGATGCGGCGAAGCTTGTCAGCGCCATCCTCAATCAGCGCACCTTCTCCTATGTGGGCACGCTGAGCACGCAGATGAATGCGGAAACCGGCAAACCCCTTCCGCAGGAGGTCCTGGGCGGCCTGACAAAGATGGCCTCGCGCAATATCCTGCAGGCCATGGAGAACAACCTGCCGCCCATGCTGCACTTCGACCTGAACAACCAGGCGGACCACGACTTCAGGGTGACCGTCCAGAACGGCAGGGCCCACATCGAGATGTCCGAGACCGTCGGCCTCGATTCCGGGCTCGGCACCGATGCGAACGGCCAGGCGAAGCTTGTCGGCAAGGCCCGCTACACCCTGACTTTTGAATGCGACCTCGGCACTCCCCCGAGCATTCTGAGCGTGGACCTCAGGCAGCGGATCCTGCCCGTCGGGCAGGACGCGTAAACCATCAGGATACAGACACAGGAGAACGACATGAACGGAAAAGCCCTGATTCGGGAACTTGGCGAGGCGCTCGGCATCGAGCTTGAAATGTCCGACAAGAACACGTGCGGCGTGTTTTTCGACGAGGACGAGATCGTCTTTGAGATGCATGACGGCCAGCTCTACATCATGGCCGACATCGGCCCTGCCGCTGGCCGCAAGGACGCGCACACGCGCCTGCTCGAGGCCGACTGCCTCGGGGCGCAGTCGGGGCAGGCCTGCATCGGTCTGGACTCGCAGCGCGAGGTCTTCACCCTGCACCGCATACTGGAAGGCGAGCTGACCAGCACGGAGTTCGAAAAGGCCCTCACCCTCTTCATCCGCGCCCTGCGCTACTGGAAGGAGTGGCTGGCCCAGCCCGCCTCTGGGCAATCTGATGAGGCCTCGTTCGTTCCGAACGGCATGCGGCCCTGATGCCATGTCACTGTGAAATATGGGGCGCCCGCTTCCAGAATGAAGTCCGTTAAGGTCGCTTTCCGTTACTGGGCATTGCCTTCATCAAAAATGTCGAAAATGTTTTTTGAGGAAATTTTGAAAAAGGGCTTGCGGAGACGTTTTGAGGGCTGTATTTTGAAGGCAACAGCGTGTATTTGCGATTCGAAACATATTTTCCGCAGCTACATGCAGGGCGCGAACACGACCATCAGTCAGTCCAACCAGATACGCGCCGGCCTCGCCAAGGGCCAGTAGCCAAAAGGAGGACGTATGTTCACGGAAGCAGACAGCAAAAAACAGGACGAGGAATTCGCCGCAATCAAGGACGAATACTCCAAACTCGACGACATGGAGAAATCTCTGCGCAAGTCCGCCGGACTGCCCAATGGCTATTCGGGAATCAAGGAGGCGGACATGACGCCTGAAATCCGCAAGGCGCTGGAAGAAGCGAAAGCGAAGGCGAAGCGCGAAGGCGAAGCCCGAGCGGCAAAATCTAAAAAGTAACAGGAGAAACGGAATGAACTAGGGCAGTTCAGTCAACAGCACTGGTTCAGTATTCGGCAACTTTTCGGCTTCCGGCAGTCCGCAGCTGGTACTGGCCGTGCTGCAGATGGAGCTCGACAAGACGAACAAGGATACCGCGCTCAGCGGCATCAATGCGATAGAGTCACAGCAGGCGCGGAAGAAGGCTTGCGCGAACACCGCCATCTGCCAGTCCAACTTGGTGCTTTCCGGCCTCGCCGAGGGGCAGGAGGATTTCTTGCGGATTCAGACGGGATTGCGCGGAAGAACTGAAAGATACGCCAAAGACGGGCCCGAGCCCGCGGAGACGCTGCGCTCCGCGGGCATCTTTTTCCGGCAGGATGAACGTGACATCAGAGGGGAACTCATGTCACAGATACAGCTGAATACGAGCGTCAGCAACGTGAACATCCGGCCGGAGGAGAACGTCAATGTCGAACAGATGAAGCCGCGCGCTGACCAGCCCCCGAAATTGCAGAACGCGCGCCCGTCAACGCGGGGCTACGCGCCAGCATAGGGGCGTTCCTCTTTGTGGCGGGAGCCGCTGGCGGCGCCAGCGGCTCATACACGCATCTGTCCGCCGCTTATGGCGGGCGGATTGACGGTAGCGTCTCCCCCCGCGCGCCCTCCGCAAGTTTGGCCTTCCAGGTGATGACAGCTGAAAGGAAACTGTTGATGGCCCGCTCCAGCGCGGCGACGTCGGAAAAGTCGTCGTCGTGCCGCTTCCAGAGGATCAGCTTGGCGAGGTTTCGCGCTACGGCGAAGGAAGCCCCCTCGGTCTGCGAGCCCAGCAGGGAGGCCTCCATCAGGTCTCCCAGTCTGTCCGGGCTCAGGGTGTCCACGTCGCAGATTTCGGCGAAGAGGACGACGGACCTGTCATCCGGGTCGCTCTGGAAGGTCACGGTATGCTGGCCGTCGAACAGAAGGGAGAGCTCCCCGCCGGGTTCAAAGCTTCCAAGGCCGCATTTTTTGGCCAGTTCGTCAAGCACGAGTGAAAACTGCATGTCGCTCCTTTATCCGTCCTGCAAAAGCCGCCGGTGACTACCGGCCCTAGCCCTTCCTGTAGTACTTGGACAGTACGGGAAAGAGGTCGGGGTTGTTCAGCACGATGTTCTCGATGTTCGTGACAAAGCTCTCGGAATCCACGTCCCACTGGTCCTTGTATTCCCTGTTGATGTCGTCCACCAGGTCCTGGTACTGCTGCCGGACGATGGCGTTCTGCTGCTCCGTGCCATCGTAGAACAGCTCCATGAGATGGAACTTCCCGTCCCTGGAGCGCGTATTGGGGTCAGTGATGATTTCGAGTATCTTCGCTTCCTTCACGAGCTGTTCGCGCAGCAGCTTGACCTTGGGCGAAGACACGGTGTACTTGTCCGGCTCCCTGGGCTCCTTGTTGGGGTCCTTGTCGCCAAGGAAGGGGAAGTACTTTGTGTCGAATTCCACCGTCCTGCCGATGTCAAGGCTGTCCGCGCTCTTGAGCAGCATGGCCTCCAGGGTTTCGGTCTTGCCGCGCAGGATGCAGTTGCCCACGGAATCCGCGTAGTCCTGCCCCATGGCGTCATCTCCGAATTCGCTGTTTATGGCCTGGGTGGTCAGCTGGGCGCTCTGTTCTTCCCACAGGTCATCACCCTGTCCCTCCCGGCCGAGGTCGTGGCCTGTGATGCCGAGAAGCACGGCATTGCGGTCCACGGGCACGCCTTCCATTTCCTCCAGAATGTTGCTCATGGCGTTGGCAAAGATATAGGCCCGCGTAATGTGGCCCCGGCCGTGGGTGAAGTCCTCGCCCGTCTTTTCCTTGGCCAAATAGGTATCCAAAGTCTTCACGAGGAAATTGCGGCGCTGGGTCTCCGTCGTGGGCATGCTTTCGGGCTTGGCTGGCTGGGGGAAGGGCACGTAGGCCGGGCATATCTCGTCCATCTTTTCCCCGGCCTCCGGCGCGAGCGCCTTGACGGCGTCGCGCGCCGCCTGCGGCAGCATGGAAATGTTCTTCACGGCGTCCGGTTCGTCATACGCCCGGTTGAGATAGGCCGCCAGCTGCTTTGTGCCCAGCGTAAGGCCGGAGGCTGCGTCCATCAAGGAGACGGCATCCCCGGCCTTGGCGATCTCGGGATTGGAGGCCACCAGCGTGAGCTGCCCGGCCAGGGACTGCACGTCCTTGTTGTTCAGGGCCTCGAACACCTGCAGCAGACCCACGGCGTTCAGCGGCGGCTCGCCGCTCTGCAGCATGAGCCGGGTGACGTAGGCCGCGTTGTTCGCAATGTCGTTTTCATCGACATGCCGTAAATCGGAGCCTGAAGTGTTGGCCGTCGTGATGATGGTGCGCGTCTGGCGTGTGACGGCCTGCATGCGCGCAAGGATTTCCTGCGGCGTCATGGGCGGGTTGGCGTTGGCAATTTCCCGGAACAGCGCCGCCTGCCCCGTGGCCTGCGCGTAGACGGCGCGCATGGCGTCGATGTTCGGCAGCGAGGTGGAACTGCACACCCAGGTGATGAACGCCTGCTTCTGCGCTTCACCGGCAAAGGCCAGCTTGCCGCTGGCAATGGCCTTCAGGCACGTCGCCTTGGCGCCCAGACCGACCGAGTTCAGCGCCTCGGACATGGCCTTGTCGAAGATGTCGGCCAGTTCGTCCCTCCCCTTCGATTCGTTGATATACCCGGGCAGGATTTGCGCGAAGGTTTCCTTCGCCTTGCGCAGGGCCGCGCCTTCCAGCCGCAGCATGCCCTGCGGCAGGCCGGCGGAGTCCTTGTCCAGGGCGATCATGTCCTGCACATGCTTTTCAAAGTTGTCCAGGTAGTCCTGCGTGAGCGCATTGAGCTTCTGCGTGTCCACATGTGCCGCGTTGAAGGACGCCTGTTCCGTGCTGAGGGCTGTGCCGCTTTCGGAAATCTTGCGGAAATCGTAATCCACCAAGGTGATCTTGACGCCGTTCTCCCGGCCGAACTCCTCCAGCTTCCGCCGGGACTCTGCCCGTTCCGCCTCGTTCCTGCCGGGAAGGGCTTTGGCATTGATGCGGATTTCGGCAATGTCCCGGCTGGGGATCACCGGGCCGTGTATCTGTGCCTCGATGTACTGGATGCCGGCAAGGCCGACGCGCCCTTCCCCACCCTGGCGGTTCTTGAGGGCGGCGTTGGCGAGGGCGTTGCCGTTGATGTCGCCCATGTTCACCACCAGCGACTCGAGGTTGTCATAGGTGGCCACGGTGTTGCGCGTGGCCTCCTTGTCAATGAAGCACTGGGGCATGAGCGCGTTGAAATACCGGCTGTCTTCCTGATCCGTGAAATGCGCGTAAATGGAGGCCGGCGGGTCTTCCAGCGCACGGATGGAGGCGTTGGGCAGCGCGCTGCTGCTGTCGAACCACGCTTCCAAGTCCTTGTGTTCCTTGGAATTGACATCCTTCAGCGCGTCCACGAGGCTTTTGGGCAGGTGCGCCCCGTCCAGTTTGCTGTAGAACAATGCCTTGCGCTCAGGAGTGATGCTGAGGCGCGGGGAATAGAAGGTGTCGTCCGCAATGAAGGTGGCGCGCTTGGCCACGGAGGGCTTGAAGACGATGGAAGCGTCGCCGTAGCCTATGGTCGCGGCGCCGATGGGGTCCTTCCCGACATTGAGCGCACCGTATACGGGCCGCTCGTCGCCCTTGGCCGCGTGCCCGGACAGTTCCGGGAAAAGCTGCTTTTCCACGGCGTCACGCTCCTCCAGGTAGGCGTCGCCCTTGGGCTTGATGCCCTTTTCCGCCAGATGGAAGATGTTGTTGATGGGCTCGCCGGGATTGGCGATGATGTACTTCACCAGGTTGTTCGGGTCCAGATTGTAGGTCAGCTCGGCATTGCGCATGACGTCGGCCATCTCTTTGACAGAAACGCCCTTGATGTCCCTGTGTTCAAGGCGCTGCGTCTGGTCAAGGGCTGTCTTCTCGCGGGTGGTGGCGCTCTGCGCCGCCACTTCCACGAGCGTCAGCAGGTTGGCCTCGGTCATGTCATGGCCGCGCCCCGCCATGGAAACGTCATTGGGGATGGGCGCGCCGTTGAGAACCCCATGCCAGGATGGAAACGTCATTGGGGATGGGCGCGCCGTTGAGAACCCCATGCCAGGTCTGCTCGTCCAGCTCCACGTTCAGCGGCTCTTCCGCCCCCTTCTCCCTGTCCACGTTGCCCCATGTGGTGGAGAGGCTTTTCGGTTCCGGCAGGTCGCGCAGGGCGGGGTCGCCGGGGTTGTTGGCCTTGAGGTCGTTGATGATGCCCACGGCGGAGCGGTTGCTCACTTCCTTGAGCACCAGCGCCTGCAGGTCGAACAGGCGCGAGGCCGCCATGCGCGCGTCCCTGGCGTCGGGGTTGATTTCACCCTCGCGCTGCAGGGCTGTCTGCAGGAGGTCCATTTCCGCCGAGGTGAAACTCTGGTACACGGCGGCAAGGTCCGCATTGGAGAGCTTTTCCACCGATTTGGTGAACATCCACATGGTGTCGTCTTTCTGCGCCTGCGTGATCTGGCCCAGCTTGTTCAGGCGTTCAAAATGCGTCTGCCCTGCCTTGATGGCGGAAAGTATCTTGCCCGCGTCCAGCTTGTTGCCGGGGGAGGTCAGCTCGTGCAGCAGCTTGTCCGCTTCCTTGCCGATGCCTTCCCTGCCTCGGGAAATCTGGGTGACCTTGAAAAAGCCCGCGTAGGGCAGCGACGGTGTCTTTATCTTGGCGATGTTGATGGGTAGCCCCTTGCCGAACTGCACCTTGTGCTCGCCGAAGACGCCCACCCTGGCGTCTATGCCGCGGCTCGCGAGATCCTGCCGGACGACGGCATCCGCATGTATGCTTTGGGTCATATGATATGCTCCTCTAAACTATGCTCTTTCGCGGTGAAAGCGGTATTGAGATACGCTACGGCTCTGCTGTACCACACCGTGCGCATTGCGGCCAGGGGGCAGGAGCTTCGGCACATTTCGTCAAAAATGACGAAGAACTCGTAAAGCCGCGCTATAAGAACAGGATGCCCGTTTGCAACAGGGGCGCGGCGTTCCCGGCAACGCCGCCGATCCGCTCTCCAATGCTCCGTCGCTGTCAAAGATTTCAGCGCGCATATAAGCATGCTGGTCAATGCCGAGAACCGCGCCTGGCAACGGCAGGAGTTATTCGCGATTCACAGCGCTCCCTCGGAAAGGTGTCCTGGCGCGCCCTGCGCCTACGGCGCTTTGTCGTCAGAGGTGATTTGCCGAACCTGCCCACCGTTGGAACGTATCCGGCGCCTCGGGTCCAGGCGCACCAGTTTCACGCAGACCGTCAATCCTCAAATATTCGAAGAAACCACAGCGCGTGCTTGCGCTTTTTCCGGACATAGAGACTGTTCCATGCCTCAAGCGCATGCTGCTGCACGCTGCTGCACGGCCCTGTCAGGCCGCAGGATTCGCACAGGACGCTGAAACCGTGCCGGTCTCCGCGTATCGCAAGATACGTGTTCGGCGAACCGCACCCGGGGCATGCTTTTGGCTTCTGCTGCTCGTGTTCCATTGCGCTGTCCTCGTCCTACCGGCATCCGCGACGCATCGGCAGATCAGTACGTCCTCAATGATGCCGCATCAAAAGAGTACGAAAGGCATGATGAACAATGATGGCCATCCCCCCATGGCAAGGCGGCGCAGGTCTCAGGCCGTCGCCTGAACTGTTCTGTTCCAGAGGCGCACTGCGGCTTCGGACGCCACGCTCCACTGCCGAGCCTTCACCCCGCACGGGCAGACGACACGCCAAACGGGTTTCAGGCGGCCTTCGGGCGTCATGCTCTCCATGCGGGATGCCTGCCCGCAGTTCGGACGCGGAAGGGGTCCCGGCTTCGGCGTCCCCCCTGCCTCCTCCTGCCTGACAATGGACATGGCTCCGGCGCCACCCCTAGCCCTGCTGCTCCAGCAGCTGCTCCAGCGTGTCGCTGACGCCTTCGGAAACCTTCTTGCCCGACTCGCCATGCACCTTGAGCACGCCCACCAGCCGCTGCGCCTGCAAAAGGTCAAGCGGCGATATTTCGGCGGCCGGCTTGGACAAAAGCTCGGAAAGATGCTTGGCCGCCCGGAAGAATTCCCCGCGGCGGCTTTCGGCTGCCCGGTCAAGCTCATCGAGCCCCCTGTCCAGGTTGACGCCCTGCGCTTCCGTCATGTCGCCGATCTCGCGGCGCTGCTCTTCGAACAGGCGTTCCTGCGGTGCCGTATCGTTGTCGGCGGGCCGCACGGGCTCTTCGTCAGCCGGGAACAGATCGGACTCGGCAATGACGTCTGCAGGTGTGTTTTCGGGTACGGCAGCTTCTTGCACAAAAGCCGCGTTTTCGGCAGGCACGACGGTTTCGGAAGACTCGACGGCACCGGCGTGCTGTGCCGCCTCCACCGGAGTTCCTTCCAACGCCTCGTTGAACTGCCGCACCAGATCCACCGGCGGCGGGCCGGCAGGCAGATCGCCCTTCCCTGCCTGCTCTGACCATTCGGCCAGCTTGCCGAGGGCGTCCATCAAATCCTTGTATGATGGTGATGCCGCGAATTCCAGCATGCTTTCTCCCTTTTTGGCGGCGGGCCCGATGACGGGCCCGCCCGCTTTCAGCCGTGGCCCGACGCCGGACTACCCCGTGCGCTGCGCCAGACTCTTGAGCATGTCCTGCAGGCTCTTGGTTACGGAGGACATTGCCTCCAGCTTGGCATTATACTGCCCCATGGCGAACTGCATTTCCAGCAGGTCCTTCTGGTCCACCTTGTCCTTGGAACTCAGTTGATCGATCTTGCTCTGCAGGGCCTGACCGTCCTTTTCCAGTCCGGCCGTGGCATTGCGGAACATGGCCCCCATATCGATGCCGCCCACTCCGTTCATAACCGCCTCCTTGCTGCTTGGGACGCCATTGTACAGCGTCCCGCCGTTTATTGGTTCAACTATCTTCCATAATTATCTTTACGTCCAGCCCCAGCTTCTTCATGCGGGAATTGAGCGTCGACCTGTTCAGACCCAGCAGTGCAGCCGCGCCCCGTGGGCCGGCGATGAGCCCGTTGCAGGTCCGTACGGCCCTGATGATTTCCTTGCGGTCTTCGGCGTTGGCCTTTCGGGTCGCCGCAGCCGTGCGCTTGCTCGGCCGACCGCGCCTGCCCGCGTGTGCGGCAGGCGTATCTGCCTTTCGGCCTACCTGTTCCAAATGCAGCACCCTGCCCGTGCCGCAAATGACGGCCCGCTCAATGACATTGGCCAACTCACGCACATTACCCGGCCATTGCTGACTACACAACCAGTTCAGGGAATCGGCCGCAATGCCGATGATATTCTTCCCCATCCGCCGGGAAATCTGCTCCAGGAAATACTGGGCCAACAGGGGGATGTCCTCCCTGCGTTCGCGCAGGGGCGGGATGTGAATGGGAAAAACATTGAGTCGGTAGTACAGATCCTCGCGGAAACTGCCTTCGCTCACCATCTCGGCGAGGTTACGGTTTGTGGCCGCCACCAGCCGCACATCCACGGGGATGACCGTGTGACCGCCAAGCCGTTCCAGTTCCCGCGATTGCAGGATGCGCAGCAGCTTGGGCTGGAGCTGCGCGGGAAGGTCGCCCACCTCGTCCAGAAGCAGCGTGCTGCCGTGCGCCAGCTCAAAGCGCCCCTTGCTCTGACGGACGGCGCCGGTGAAGGCCCCCTTTTCATGGCCGAAAAGTTCGCTTTCCAGAAGGCCCGCGGGCACGGCGGCGCAGTTGAACTTAATCATGGGCCGTTTTCTGCGTGGGCTGCGCCTGTGGATGGCCTCTGCCACGAGTTCCTTGCCCGTGCCGGTTTCGCCCAAAATCAGGACACTGCTGTCGCTGGGCGCCACCATCTCGATCTGCCGCAGCACCTGCCGTATGGCCTCGCTGCAGCCGATGATGGCGCTGTCGCTGCTCTCCTGCCCCATCGCGGCGGACAGGTTGGCGTTCTCCTCGGCAAGGCGCTGGTTTTCGACGTAGGTAACGGAATACTCCCGCGCGTTGCGAACGGCGCAGGCGACGGAAACCGCTATCTGCGACAGCAGATTCGCCCTGTCGCGCGTAAACACATCGGCCTGGGCGTGCGCCAGCAGCAGCACTCCAAGGGTCTTCTGACGGAACACCAGAGGGAAGCCGCACACGGCTCTGTTTCCCTCGGTAAGAAAATACGCCGCAAGGGGGTCGGTCTTCCGCACGTCCTGCAGGGCGTTCTCGCGCAGCAGACGGAGACGTTCGACCTGATCGAAGTGCCGCAGCAGGCAGTCCTTCAGCGGCACGCAGACGTTGCGCGGCGGCTCGGATGCCTGCGCCCTGTCGGAACGCGCGCCGTACAGGAGGGCCCTGTCCTCCCCTTCAAGGAGCTCGAGGGCCACGTCCCTGACCTGGAAGAAACGGCGCAGATCAAGGGAAACCATGTCCAGCAGGCAGTCCAGGTTCAGGGTACTGTTGACAACATTGCCGATCCCTACCAGGATGTTGAGATGGTCGCGCTCCTCCCTGAGCGACTCGATTTCCATGCTCTGTTCCTCGGCCTGCAAGATCCTGGTCAGTGATCCGGAGACGATGCCGCTCAAAACGCGGCACAGGGTCGTGAAGTTCTCTCCCGGGGCATCCTCGGTCCAGATAAAGATCAACGCGGCATGATAGCCGTTCACCCCTGCAAACAGGGAAAGCAGCAGGCACTGCCGCAGGCCGTTGAACTCCTCCAGACGCGCCGCCGCCGGAAATTCGATGAAGAGCTCTTCGCCCGTGAGCAGACGGGCTTCGGCCTGGCGGAAAAGCGCGTACTTTCCCTCGCCCTCTGGCATCTCCAGGCGGGAGTGCGTGCTCCTGTTCGTAACGACATCAAGCGAATAGAGCCTGCTCCGCTCGCTCAGGGGCGCCTCGATCATCATGCAGATGCGCTGGAACTTCATCAGCGAAAGGCAGCAGTACCGCACAATGCGAAGCAGGCCGGGCATGTCCTTCTGCTGGGGAATCATGTGCGCCGCCGCAAGCACGACATCCAAGCCCCCCAGGGCGTTGCTACCGGATTGCAGTGACTCGGAATTACTGTTGCCACTCATGATAACCCCTTGCGTTCGCGTGTCACAGCACTATCAGCAACATGCATGCCATGTGCTCCTCACAAAAAAAGTCTTACATTTCAATAAAGTAAATGCCTAGTTCGCACAGATGAGCGTTTTTTTGCGCGGCGGTAATCGCCATTTTTGATGATTCATAACAAGTAATGTCTAACAAATCAAATAATTATGCAAGAATAGTTCTGGTGTCGAAACAGGTTTTTTTCGCCATTTTTGACGATAGGCGCACAGCAGACCACCGCCTGACATGCGCCGTCAAGATGCGCGCGCCATCCGCTCTGCAAAAAAATATTCAATAAAATCTGCTCATTTTCGCCTTAAAAACAAAGCCCATCCCCCAAAAAGCGATAGCCGCGCGCTTTGCAAATCCTTCATCGGATGCGTCCGTCACCCGTTTGGAATCAACTTGCCCAAAGAGAGGACAGGTCTCACAACAAGGCGCACGGCATGGTCTTTTCCTTGACGGCATTTGTGAAAAAGGGCAAGTAAATGGGAAGAAGAAATACGCTGATGGAATCGGCAGCCCCCATTGTATTCCGAGAGGTTAGCAGATTTACAGAAAGGGGCCGCAAAGGATCGTTTCCCGCTCATTTCTTCTTAGCCAATCATTAAAAAAAGCCGCCTGGTAGCTATATATGACCCTCCGTACGAAGCTTTCCCTGTCCGTAGGCTGCGCCGTGGCCTTTTCCATTATTCTCACGCTGATTCTGACATGGCAGCGCGTCAGCCACTTTGTGCTTTCCTCCGAAGAAACGCATTTCACCACCATGGCCGACGCGATGGAATCGAGCCTGGAATCCTCCTACCAGGAATACCTGACCGCCAAGGTCCGCGTGGTGCTTTCCACCAAGCGGGAGATGCGCACCATGACACTGGACGCCCGCAACGACCTGCTCGCCCTTGAAAAGAATATTCCCCCTTCCCCCACGCGGAGCAAGCTCGGCAAATCCCTGCTGGGCAACCATGCCTCCGAGCGCTCGCACACGACTGACGAGCAGTTCTCCGTCTCGCTGTCAACCGTGTGGGAACTGCGGGAACTGGGAATTCCCGAGATGCATGTGGCGCCGCAGGCCCGCAGCGTCAAGCGGCAAACGCTTTCGGACATCCTTATGAACCTTTCCCCGGACGGCGAATTCGCCCTCTGGCCTTCCAAAGACAATGCGGACGAGCATGTCCTGCTCTTCTTCCTCCCCGTCGATGCGAACAGGCGCGGCAAGGTGACCGCCATGCTGGATTCGGACCGCGTGCTGGTGTCGGGCCTCAGGCTCACCTCGCTCTTTCATGAGGCCGAAATCCTGCGCCGCAACCGCCTTGAGGCCGCCAAGCACAATTTCGAGCATGTGCGTTTATACGATCAGGGGCTGCTCATGCTTCGCAACGATAATGGAAAGGTGCTCTTCAAGCGCGGCAAGACGCCGGCCCTGATGGACAAGCTGAGCGGCCTCTATGCCGTGGCCCGTGTGCAGAACCACGCCATGGGCATGGTGGATACCGATGACGGCGAATACCTCTGCCATGTCGCCTGGGTGCAGGCATTCCATTGGTATCTGGTCATGGCCGCGCCGCTGGACGTGCTGCGCGCGCCCTCCGACGACCTTGTCTCGCACCTGCTTCTGGCCGGGCTTGCCATCCTGATCATCGCGGCGGTGATCACCGCCTTCATGGTCATGCGCTCCCTGCGCCCCCTGAGACGGCTCAGGGACTGCACGAGCGAAATGGCCGCCCTTGACCCCACTTCGCCCGCCAGCCTGGACGCCATGGAAAAGCTGATGCCACAGCGCCTTGACCTGAGCCGCCACGACGAACTGGGCGACCTGGCGCGTTCTTTCGCGAGCATGGGGCAGGATCTGATGAAAAACATCCGCGCCTCCATGGCCGCCATGACCGAGCAGAAGCGCATGGAAGGCGAGCTGAACGCGGCCAGGGACATCCAGATAGGCATCCTGCCGAACCTGAACACCACGCTGCCGGAACCCGGCTTTGCCATCGCCGCCTTCCTGGAGCCGGCCCGAGAGGTGGGCGGCGATCTCTACGACAGCTTCACCCTTGAGGACGGCCGCAAGGCGCTCGTCATGGGCGACGTGTCCGGCAAGGGGGTTCCCGCCGCCCTGTTCATGACCATGTCGGTGACGCTCGTGCGCTACGCCCTGCGCTCCGGCCTTGACCCGGCGCAGGCGCTGACGCAGGTCAACGCCCTGCTGGAGGAGCACAACCCCGGCAATATGTTCATCACCCTGTTCCTGGCCCTGTATTCACCGGAGACCGGCGAAATGCTGTACGCAAACGGCGGGCACTGCCTGCCCTATGTGATGGACGCCCAGGGTCGGCTGCGGCAGCTTGAAAACCTGAGCGGCCCGCTCGTGGGCGCCATGCCGGGCGTGGAATACCTGCCGTTCAGGGATGCGCTCGCCCCCGGCGAAACATGTTTCCTGTATACGGACGGCCTGACCGAAGCTATGAACGCCGACAAGGAGCTGTACGGCGAGGACCGTCTCGCCGCCTGCCTGACGGCTCATGCATCGGCTACGCCAGGCGCGCTGCAAAAGGCTGTTTTCGCGGACATCTGCTCCTTCAGGGGGGATGAACCGCCCTCCGACGACATCACCATGCTGACAATGTGCCGCTATGTCGGGGCGGACAAAGAAGCCGTATGACCACATTCCTTTTGTTCACCCTCCAGATGAAACGCCGTGTCTTCACGACCCTATGCCTTCTGTTCTGCTGCTGCTTCTGCGCCTTTCCGGCCTCGGCGCGTCATCCGCTGCGCATCATCTATGTGGAAGCGGGCCCACTTGATGAATACCGACAGACGCTCCAAGGCCTTGCCCATACGCTCAGGCAGATGGACCACATCACCGCGCAGCCCCCGATCATGAACGAAGAGGACGGCGCCCATGCGCTCTGGCTCTGGCTCGGCAAACACTCCAACGGCGATCTGAACTTTCTGGAGGACGGTTTCTATTCTGCCCGATGGGATGACCGTGCACTGGATGAAGTGCGGCAGGCGGTGCAGAAACGTCTTGAGACTCGGGGTGACGTAGACGTCATTCTCGCGCTCGGCACGCGGGCGGGCAAGCTCATGGCGGATCTGACCACAAATGCGTCCGTAATCGTGGCAAGCGCCACCGATGCCGTGGCATCGGGCATAGTGCGCTCTGTGGAGGACTCCGGCAAAGACAACCTCGCGGCGCTTGTCTGCCCATGGCGTTTCCGGCGACAGGTGGAGTTTTTTCACACAATCTTCCCCTTCAAAAGGCTTGGAGTGGTCTATGAGGACTCCCCAACAGGGAGAAATGTTGTGGCGCTGAAGGATATTGAAAGCGCCGCCGACCGTCTCGGCGTAGAGCTGGTTCGTTGTCGCACCCTGTTGCACGACGACGATTCCGACACAGTGGCCGCCAATGTGGAAGCCTGCCATAAAAAACTGGTGGAAGA
>JAILMX010000049.1 GCA_024692205.1 Desulfovibrio sp. | reverse complement strand
CCACTGCCAGGGCGGAGTCGGCACGTCGACGCTCCATAATCCCTTGCGGGCTTCGATGGCCTTGTGTTCTGCGATATGCCAGCGCCGGCAGTACAGGTCCCGGCATCTCTGACGGTCGACCCATGCGAGGCCCTCGCGTATAAGACCGTAATTCAGGGACTCGCCGTACACCTGTATGAGCGCCTCAGGCAGGGTATCCTTTCCGCCTGAGTCCCTCATCTTTTTTATGTATATCCGCGTCCCCTTGGCAAGCACATCCCTCAGGTATTTACGAACCTCCGGGCCGAAAGGCTGCTTTTCAGACGGAATGCCTATCCCGTAAAAACGGTACGCGGCGTCTTCGGTCCTGGCCTTTGAATCCTTGCTGATTATCACTGCGCAGTTCGCATCGAGGCGCACGACGAAGCCCTCGATATCGAACCGTTCGGCATAGGCTTTCGAAATACCTATCCCCAGCACGAAGAGTATAACGAGAAGCAGTTTCCGGGTCATGTCGTTTGTCTCCTGAACAATTCCTGCGTGGGGTTCGGATCGCAACGTCTTCTTCTTTATTTACGCCGAAACCGTAAGGGCGTGAAGCGTCAAACGCCTTTCCTGCCGTAAAAAGAGGAAACTCCCATGTAAGAGTCTACCCAAGAAAAACGCATTGTTCAAGTCATTCCTGCGAAGGCAGCGACCCATCCTGTGCGGCCATGACGACGCAACCGTCGGAAGCGCTCGCAAGACCGTCAGCGGCATCGGGCTCAGAGGGAGGGGGAGGATGTCCCGGTGCGTGGGATAACAGCGCGCCGCCCAAGGGGAATTGCGTCAGCGCGCCCCGCCCGGGCCCAACGGCAGCTCGGCCTGGCGCCGGGCGGCAAAGGCCGCTTCGGCAAGCCTGCGGTGCGGGGCGGGCATGGCAAGGCCGCCAAGGTCGCAGACGGGCACAAAGCGCACTGCGGGCATGGGCTCTCCGAGCGCGGTATCGAGAGCCTTCGCTCTTCCGCGTGTTCTGCCCCGGCCGGCGCGCGCCGTTTCAGCCGCGTCAAGGCAAGCAACGGTATCCGGGGGGGACGAAATGCTCCCCCCTCCGAAAGACGGGGTTTGCCCACCGGTAGGCGCGGCATCGCCCACGGGCGAAAAAACATAGGCAAGCAGACGTATCCTGTGGTTCGTATACGTGTGGCGCACGGGGGGGAGAACACGCTCAAGCCTGAGCCGCAGGCCCGTAAGCTGCTCGGCAAGGGTCAGAGCCGCTTTTTCGGGTGCCACGCCCTCCCCCGGCTCGCAGGCGGGGAACTGCCACAGCCCAGGCCATATGCCGCTGCGGGGGCGCTTCTGAAGGGGCACGCCCTTCTCCGTCACGACGATGGCCGCGGTGACAGTGGCGTTCACGCTATCCGGCCGGGGGGACTTTACGGGCAAAAGGGCATCGCGCCCCGTCCTGTGCGCGATGCAGAAGGGTGCCAGCGGGCATTGCCCACAAAGGGGTTTTCTGCCGCAGACGAGCGCGCCGAGTTCCATCATGGCCTGGTTGTGTTCGCGGGCCTTGCCCTGCGGCAGAAGCGTCTGCGCGAGGACCCGCACCCGGCTTCTGGCAGGCTCCTCCCGCAGAGGAGTGTCAATGGCGAAAAGGCGGGCGACGATACGCTCGACATTGGCGTCGACGCAGGCGACGGGCCGGCCGAAGGCTATGCTCGCGATTGCGGCGGCCGTGTATTCCCCGACGCCCGGAAGCGCGCGCAGGGCATCGATGTCGTCGGGAAAGCCGCCGGGTCGCGCGGCTATGATCTTGGCGGC
The DNA here is from genome assembly GCA_024692205.1 of Desulfovibrio sp. GTDB lineage: Bacteria > Desulfobacterota > Desulfovibrionia > Desulfovibrionales > Desulfovibrionaceae > Desulfovibrio. The sequence goes on along the minus strand of JAILMX010000049.1, from coordinate 274 downwards.
CGCGTGCAGGTTGCGTGCGCGGGAATAGTAGCCCAGCCCCTCCCACAGGCGCATGACGGTCGCCTCATCCGCGGCGGCGAGCGCCGCGACGCTCGGCAATTCGCGCATCCAGCGGCGGAAATACGCCACCCCTCGCTCCATCTGCGTCTGTTGCAGCATCACCTCGGATATCCACACCTCGTAGGGCGTGTAGCGCACACGCCACGGCAGGTCCCGCTTGTTCGCCGCAAACCACGAAAGAAGCGCCCCGCGCACGGCCTCAAGGTCGGCGCAT
>JAILMX010000044.1 GCA_024692205.1 Desulfovibrio sp. | reverse complement strand
ATGTCACAGCCACGGCCCGTTCAGCATCACGACTAAGCATGGCAAGGGCGTTGAAGAACACGAAAGAGCCGCCTTGAAGGACGACAACGTCTGCGTATGCCGCATGTGTTCTCATAGCGCGACGGTGGCGGATTTTCTTCCCCTGCCGGCCGAACGGCAAAGCAACCGTTTTCTGCGCGCTTCGTGAAAGAAGCCCGGCACTGCGCCGTGCCGGGCTTCTTCTATTGCTTTCTGTCAGTTACGCCTATGATCTCTATGCCTGTCGTTGTTGTGCCGCGGCGGGTGGTTGACATGATGGTTCTGCCTCGGCGGATTGTGGTGCTGCGCACGCGGCGGCGGTGGCGGCGGATTGTGACGGTTCACGTAGACATTCGTTTCATGGTATCCCTCATCCGGAGGCGGCGGGGGAACGCATCCGTAAAAAGCCATCACGTACACCAGACTCAACAGGATAAGCAGTGCTCGTTTCATGGTGAAACCTCCGTGTCAGGATGTCAGAGCCATTATTGCATCATCTGTGATGCTTGTCACCCTGATTCTTTTCGCCATTCTCTGCTCCGGTCACAGACAGCGTCTACGGCTCCACTATGGCGAAGTCCGGGCGGAAGGTGTCCAGAAGCGCCAAAAAGCCGGCCAGAGAGGAGGTATCGCCCTTCAAAAGCCCCCGCTTTGCGGCCTCTTCAGGGCTGAGGCGTTTCTCGAACAGGGCCATGACCTCGGGCATGGCCGCGGTAGACATCGCTTGTGCGGTGCAACAGTTCGCGCACCCTTTCGCCGCCCCACACGGGCCAGTGGTGCATGCCGTACAGCACTTCCGCCTAGGCCCCGAAACGTTCCGCCGTGGCATCCAGCGCCCGGGCCCACTTCAGGGGATCGCGCGTTTTGGCCCCCCGCAACGTGTAGAGGTTGTGCAGGGTGTGTCCGCAGTTCTCGGCGGCGGTGAGCGCCTTGAGTTCGGGAATGTACCAGTGCATCTCCGCCGGGGCTTCGGTGTCGGGAGCGAGCAGGAAGATGAAGGTCAGGCCGTCCAGCGTCCGGCGATCCCCGTCCTCGGTGATGACATCCGTCGGCGGGATCAGCCCCGAGGTGCCGGAGGAAGTCCTCAGGCCAAGACCCGCCCCCACATGCCCGGTCGGCGAGGCCGGCAGTTCAGTGCCGTACATGAACATCACGCGGCGCGTCATGACCGTGCCCGCCATGATGTTCTCCGCCACGGCGGCCTCCATGAAGCCCTGCGGCGCAAGAATGCCCACCTTGCCGTCGCGCACGTCCTCGAGGGATATCACTCCCTTCACGCCGCCGAAATGGTCGACATGGCTGTGCGAATAGATGACATACTTCACGGGCTTGTAAGGCTGAAACGCTTGGCACGCATCGTCGCGGGTTACGGGTGATTCGGCAAGACGGACGGGGCAGCCCGGCATCCGGAAGCCTGTTCGTGGCGCATGCAACAAGAAAAGGCGCCCTTCCCAACGGACTCGACCGTTTCCGCGCGGCGGGTTCCCTGTATCGCCATCAATCCCTCTCCGCGGGCAGTTCGGTCCATTTCGTGTATTCGGTCTGAAGCCGTTTCCAGCGGGCGACCTTCTGCTTTTCCGCCTCCGTGAGCCGCGTGACGAAGCCGGGGGCATTCAAAAAGGCAAAGACCCTTTCCCTGGCGGCATCGGAGGGAAACCACTCACCGAGATAGAAGAAATTGAAGATACCCAGCTGAAAAACCATTCTGACGAAGAGGTCCGCGCAGGCTCTTTCATGCGAAGCGGCATAGACGGGCTGCCCATGCCTTTTGTCGATCATGCCGCAGAGTTTCATCTGGGGGGAACGGTCCTCGACATCCACGCAGCCCCAATATCTGGTCGTATCCACCGAAGTGCCCCGTCCCCACAGGAATTTGTCGAAATCAGCGCGCCCGTCGCTCGCAGGCGCGGAGGCGTTTTTCCCCTTCGGGATGCTCAGGGCCGCAAGCCCGCTTATATAGGTGAACGGCGTCGTAGGCGGAATGAGTACGTCCATTCTTCCCCCTTTGAAAATGCTTGGCACGTTCGGCGGCCCTCACGCCGCATATGCCCGCGGCGCGTACGCCGCAGAGGCATGGGAGCGACTTCGTTTAGCCCAACGCATCTGCTCTTGTACACGACACTGCCGCTCAAGCAAAGGGGCTTTGCGGCGACCTCTCGCCCCCGTCAATGCCCGCATCGCAACCGTTTGTTTCAGAAGGATTTGCGTGGGGTTGAAAGGCTTGACAATATTTTTTTTCGGGGATAGCGGAGAGCCAGGCGTGTTTTCCCCGTGGCTGGTCTGAAACGCATCAGGACGGATGCAATAACAAGCAAAAAGGAGTCTCCATGCCCAGTATCATCTGCTCTCCCAATTCCTACATCCAAGGTCGAGGCGAACTGAAAAAACTGTGCGACTATTACAGCCAGACAGGAAAAAACGGAGCCTATCTCATTGTCGACCCCTTCATCGAAAAAACGTATCACGCAGAGCTGACGGGCAGTTTCGATGCGAAGAAACAGGCCTACGTCATCGCCCCCTTCGGCGGCGAATGCTCCATGATGGAAATCAACCGCCACAAGGCGGCGCTTGGCAAGAACGACGTCGTCTTCGGCATCGGCGGCGGCAAGACGCTCGACGCGGCGAAGGCGGTCGCCTACTACGCGAACCTGCCGGTGATCATCGTGCCGACGGCGGCCTCGACGGACGCCCCCTGCTCGCGCCTCTCCGTGATCTACAACGACAACCACGAATTCGAGAAATACCTGCCCCTGCCGCGCAATCCCGAAATGGTCGTCGTCGATACCGAGGTCATCGCCAGGGCGCCCGTCCGCTTCCTCCTGGCGGGCATAGGCGACGGGCTCGCCACCTACTACGAGGCCGCCGCATGCAGTCAGTCGAACGCCGTCACCCTTACGGGAGGCCACTGCACGCTGGGCGGCATGGCGCTGGCTAAACTGTGCCGGGACACGCTCTTCGCCGACGGCCTCAAGGCCAAGGCGGCCTGCGAGGCCGGCGTCAGCACCAGGGCGCTTGAGAACGTCACCGAGGCCAACATCTATCTGAGCGGCGTGGGCTTCGAAACGGGCGGCCTCGCCTGCGCCCATGCGGTGCACAACGGCCTGACCGTTCTCAAAGAGACCCATGATCTTCTGCACGGCGAAAAGGTCGCCTTCGGCACCGTCACCCAGCTCGTGCTTGAAAACGCCGCCAGCGACGAGCTCGAAAAGTTCATCCGCTTCCAGAAGGCCTGCAATTTGCCGACGACGCTGAAAGACCTCCACCTTGAGGGCGCGACGGACGAGCACCTGATGGAGGCGGCGCGGGCCGCCTGCGCCGAGGGCGACACCATGGTCAACATGCCCTTCGATGTGGCCCCGGAGGACGTGCTCGCCGCCATGAAGGCGGCCGACCGCATCGCGAAGGCGCTGTAACCCCGTCCTCTTCTCAATGACGGCAAGGCCCGCTCTTTGGCGGGCCTTGTTCGTTTTGCCGGGCTTTATTGCAGAATCGCCGAAAGGGCCTGCAGGAGTTTCTTTACGTGGATGGGTTTGGCGACATGACCGTTCATGCCGACGGCGAGAGCCTTGTCCACATCCTCCTTGAAAGCGTTGGCGGTCATCGCCAGTATGGGTATGCCGGATTTCGCGGGGTCTCCCAGGGCGCGAATCGCACGGGTGGCCTCGTATCCGTCCAACTTCGGCATCTGAATGTCCATCAGAACGGCATCCCACGTTCCCGCCGGCGCCTGCGAAATCATGGAGACGCAGATATCGCCGTCTTTCGCGTGGTCAACCTGAAAACCCTCCTCCGAGAGCAGCTCAATGGCGATCTCGGCGTTCAGATCCTTGTCCTCCGCAAGCAGAATGCGCCGCCCCTCAAAGCACACGGCAGACTCATCCAAGGGGGCCTGGACGACGACATCGGGGGCCGCGCCTATCCGGTGCTGTATGCGGAAGACAACCTTCGTGCCCCTGCCCTGCTCGCTTTCGATGCGAACGCTCCCCTCCATCTGTTCGACCAGGCGCTTCACGATGGCGAGACCGAGCCCTGTGCCCGAGGCGCTGCTGACGGTCGAGCTCCGCTCACGGGAGAATGCTTCGAAGGCGTGTTCCAGAAACTCTTCGCTCATGCCGATGCCCGTATCCTCGACGCTGGTCTCAATGATGCAGGCATCCGGCCCGTCCAGGGCGATCTCCCGGGCGAAGATCCGTATGGCGCCGCCTTCGGGCGTGTATTTGACGGAATTGGTCACCAGGTTGAGCAAAACTTCCGCGGTATGGACGGGATCAATGTAGAGCCACTGGTGGGTGATGTTGCTTGCGAATTCGAAACGCAGCGCCTTCGCGCCGATCACTTCTTCCGCGAGCTGCGTCATCTCGGAAAAAAACGTGCGGGCGTCCGTCAGAACAGTCTCTATCGTCACCTGATTGTTTTCGATGCGCGCCATCTCGAGCACGTCGTTGAGTATGCCCAGCAGATGCTCGCTCGACATCCGTATCTTGTGCAGGTATTCGTCAAGCTTTCCTTCGCTGTCCTTACGCCTTGCGGCGAGGTCGGCGAAGCCGACGATGGCGTTCATGGGCGTTCGTATGTCATGGCTCATGTTGAACAGAAAGAGGGTCTTCGCCCTGTTCGCCGCCTCGGCTGCGTCACGGGCGGCTTCGAGCTCGCGCTGCCGCTCCCGCTCGGCCTTCATGCTCTCATCGACATCCATGAAGCTGACGGCGAAACGCTTGATCCGGCCATTTTCCTCGCTGATCTTCACAAAACGTACCCGCCGGTACCGGCCTTCCCTGTTCCGATAGATATTCGACTGGGTCCGGCCCGATTGCAAGACCGCCATTATGGCGTCGAAATCGTATGCCTTCCGCAGCGTATCCGCCTCCTCGGGACGGACGAGGTAGGCGAGGCAATCGGTCAGAACGCGTTCGTAGTTCATGCCGGCCATCGCCGCTATCCTGCGCCCCAGATCGTTCTCCCGATAGGGGATGACAGTCTTCGTGTCGGCATCGATCAGGTAGACGGCGAGATATTCCTCGGCGAGTATCTTGATGACGGCCCTGTCCGTTTCCTTCTCCGCCTCGCGGTTCAGCTTGTCCCGCATGATCGCGTCGATGTCGCGGAAGCCGACGACGAAATTGACATTGCCGGATGCGTCGATGATTTTGCCGAAACACACCTGAAAAAACGCGAAGCTTCCGTTCTTTCTCGCGCGACGGTAATTCACGGCGTACGTGGCGTCCTCGTCGACTTTTTCGCACAGGTTCTCGTAGGAGGTCTCCTGCATCAGGCGGCTGTAATCCTCTTTCGGGGCGAATTTCTTGAAATACTCCCCGATGGAGAGCCGATAGTCCACTTTCTTCCGTCCTATCGCGATTGCTTCCGCACTGCCGTCATAGTTACGGCAGTTATTCTCTATCAGGGTCACCTCACCGCTTTTTCCGTCGAGGAACCACACGGCAAGGTACTCGCGCGAAAGGCCTTCGAGCATGTCGCTCAGCCTTTCCCTTTCCGCCTGGGCGACGCGTTCTGCCTGAACCTGCCTGTCGATGTTCTCAAAGGCGAAGACGTATTTCCGATGTCTGTCGAAAGGGGCGATCATGAGGCGATGCCATACGATCTTCCCGTCACGCAGAGCACGGTAGTTGCGCAGGATGGGATTCTCCCTTTTCAGCCGCATCCGCACGAAATCCATGTCCCCGAACTTGGCGATCGCATCCCTGTCATCGCCGAAGACGAACGCTTCGGCGTAGCGGTCCATCATGAACCGCACGCTCGTGCCCGCATGCAGGCTCTCCAGGCCATGCTCCTCTTTCGCCGGCCTGCGTATGGAATGCACGCTCATGTCCTCGCCGTCGACGTAGATGATGGAGGAATAGCTGTCGGCGATGACCGAGGTTATCTCGTTGAGCAGCTTTTCCCGTGCCTGCTGCTCCCTGCGCTCATCGGCGAAGAGCACGCTCAGCGCCGCATCCGAAAGCTGTTC
>JAILMX010000240.1 GCA_024692205.1 Desulfovibrio sp. | reverse complement strand
AATTATTGCAATGTCAACATACATTAATTCAAAAATAATTCGGAGGGCGTTCTCAGGGAAAAAAACATGGGTGAAGCATCCGAACACGCCGAGCAGGTCTCTCTTATGGCCTGGTGGCGCTGGTGGTCAAAGCAGAACGCCCCCGGCGTGCTGCTCTACGCCATTCCCAACGGCGGGGCGCGTAACCTCATCACTTGCCGAAAGCTCAAGGCCGAGGGCGTCGTTGCCGGCATCCCGGACCTCTTTCTCGCCTCGCCACGGGGCCCGTGGCACGGTCTGTATCTGGAAATGAAGCGGAACAAGGGCGGGCGCGTTTCGAACGCCCAGAAGGCTGTCATGGCCCGTCTGGAAGGGCAGGGCTACCGCTGCCTCGTCGCTCATGGCGTGGTCGAGGCGCGGCAGCACATCGAGAACTACATGAAGGGGAACGCATGAGCGAAACTTGCAACGAGTGCAAACAGCCCTGCGATGACGTCTGTTACGTCGGCACCCTCTCCGAACTGGAGCAGATGCGAATCCTCGGCAACGGCAAAAGCGAAGCTGGCTACACATTCATCCACACGATCATCAAGGCCCTCTGGAGAGCGCGGCAACTGCATCCCGTTTTCGCCGAGGGGAAGTATCAGGCTCTCGGACGCATTGGCGCGGAATACGGCGAACTGGTGCAGGCCGTTGAAAAGAACGAGGGCACGGAACGCGAAAAAGCTGAGATCATCGACAGCATCGTTGTCCTGATACGTGCCTGGCTGGACGAATACGAGGTTGAACCAAAATGAAACGCGGACGGCCGCGACGGTTTGTGGCGTGCCCGGAGTGCGGGGCTGAGGGGCTGATTCAACGGGGACAGAGGAAAGCTGGGCACTGTGTTAATATTTACTGCGAGTGCCCTACATGTGGAGCAAAACCGCACTTTGTGGTCGTTGGGGATGGCTGTCACAGGGTGCGCGTTCGCAGCATTGAAGACGTGGGGAAAAGCTGATATTGATTTGCCGGGGCGTCACTCCGAAAGGAGGTGATGCCTATGGCGAAGTTCCTGCGGGACGTGCTGGCCGCGCTGCTGGCCGCCGTTCTCGCGGCGCTCATTTTGAAGCTCTTGGGCTGAGGAAATGAGGTGCCCCCGGGGAACTCCCATTCCTCGGGGGCGAAATCTTGACCGTGTCACAGCGGTGATACTGTCGGGGTGATGCCCCGTGGGCGGCAGGGTGCAACCTGTCGCCCTTTCTTTTTCAATAAGCCCTCTCTCCCTCCACGTCAAGACACGAAAATAAAGCGTTCAGAAAATCCCTTTTCGCCTTGCCCATGTGTTTTCGCCATTGATATGATTCTCCCAAATCGGGAGGTTGCATGGACAAGTTCGAGGCAGCATACCAATTCACCGCGCGATGGGAAGGCGGACTCACTGACGACCAGGCCGACGCAGGCGGCATCACCAATTTCGGCGTCAGCTTTGAATTCCTGAAAGACTGCGCCCGTCTCGATTCAACCAAGCTCTTGTGTCTCGGCATCAAGACGCCCGTCACGCGGAAGACGATCGTCGACCTCCGACAGGACCAGGCCCGCGACATCTTTCGCTGGCGTTTCTGGGATGTGCCGAACTATGGACGGTATGCACTTCCCTTCGCCGTGACGCTGTTCGACTGCTCAGTCAATCACGGCGTCTCCAGGGCGATCAAGCTCGCGCAAAAGGCGTTCAACGCGCTTTGCGTCAATTCAAACATCAGGCTGGAAATCGACGGCATCCAGGGGCCGAAGACACGGGCTGCCCTTGAGGCGAGCAACGCCTTCATTCTCGCCAAGGCCATCGTTTCCGAACGCAAGGCCTTCTATCAGGGCATCGTGGCCAGCCGCCCTAGCCAGAAGGTCTTCTTGCGCGGCTGGTTGAACAGGGCGAACGACCTCGACAAGTACGTCGACAGCCTGGAGGGCCAGGAATGAGGGCGGCCGCCGTTGCGGGCATTTGCGCTGTCCTCCTCGTTCTCGCAGGATTTTCGCTTTCCCACCTGCAGGGACGGAACAAGGAACTGACGCGCACTGTCATGACGCTACGGCTCCAGGTCAAGGCCCAAGAGGCCGCAATAGAAACGCATGAACAGGCTCTCAAGGAGGCCGAAGAAAATGCACGAGAGCGCCAAAAAGCGATGGAAGCGGCTTTACAGGCCGCTGGTATTTGGAGCGATCAGCAGCTTCCTGATTCTGTGCGCTGCCTGCTCGAAGGCTCCGAGAGAGTCGGCAATAGCCCTACCTCCTGCCGCTCTATTGGAACCAATCGTTATCCCGGACAGAACGCAGGCCAGAACGCAGGGCGACCTGGTGCGGCTGTTGATTGAAGATGAGGCAACCATGGAGCGAACCAATGCAAACCTCGAAGCTCTCAGACAGTGGCGACGGATCATGGAGGCAGGAAAGAATGACGACTAATCCGTGCGACGGTTTTGGCCCTCTCCTGCAGGGCATCGCCGTGCCTCTGTGCCTGGCCGTTGCTGCCACGTTTGTAAAGATTAGTCGCATCGGATGGCACAGCTGGACGCAGTTGTTTTCCAGTCTCTTGGTGAGCAGCTTTGTTGCCGTGCTTGTCTACTGGGGACTGGACTATTTTGAATGGCCGCCCACGGTCGACGCGGCCATCATCGGCATGAGCGCCTATATGGGCGGCAACATGCTCGACACTTTCGTCTTTAAGATCAGAAAGACTGTGGGCACTGCGCCCATGATGAGGGGAGATCCAAGGTAATGCTGCATGTAGATGAGCACGGGATGATAGGGGCTGGCGTGAAGTTCGAGCGCATACGGCGCATCACCGGCTACCTCGTCGGCACGGTGGATCGCTTCAACAACGCCAAGCGCAAGGAATTGGCCGATCGCGTGAAGCACGACGGCGGTCTGTTGGGGAAGTAAAGACATGGCGCGGCCTTTGAGTGCAATGCAAGAACTTTTCGTCAAGGAATACCTTGTCGATCTTAACGCCACTCAGGCGGCGATACGGGCCGGATACAGCGCTAAAACGGCAAATGCCGCAGCTGGTCGGCTGTTAGTGAATGTTAGTGTTGCAGCTGCCATACAGGCCGCAAAGGCCGAACGCATGGAGCGTGTTGAGATAAAGGCGGACGATGTGCTCAAGGGCATCGTCAGGTGCACCACGAAGGCCGAGGATGCTGAGGACTACAAGACGGCCCTAAAGGGGCTGGAGCTCCAGGGCAAGCATCTCGGCTTGTTCACGGACAAAGTGCAGCAGGAAGTATCCGGCCCGAATGGCGGTCCGGTACAGCAGGTTTTCACAGTGGAATTCGTAAAGGCAAAGGCGAGCGATGAATAAAGTGCAGATGCCGGAAGCATTCGAGGGCTTGTTCGAGCCGCATCGCTTCAAGGTCTTCTATGGAGGCCGAGGCGGTGGCAAGAGCCGCTCCTTTGCTACGGCGTTGCTTGTCATGGGACGGCAGCGTCCTGTCCGCGTTCTTTGTGCCCGCGAGATTCAGAACAGTATCCGCGATTCTGTCAAGCGCCTCCTCGATGATGAGATTGTTCGCCTCGGGTTCGACGGTTTTTACACCAGCACGGATGCCGAGATACGCGGGGCGAACGGATCTCTCTTCCTTTTCGCCGGCCTGCGCACGAATCCCGAGCGCATCAAGTCTTACGAGGGACTGACGCACTGTTGGATCGAGGAAGCCGAAACAATCTCTCAAAAAAGTCTAGATCTGCTCATCCCCACAATGCGGGCCGAGGGCAGCGAGATATGGATGTCGTTCAACCCTGACCGCGTCAACTCGCCCGTCTGGGAGATGTTTGTCATCGGCACACCGCCGCCTGATTCAGTGGTGCGCAAGGTCACCTACAGGGACAATCCATGGTTCCCCGAGGTGCTGCGCAAGGAAATGGAGCACTGCAAGGCGACCGATCCCGACAAGTATGACCACGTCTGGGAGGGCAATCCTGTTCTGGTGGCGTCCGGCTCGTACTACGGCAAGTTGCTGCAGGCGGCAGATGAAGCGGGGCGCATAGATCGCGTGCCCGTGGAGCCGCAGCTGCTCGTCAACACGGCGTGGGATCTGGGCGTCGCTGACAGCACGGCCATCTGGTTTTTCCAGCATCTCCCTGTGGGCCACGCCGGTGAGTGGCGCTTCATCGATTACTACGAGGCCAGCGGCGAGAGTCTGGCGCACTACGCAAAGGTGCTCGCCGAGAAGGGCTATCAGTACGGCACCCACATCGCGCCGCATGACATCGCTGTGCGCGAGCTCGGCAGCGGCAAGAGCCGTCTGGAGACGGCATCTCAGCTTGGCATCAATTTCCGCGTGTGTCCTCAGCAACCGGTGTCGGACGGCATCGAAGCCGTGCGCCAGGTGATCCCTGTGGCGTGGTTCGATCGTGAGAAGTGCAAGGCAGGGCTGCAGTGCCTGTGGGGCTATCAGCGCGAGTGGGACGACGTGATGGGCTGCTTCAAGGATAAGCCGCGTCACGACTGGACGTCCCATGGCGCCGACGCCATGCGCTATGCGGCGGTCGGGTACTATCGCCCGGCGGACCTTTCTGACGCGCCGAAGCGTTCAAAGACAGCATACGACATGTGGAGCTACGCATGATTCAGCCAGCGTTTCGCTACAAGGTTGTCACTGATCCGGCTGTGAGGTCGGGCCTGTATACCAGGATGATGTCTGAGGGGCTCGGTGAGTTCGCTTGTCCTGCCGGCAACATGACTCCCGAGCGGTGGATGGAGCTGACGGAACCCAGGGACGGCAACATCTTCGGCGTCTCTCTTGATCCATTCGGCAATTACTGCGGCATGGCGACGTTCACTCGGCGTGAGTACCGCATGTGGCGATTTGATTTCACGGCGTTTCGTCGCGGTTTTGAGGACGCTGTGCGGCAGGCCAGGGGCGCTTTTCAGTGGGTTTTCGGCATGACTGATGCCACGGCTCTCTATGGCATCACACCTGCGGTCTTTCGCCATTCAGTCAACCTGGCGACAGCCTGCGGTTTTGCAGTTGTTTCGCGCCTTCCGTCGGCCTGCTGGCTGGCGAGGCGCAATCGATATGTGGACGGGGTGCTGGTAATTTGCACCCGTCAAACCTTGGAGGATAGCGACATGGGATTTAATGCAGGAGGCGGCGGTGCGTCCGTGCCCGAGGTGAAACCCACGCCGAAAGCGGAAGTGACAAAGCCGGTGACCGAAGCGGCTACGGCTGCGCGTCAGAGTCAGAAGGACAAGGCTGCTAAAGCGGCTGGCCTGCGTTCGACCATTCTGACGGGCGAAGGGGCCCTTGGCAACGGCAACAACCAGGGCAAGACGCTCTTGGGACAGTAAGAGGATATCGTCATGGCCGTAGATATCGAGCGCCTAAACGTGAGGTATGAGTCGCTCCGCAATGAGCGAGCGGCCTATGATACTGCCTGGCGCGACCTCGCCGAGCATTTCCTGCCGACGCGGTTCAAGGTGGATACCGACACCAGCACGCCGAAGCCAGAGATCCTCAACCGCAAGGTCGTGGACACCACGGGCATCATCGACATGGGAACGCTTGCCGCCGGTATGCAGGGCGGCATGAGCAGCCCAGCCCGTCCGTGGTTCAAGCTCGGCCTGTCTGGCGTAGACGAGCTCGGAGAGGACAGCGAGGCGTCGGCGTGGCTTGACGAGGTGACGGAGCGCATGCGGATCCTGCTGCATCGCTCCAACTTCTACAACGCTGCCCACGCGCTCTATGGCGACCTTGGCACCTTTGGGCCAGGCCTGCTCATAGAGACGGCGGATTGGGACGGGCTGCATTTTCGCCTGATCCCGTGCGGCGAGTACGTCCTCGATGTTGATGAGAAGGGCGACGTTGACACCTTCATGTACCGCACTCGAATGACGGCGCGGCAGATCCTGCAGAAGTTCGAAGAGAAGAACATCCCCGCCTACGTTGTCACGGCTGCCAAGACGCCGAGCAATGTCGAGAACTGGTTCGACGTCATCCATGCGGTTTTCCCGCGCTCTGATCGTGCGTACGGCAGCCTCAAGGGGAAGGATATGCCCTGGGCGTCCGTGTGGTGGCTCAGGGGCGGCAGTGCGCATACCGGCGTGAGCAAGACGGCTGTGCTGAGGGAGTCTGGTTTCCAGGACTTCCCCGCCTTTGCCCCGCGCTGGGACACCTGCGGCATCGACAAGTATGGCCGCAGCCCAGCCATGAACGTGCTGCCCGACTGCAGGATGCTGCAGCAGATGGGCGCAACGACGCTCAAATCCATGCACAAGGCGGTGGATCCGCCCATCATCGTGCCTGCTCGCGCAAAGGCCATTGAGGTCATGAATGTTCCCGGCGGCGTTACCTACTTCGATCCGCTCGACCAGAACATGGCACAGATCCAGCCGCTGCATCAGGTCAATCCGCAGCTCATCGCTGCCGCAGAAGAGAAGATCAAGAACGTGCAGCAGAAGGTGCACGACGGACTGTTCGCCGACCTGTTCAAGATGCTCATCATGGATGACCGTCGGCAGATCACGGCAACGGAGATCGAGGCCCGTGAGCGTGAGAAACTCATCCTCCTGGGCCCCGTTGTCGACCGTCTCGACAGAGAATTCCTGAGCCCCCTCATCAAGCGCACGTTTTCGCTGATGATGCAGTACGACTTTCTTCCTGAGCCTCCTGAAACGATTGCTGGCGCAGACCTCAAGGTCGAATTCGTCAGCGTCATGGCGCAGGCTCAGAAGCTCGTCAGCACGTCGCCGCTGGATCAGACCATGGTTTTTGTGTCCGGTCTCGCCAAGGGCGCACCCGATGTGCTGGACAACATCAATACCGATGTGGCCGTGCGCATGTACGCGGACAAGCTTGGCGCTCCGGCGTCTCTGCTTCGCAGTGAGGAAGAGGTTGAGGTCATTCGCAAGCAGCGTGCCGAGGCCCAGCAGATGGCTGCCCAGGAGCAGCAAACGGCGCAGGGTGTGGCGAACATGGAAGGCATGTCCAACGCGGCCAAGAACCTTGGCGCGACACCTGTCGGCGCTGACGGCCAGACAGCCATGGATGCCTTGCTCGGCGGCCTTGGGGGCATGTGATGAATGAGAAGTACAGAGAACAGCAGCGACAGAACGCCGTGCAGATGCTGGCGAACGACGAGTCAGGCCGCGCCTTTCTGCGCTGGATGCTGAGTGTCAGTGACCTGCTGTGCTCGACCGGTGTGCCAATGGATCTTGGACGTGCCGGTTTTCGCGAGGGCCGGCGTGATATCGGTGAGCGAATCCTGCGCTTGATATATGACGCAAAACTGCCGGCGGACCAGCTGGCTGACATATTCAGGGAGGACAAAATAGATGTCTGATGAGACGAATGCCGTCGCCAATGCGGCTGAGAACACAACTGAAGAGCAGGGCACCACGCTGCTGACGGGCCCTGACGCCACCGAAAAAGAGGAAAACAAGCCCGCAGAGGAAACCAAGGCGGAGGAAAAGCCTGCCGAGGAAAGCAAGCCTGCGGAGCCGGAATACTTTGAGCTGACCGCCGCGCCTGATGGGTATCCCATCACGGATGCAGACATGAAGAAGCTCAACGAGATGTGCAAGGAGGCCAAGCTCACCAAAGAGCAGGGCGAAGTCGTACTGAAATACATGCACGGCAACTACACTGCCTACCAGGAAAGCCAGGCCGCGCAGCTCAAGAAGTGGGTCGAGGAAGCCAAGGCGGACAAGGAATTCGGCGGCGACAATTTCGACGAAAACGTCGCCGATGCCAAGCGTGGTTTGGCGACCTTCGATACGGATGGAAGCATTCGCGCGATGCTTGAAGAGACTGGGTATGGCAGCAATCCTGCCGTGCTCAAAATTTTCGCCCGCGTCGGCAAGGCGCTGGGCGAGGATCGGCTAGTGGGCTCAAGTGGCAAAAAACAAGACGAAAAGCCGCTTGAGGATCGTTTGTGGCCTGACATGAAGTAAGGAGGAAATCGTCATGTCGTACAAAAAGGGCCTTGTGGCCACCCTCGCCGAGCTGGAGGATTTCTATAAGGGCCAGCCGGCGGGTGAAGTGATTGAGTTGATGAATCAGACCAACGACGTGCTCAGTGACGTCCAGTGGATGGAGAGCAACCAGTCGGACGGGCATCTCACCCGTATCCGCACCGGCCTGCCTGCTGTTTACTGGCGCCGTCTCTACAAAGGCACGCCGCCCAGCAAGTCGCAGTGGAGCCAGGTGAAAGAGGTCTGCGGCATGCTGGAAGCCCTGCAGGAACTGGACGTTGCCGAGGTGGAGCTCTACGGCGACAAGGCTCGTGCCTTCCGCCTGAGCGAATCCAAGGCCTTCGCCGAGGCCATGCGTCAGAAGGTCGCAACCACGCTGTTCTACGGCGACAACGCCACCACGCCGGACGAGTTCAACGGTTTTGCCCTGCGTTATCCCACGTTGTCGTCTCCGAACGTCATCACGGCGAGCGGTAGCACGGCCAACAAGGAAACGTCCATGTATCTTGTGGCATGGGGTGCTGACACCGTTCATGGCATCTATCCCAAGGGCAGCACCGGCGGTCTTCAGAACGAGGACCTCGGCAAGTACATGACGGCTGACGGCTCGGGCAACAAGTTCCAGTGTGTTGGCGACAAGTACAACTGGCGCTGCGGCCTGGCCGTTCGCGACTGGCGTGCCGTTGTCCGCATCTGCAACATCGACAGCACCAAGCTGACCGTTCGCAAGGGCGGCAGCGGCTACATCGATCTGCAGGCATTGACCGTGAAGGCAAAGAACATGATGCCCGCCAACCTGCGCAACCGCGCCATCTGGTACTGCAATCAGGACGTCCTGACCGCGCTGGAACTGCAGGCCATCGACAACGGCAATGTGCAGCTGGTGTACGGCGAGCAGTTCAACAGCAAGGCTGTTCCGTTCCTGCATGGGCGTCCCATCCGTCAGTGCGACGCCATTGTCTCCACCGAAGCCGTGGTGTCCTAAGGAGGTTCGACCATGATTTTTGACGACAATCTGATCTTTTTCGAGAACGCGTCGCTGGGCAGCGCTGTCTCTTCGGCCGCCGTGCCGCTGAATGCCCTCAAAAAACCCGGCCGTGCCGAGCCGATCTGTGTCTTTGCCATGTGCAATCAGACGGCGGCCACCGGCACTTCCATCACGCTCAAGCTGCAGGAAGCTGACAGCGAATCCGGTGACTATTCTGACGTGCCCGGTTCCAGCGAGACGATCCTGACTGCCGCCCTGGTCAAGGGCGCGAGGATTTATCTCCGCTGGCTGCCTGGCGCGGTGAAAAAGAACTGGCTCAAAGTCGACGTGACTCTGACCGGTTCCACCTTCACGGCCGGAAAGATCACCGCCGCCATCGTGCGTGAGGACGATCAGCCCTACGAGGCAGGCCTCTACATCGACAAGGGCCGCGTGGTCGGCTAGTCGCAAGCAATTCAGGGCGGGGTCGGCAACGGCTCCGCCCTGCGGGGAAAGAGCATGCAGGTCAGCAAGGTACAAATTTGGAACATGGCCCTCGGCTTCATCGGTACGCGCTGCGTGGCCAGCGAGAGCGAGCATACGCCGGAGGCCGAACAGTGTGCGCTCTATTGGGACACGGCGAGACGACAGGCGCTACGGGACTATCCCTGGAATTTTGCGCAGCGCCGTGTGGCCTTGGCGGAAAAAACTCTGCCCGAAGAGTGGGCCGGAGAATACGACTACGCATACGGTCTGCCCAGCAAGTGCCTCAAGGTGCATGAAGTTTTGCGGCAAGATGCCGTGTCACGCCCCCTTTGCCGTGTGCCGTATAGGCTCGCGCACGACACCGATGGCGTGACTTTTCTGCTTACGACGGAGCAGGCTGCCTATGTCGATTACACGATAGACGTTGAGGACGTGAGCCTGTGGGACGATCTCTTTGTCGGGCTTATGGCGCGGCGCATGGCCTGCCTCATTGCCGTGCCGCTATTGGAGAACAACGTACAGAAAGTCCAGGAACTGGAACAACTCTATCGGGCGGCGATCCCTCCGGCGTATGAAGCGTCGGCATCAGAGGGAGCGGCGAGGCCCGTTGATGACACATGGCTGCTGGCCCGTGGCTGGTAGGCAAAAGGAGAAAAGAAATGGCTTACAATCAGGTGATAGACCTTTCCAACGTGCAGCAGCCCGAATCAATCCCAGAACCGACCATGCGGTATGCGGTCAAGGGGGTGCTGCCGGTCACGCATGGGGGAACGGGAAATACAACTGGCGCTACGGAAACTGCCCTTAAACTGGCTACGGCGCGCAAGTTGAAGACAAACCTGGCGGCTACTGACGACGCTACGTTTGACGGGTCAGCAGATCAGGAAGTGATACCCGTGGCTGGCGTTCTGCCCGTTGAACACGGTGGAACAGGGAGCTCCACTAAAAATTTCGTCGAACTGGATGGACATACAAGAATTTACGTTGATGCAGTCAACGGCGATGACGGCAATGATGGATTTACGGAAGCGACAGCCGTTAAGACCATTAAAAGAGGAGTAGGCATAATAAACAACCACGCCATTGCTGTGAACCCCACAACAGAAACACCAGCACATATTTTGTATGTCATGCCTGGTACTTATAGTGGCGATGACAACACATTAACATTTTATGGGGATAAACTTAGTTCAGCAATGCCTCTGTGTATTTACATAAAAGGCGATGTTATTTTTTCTGGTCTTGCGCTTACTGTTAATGTGGGCGGTTCTGTTATTTTTATTCCTAACGGTGATGGTGCTAAAGTAACTTTTACTGCTCCGTCTAACGCTTCCTTTTTAATTCGTGTTATAAACTCATCACTACTTGCTTTTAATGCTAATCTAGATGTTGTTGTGGACTGTCAAAATATAGCTAGTAATGGTAGTGTTTTCTATTGTAGTCATAATGCTTATCTTAGTTTGAGCAGTAATATTACTGTTAAAAATGCCACTATGGGTTCTGGACAGTTATTTTATAGTACACTACAAGGTTTAATAACAAATAACGCTTCATTTACATTACAGAATAATACTTTTAATCATATCTTTAATGTAGGATACGGTTGTACAGTCAATAATTCAACTACTAACGTAAGTGCTACAAATTCGACAGTTACTAGGTTTGCTAGTGTAAATGCGCTAAGTCTTGTTGCTACATCATCTAGAGCAACATGGGCATCTTCTACTATTGAAACCGCTGATGTAACGTCAAATGGTGGTGTTGTTGTAGGTTAACTACAAGTTTAAGGAGATAACAATGATTGATTTTCCTTTTGATAGTCCTTCATTCCCTGTTTATGACACAAAAAGCAGAGAGTTGGTCTATAACCATTCTGAAGAAGAAATGAAAGCTACTTATTCAACTGATTTGCGTTGGTACACCTTGCGACAGAACAGGGATAAACTGCTGGCTGAAACGGACTACATGGTTATGCCAGATTATCCGATCACAAAAGAGAAACTTGCGAAGGTAAAAACATACAGGCAGGCATTAAGGGATTTGCCTTCACAAGAGGGGGCGCCGTGGGACGGAGGAAAGCTGCCAGGCGAGCCTGACTGTACTACGCCATGGCCAACGAAACCAGAATAAGATCTCTTTCTACTGTGTAATTGAGGTGCGAGATGACGCTAGAATCCAGCTTGAGCAGGGTTATATATCAAGGAAACGGAGTGGCCACGGAGTTCGCCTTCACGTTCAAGGTCTGGGATCCGTCTCAAATACGGGTGACGATTGCAGACTCCGGCGACATTCTGACCGACGTGACCGATGACGCAACTATCGTGCTTGATGATGATGCCGGCGGCACTGTCATCTATACGCTGGACGGAGCGCCGCTGCCCTCCGGCTACACGCTGGCGATCACGCGCAACATGCCATTTGTGCAGCGTGTGGACCTTGTTTCAGCGACGCGCTTTGACCCGGAAGTCATCGAAACGCGGTTGGATCAGGACTGCGCGGAACGCCAGGAGCTGCGCGAAAAGCTGGATCGCGCCATCACTGTCCTGCCAACGTCTGATGAGTCGGGAGAGGAACTGTTGCAGGACATCTACGCGGCACGCAATTCCGCTGCGAACAGCGCGTTGGAATCGGCAGATTCGGCGGCGTTGGCGCAGGCGTGGGCCGAGAGCGAAACTCCGCCGGATCCTGGTGACGCCAACAGCAAAAGCTCCAAGACGTGGGCCGGTCTGTCAGCCGCGTCAAAGGGACAGGCGGATGCTGCTGCCAATCTGGCGCGCGCCTGGGCGCAGAGCTCCACCCCGCCAGACCCGAGCGACAGCACAAGCAAAAGCTCCAAGACGTGGGCTGCGCAGGCGGCGACTTCTGCGAGCCAGGCGCAGGCCATCGTGGACGGAGGCATCATTGCCACGGGTACGACGACCTCCCGCCTCTTTGCGGACCGATTTGCCGATGTGGTGAATGTGAAAGATTTTGGCGCCAAGGGTGACGGCGTGACTGACGACACGACGGCTTTTGAAGCGGCCGCCGCCAAGAAAAAAACTGTCTTTGTGCCAAAAGGCAGGTATGTTTTGTCCCATAAGGTAGATGGCATATTTATCTCTGATGGGTACGTTGAAGCTCCGTATGTCAATGTAGTCAATACCTTATCGCCAATAGTGTCATCTGCATGTTTTTCTATAGACCCTGTGGATTGCGGGGGTGACTATCCGAATATAGACCCGTCTGTTAATTCTCAGAGATGGGACAGGGCTACTCAGGGAATTTTTGTCGATCCATATACGAATGTCATGTATGTTACCGTCAATATTACTGGCGGAAAAACAGGATTATATGCGTTTAGATGGAGTGAAGACCCGACACAAAGAACTGTACTTGGATGGAGTGGCTGGAAATATGGTTTTGTCGGCCATCAAGGCATGGGTTTCTATCGGGACAGTACGAAATTCAGGATAATAGGGAAAAGCAACCCAGCGATAAGTTATGATTCTGGAACTGGAACTGTAACGTATGATTATACGAAGACGTTTACGGCGAATGTCATTGATTGGGATTACAGTTCTCCGTCTACATTTACAATAGAACGAACCTTCACCCTGTTTAACAGTACAAATTTTGACAACACACAGGACATGCAAACATGCGTGTCTTATGATGGGAAGTGGCTTGTTGCTATGGCGTATGACGTTGTTGAAGAGAATGCTACCCAAACAAGAACAATTCGTGTTTGGGATTTGGCTAAAATTATGCAGGGAGATGCAAACAACATAGAGGGGTTGCAATCATACAGCTTTAAGAGTCCTTGGGGTAATTATGGTGGACAAGGGTTAGCTTGCGATGGAACACTGATATATCTGCTTTCTGGGGATGCATCAACGTACATAGGCACTGTAACATTGAATGGGAAAAAAGGATGGGGGGTAAATCAAAACTATGCTTCTGTAATAGATTCTGATGCTATTTGCAGGAATGCAAGTAGTTCTGGAACAACTCCAGTATATAGCGATGGAATAGAAACTGAAACAGAAGGTCTTTTCTTTGCTCCTTGGCATGGAAAAATAAGAACATTTTTACATTTATCAGTTAAAGCAAGGTGGACAGAAACAGAAGGCGGGGAACCAGTAAGCCATTATCATAGATATGATAGGTTTTTGGGATTTATTAATGAAACTTCAGGAGACACTTGTTCTTTTGGGCAAATTGTACTTGATGGCGTCGGTGCTTCAAAAGGAGCGGTATTTGTCGATCAGAATAATTCAGACGCTACTGTCTTCACAATAACAGTCAATCAATATAATGCATATTTAGTAAACAGAAGTACAGGTAACATACAAATACTTGTTGCGGGTACAACTTCAAACGGTATAGATGTGGGCAATACTTATGTCCGCCCGCATGTAACCAACTCTGTGTCTTTGGGAGACGGAAGCCATAGTTGGTCAAACGTGTATGCGACAACAGGTCCTTGGTCAAGCTCTGATGTTAGGTTAAAAGCTAATATATCAAAACCTTCTGACGCTCTTATGAGAGCGTGGGGGAAGGTGGGCTTCAAAGTTTTTCAGATGAAGGATGCCATAGAAAAGAAGGGCGTAAATGCTCGTATTCATATTGGCGTTATAGCTCAAGAAGTTCAGGAAGCATTTTCTTCTGAGGCATTAGATGCTGGAAGATATGGTCTATTCGGTTATGATTCATGGGGCAATGAATATGAAGAAGTAGAAGTCGTTGATGCCGAAGCTGTTGTAGATAGCGATGGTAACAAAGTAAGCCCTACTGTAGCGCATACCGAGAAGCGCCTTATTCAGGAGGCGGGTGATAAATACAGCATACGGTATGAAGAGGCACTTGCTCTTGAATGTGTGTATCAGCGAGATCGTGCGGACAAGGCTGAAACTCGCATAGCGGCTCTTGAGGAACGCATGGCGGCACTTGAAGCAAAACTAGCGCAGATGGAACGATAAATGATTCACGCGCTCATTACTCTTACCGTCTGCTTTGCGATTGCATTGCTTGATTTGCCTTTCTGGATGTGCGCCTTCCCTGCCGTCTGGTATATGGGGCGCGAGTACACGCAGGCAGAGTATCGCTGGATAGATGAATATGGCGACGGGAAACGTGAAAATATGCCGTGGTACGCGCCTCTAACGCCTGCGGCATGGACTGTTAAAGGGATGCTTGATTGGATACTTCCGTCGCTAGTGAGCGTGTCGGCAATGATGCTTATGAAGGTTTTCGGAACCAACGCCGCATAGGGCGGCGAGTTCATACATCAATCTTTTGCCATAAGGAGGAAACATTATGGCAGATGTTCCTGACGAACACCATGGGCAGGGAAAGCGTGCTGGGGTTCTGCGCGGCCATGCTGAAATTGTATGACAATCTGAAGGCAAAGGAAGGGGACGCATAATGGCGCGCATAGCCTGGAACAACTTCACGGGTGGCGAGGTTGCCACGACGCTGACGGCCCGGTGGAATCTGGAGCGCTTCGGCAACTTCTCGCAGTCAATGCAGAACATGCTGCCTGGGCTTCATGGTGACGCAGCGCGCAGGCCAGGGACGAAATTCGTGGCCACGTTGCCAGGATACTCCGTGCTGATTCCGTTTTCGTTTAATGCCGAGCCGGATAACAACTTCGTTCTGGTTTTTTCTGACCATGCCCT
Organism: Desulfovibrio sp.; assembly: GCA_024692205.1. Taxonomy (GTDB): domain Bacteria; phylum Desulfobacterota; class Desulfovibrionia; order Desulfovibrionales; family Desulfovibrionaceae; genus Desulfovibrio. Next base: position 9,106 of record JAILMX010000240.1, on the reverse strand, counting down.
GCGCGTCTCCAACGGGCGGGACAACCTGTCGTCGCCTATCACGACGCCGTATCTGGAGGCAGACCTGCTGGACATTTCCTGGGCGCAGGTTGGCGACATAGTATATCTGGCACATCCGAAGTATGCGCTGCATAAGGTTACGCGCTCGGAGAGTGGCACGCCTGGTGTCTATGCCTGGGGGATTCAGTCCGTCACGCTCAACCAGAGTATTGCGGCGCCTGGAACGCCCACAGTAACGTTTTCCGGCGGCACCGGCTACACGTTGCGCTACAAGGTGGTCGCAGTAGATGCGAACGGACGAGACAGTCTGGCCTCTCCTGCTGGAGAGGTGGACGGCAAGCATCCATCGGACTGGACGCAGGGAGACCATGCCGACATCTCATGGACGGCTGTCACTGGAGCATCGGAATACAACATTTACCGCGAAGAAGCCGGATACTACGGCTTTATCGGTATATCGACTGGCACGTCATTCACGGACAACAACTACGAGGCCGACACGAGCGACACGCCGCGCGAGGACTGGAATCCCTTCGCCAACGGCAACAATCCCGGCGTGGTGGCATTCCATCAGCAGCGTATGGTGCTGGCTGGCTGCAAAAAAGATCCGTCCTATTTCTACATGAGCCGCACTGGCGACTTTGAGAACTTCCGCAAGTCTCGCCCCTTGCAGGATGACGATCCCATTGAATACATGATCGCCTCAGGCGCCATCAATAGCGTGACGTGGGCGGCGAGTTTTGGCGATCTTCTGCTCGGCACGACTGGGGCTGAATACAAGGCAACCGGTGACAATGGTGTCATGACGGCCAAGGTGAGCTATGTGACGGCGCAAAGTTACTGGGGGAGCTCGAACCTGGCACCGCTCATCATCGGCAATTCAGTGCTTCACATGCAGCGGCATGGTTCGCGCGTGCGCGATCTGTATTACTCGCTTGAGAAGGACGGCTACGCCGGCAACGATTTGTCCATCCTGGCGCCGCATCTCTTCGAGGGGCATACCATCAAGCAGTGGGCGTATCAGCAGACGCCTGGAAGCCACGTCTGGTGTGTGCGCGATGACGGCTTGTTGCTGGCCCTCACATATATGAAAGAACAGCAGATTGAAGGCTGGACGCGTCATCCTACTGACGGAAACGTGATCAGTGTCGCATCCATAGCGGGAGAGAATGGCGACGTCCTGGAACTGGTTGTCAAACGTAACGTTGGCGAAAGCGATGTGTATTTTCTTGAATACCTTGCCGATCCCTTCGACCAGACAGACGACATAAAAGACGCCTACTTTGTGGACTGTGGCAAGACGCAGACGTCGAGTACGGCGACTACCACGATGACGGGCCTTTCGCATCTGGAAGGGCGCGAAGTGGCCGTGCTGGCAGACGGATCTCCCGTTGAAGGCTGCACGGTGTCGAGCGGTTCCATCACCATACCCTATGCGGCGAAGGTGATTCATGCAGGCCTGCCGTACACGTCCGTGCTTTCGCCCCTGCCCATGGAGACGCAGCTGCAGAACGGTGTGACGCTCGGAAAGATGCGCGGCTACGGCAAGTGCGTGGTGCGCCTGTTCCGAAGCGTGGGCGGACGATACGGGGCCGACCTGGATCATCTGTACGACTTTCCTTTTGTGCCGGCGCAGTGGGGCGAGCCTGTGCCGCCGTTCACCGGCGACATCGAATGCACACCCCATGGCGGGCAGGCGACAAACACGAGCATCTGGCTGGTGCAGGAACGGCCGCTGCCCTGGCACGTCATCGCCATCATGGCGGACGTCAATTTCGGAGAGGTGTAGGCATGGACGTGCGTTTCACTCTGGAGCCCTTTGCCGCCATCGAGCGTGAGGTGCTGCCGCTTGCGTCCGCGCACTGGTCCGAGATCGGCGAGCAGACATACGGGCGCGTGGAGACGCCAATCTCTTTCCCTGTGTGGAGGAGCATCGAGCAGGCCGGGGCAATGCACATCGTCACGGCGCGGGATGATGACGGCGCGCTGAAAGGCTACGCCGCCTTTTGTGTCGGGCCGCATCAGAACATTGAAGGCAAGGTCCAGGCCAGCTGCCTCGCGCTCTATGTGGCGCAGGATATGCGGCGCGACCCTTTTGTCGCGCTCCGGATGCTGCGCTGGGCAGAGGATACGCTGCGGGATCGCGGCGTCGATTGCGTCGCCTATGTGTCGCAGGCAGAGCGTCCGTGCGATGCCATCTATCGCAGGCTCGGAGCAAAAATGACCGAAACAACCTGGTTCAAGGAGCTCTAAGAAATGGCTATCAGCGCAACAACCGCCGCAGTAATCACGGCAGTTTCCGTCGCGGCATCCGTCGCCGGAACGGTCATGTCGTCCATGGCCCAGCAGCAGGCCGCGCAACGGCAGGCCGAGCAGCAGGAGGCCGCCAACCGCTATCAGCAGAAGATCGCCGAGCGCAACCGCGATCTCGCCGAAGAACAGGCGCGCGCCGCCCGCAAGGAAGGCTATGACGCCGCCACGCGGAAACGGCAGGAAGTCGCCTCTATCATCGGCGCGCAACGTGCGCGACAGGGCGCCAGCGGCATCGCCACGAACACCGGCAGCGCCCTCGATCTCAACATGGACACGGCGGAGCGCGGCGAGATCGACGCCCTGGCTTTGCAGCAGCAGGGGCTGGACAAGGCCCGCAATCTGGAGATTCAGGCCTGGAACAGCAACCAGAACGCGCAGGGCTATGCCTGGGCGGCGGACAACGTGAGCGGCGGCAACAACGGCCTGGGTATGGCGGGAACGATCCTTGGCGGCATCGGTCAGGCGGGCAGCATGTTCGGCTCCAACATGTGGGGCGGCGGCGGTGGAAGCAGCACGGTAGTCGGCAACATGAGGAGCACCAGTGCTAATGGATTCAATCGGCCGAACGGCATAGCAAGCGTAACGAGGTGGTAGATCATGAATAACGCCTTCCGTGTTCCTCTCCGCGCATCCGGCGGCATGCCGGAATATCGCCAGCAGACGGCCGGGCCCGAAGCCGGCGCCAACGTCTCCGCCCGTCTGGATGACAGTGCGGCTCGCATCGTGAGCGCCCAGGCCACGCGCAACGCCCAGATGGACGCGCAGAACTGGGAGCAGTTCAATCGCGGCTTGCAGACGTTTTTGAAAAGCGGCAACCGGCTCTATAACGAGTACCGTGACAAGACTTCCCGCGCCTATGTTGACGAGGCTCTGCTCCAGGCTCGCGAGGAGATGGAGGCCTGGCGCACCGATTACGACAAGACGCACAAGGGGCAGAACGGCCTGCAGGCTGCGGCTGACTACCAGGCGCAATGGGCACAGATCAGCGAATCGCATCTGAAAGGCTTGCGCGAGAAAGGTGTCAGTGGACCGTATGAGCAGCTTGCCACCTTGCACCTGCGCGAGAACGGCGTCCATTACGACAACCAGGGCGCGCAGTTTCAGCAGCGGCAGGACAAGGCGTGGAATACCAGTATCTTCGAGGGAAAAAAAGACGAGCTCGGCAGGGCCGTGCAGAACGATCCGGACAATGCCGCCTGGCACGGATTCCTCAAGGCTGGCGTGCTGGAGGCGTACAAGCGCCTGCATCCCGGCGAGGATACGTCGAAACTGGAGCACGAACTGGACAACCTCATCGCCACGAATCGCATCGACGTCAAGATCGCGGCCAAGGACTTCGCGGGTGCTGCGGCTGATGTGGCGGCATTCTCAGGTGGCGGCCATCGCGGCGACCGCGTGGCGCAGTTTGAGAGCAGTAGCCATGGCGTGCGTGCCATTGGCTATGACAAAAACGGCGGCACGTCGTACGGCAAATATCAGCTTTCAAGCAAACAGGGCAGTTATCAGGAATGGCTTGCCTACCTTTCGCAGCAAGGGGCGGAAGGCGCGGCCATTGCCGGGCGCCTCAAGTCTGCCGGCAGCTTTAATACTGGCAGTCGGTCTGGCGCTGCTGTGGATGTCTATCGCAAGGAAGCCGAGGCTAATCCAGAACTATTTGAGCGTACGCAGCGCGAATATATCGAAAAGGCGCATTACGGTCCGATGCTGGCGAAATTGCCTGCGGAAGAGCGTGCAATGATTGAAGGCAATGGCGGCTTGCAGGAAATGGCGTGGAGCGTTGCCGTGCAGCACGGCGGTGGTGGCGGTGCAAAACTGCTGGCGCGTGCTTGGAAGCCTGGCATGAGCAAAGAACAGCTTGTCGATGCCGTGTACGGCATTCGCGGCGGGTACTTCGGGTCGTCGACTCAGGCCGTACAGGACGCCGTGCGGAGTCGCTTCGGACGGGAGCGCACCATGATACGCGGTATGCTCCAGCAGGAAGGAACGCCCGGCGGCCAAGGGCAGAGCGCCCTGACGCCGCAGCAGCGCATCGCCTACAGCAAGGCCATCGAAACCGGCGAGAAAAAACAGTCTGTCGATGATTTCTTGACAAACACAATGAACATGAATGCACCTGAGCGCCTTGCCCTGCTGGAGCAGCAGTACGGCAACGATCCGGAAAAACGAGAGGTGTATGACGCCATCCGGCAGGGTATCATGTACGACGCCACGGCAAAGGAATCCATGCGCAATCTTGAAAAGCGCGATCGCAAGCTGGCGTCGCTTAAGGAGATGGAGCAGGCAGCTAACCTGCCGCCGGAGCAGAGCTATCAGAAGATGATGGAGATCGGGCAGAAGCTGCCGCTGGACGAACGGCAGGACTTTTACAAGGCTGCGAACAACCTCCGCAACCCAGGTTATTACGACGACCCCTGGGCTGTGCAGGAAATTACCGATCGTCTGGCGAATGGCGAAGAGGTTAATGTCAGGGCGGAATACGGTTCTCGTATTACGCCGAAAACGGCCAAGCGGTTTACGGACCAGGCGTTTCGCACGGCATTGCCTACCATTAAAAATGCGTTCGACGACGTGGCGAACGAATGGCTTGCCGAAGAAAAGAATAAGAATCACGCGAAAGAGCTGGGCGTCGCGAGCAAAACGGGACTGTGGACACGGTTCCTCAACATGACGGACGCCGACGAGAAAAAAGACTATGCCCGACTGCGGCAGGAAGCTCAGGACTTTTTCAAGAAAATCACCTTGGCCAAGGGGTCTTTGTTCTCCAGCGTGGATACCATACATGGTCTGGTCCCCGGCGTGATGGACAAATACAGCAAAGTCCGGCCGGTACAGGGCGACGAAACCACAAGCCCAGAATACGTCGCCGTGAAAAACTACATGCAGGCCCTTGGCGTAAAGGAAGAGGGCTGGGGCGGCGGCTATTCGCGAGAACAGCTCTCCGAGTATTACCGAGAATATATGTTTTTCCAGAATCGGCAGAACAAGCCGCTGCTGGATAGGTTCATGAAGGCAGCAGATATAAAGCCTGAGGGTGATGATGGCGGCTATACCGAAAAGCAGTATTCAGCAGGCTATCGCGCGTACAAGAAGCAGAAGGGGGGCAAATAATGAGTCAGGGCATAGATATCGACGCCTGTCGTGAGGAATACAATGCCAACATGGGCATGGGAGCAGAGGCCGCGCCGCAGTCTGCCCCGGCAACGGAAACGTCTGCCGCCGATGTGGCTGATGCCGAGAGCGTAGACTTCGACGCCGTCACGGATATTGGCGACATCGAACCTATCGACCTGACGCAGAATGGTGACAAGACTGTCGCACCAGGCACCACATTGCCGACGGGAACCGTGGTAGACGTGCTCTCCACATGGAAAAATCCCACGCAGGCCATCACGGATTACGAGATCGAAACGCTGCCGCAGACACTGCATACCCTGCGCAATAGTCTCAATGTCAATCCTTTTGAGCTGAAGGACCTCGCGGATCGTTCGGGGCTGTCCTACAGCATCGTCGACGATGACAGCGGTTTCGCCCGTAAGAAGATCGAGTCCGACCGATATGGCGAGCTCATGCGCGGATTCATGGACAACATCAGCCAGACGCCGGCGACGGCGGAATTCCTGCGACAGGCGGACAGTCTTGAACAGCTGGCACTGACAAGCGACGTCGCGCTTTCCGCTCTTGAGAAAAGCCTTGATCCGGAACAGCTCGGCTTTTTTGAAAGCGGTTATATCGGCGCTGCCCGCAACGCCTGGAACAACGGCATGCTCTCGCGGGAGGTTGGCGAGCTGGCCGTGAAATGGATGAACGGCACCATAACTGACGAGGAACGGCAGCATCTGGATGTGCTGCGCCAGGCGCAGACATACTATCAGAAGCAACGGGAAAACATGGGCCTCCTGGAGCGCATGGTGCGCGGTACGGTAGAGGCTCTGGGCGTGCCCTTGGCCGGAGGCGTGGAGTGCGCGTTTGAGTTTCTGGGCCGCTATGGCAAGGAAGGCCTTGCTGGTGGCGCTATGGTCGGGGCCGGTTTCGGCGCAACGGCTGGTGGCGTCGGCGCCCTCCCCGGGGCTGTCGCCGGCGGCTTGACCGGTACATACGCCGTCGCCCAGGCTGGTTTCATCAATGACATGATGCGGCAGGAAGGGGCGCAGACGTTTCTCTCTCTTATGGACATGGGTGTGCCCGAAGACACGGCCCGCGTGCTTTCGCTGGCGGCAGGTGGCGCAAAGGGGCTGCTGGAATATGTCGGTCTGCGCGAGGTTGGTAAGATATTCCCCGGCGCGGAAAAATTTCTCACGCGTGAGGCTGCCACCGCTGCTATGAACGTAATCAAGAAAAATCCGTCCATAGCGGCCGCCCTGGGCGATGCTGGCATCGCTGCCGTGCGCGGCCTTTTGGGAGAGACGGGCACGGAAGTTTTGCAGGAAGGCGTGGATGTAGTCGCGGAAGAGGCGGGCCGTCTCATATCCGGCGTCAATAAGGCAGCTCCGACAATAGGCGAGGTCGCGAGTCGGCTTGCGGAAACCGCCATACAGACAATCGAGAGCACGGCGCTTGTGGCGGGTGCCGGCGGTGCTGTGCGCGGCGTGCGGCATTATGCCGTGGCGAACCAGCGCGAAAGCCTACTGGCAGACCTGCAAGACGCGCAGAGCAGGACGCTGGATACCGTGGCCGACGCCGCCCAGAATTCCCCCGTCATGAAGGATATGGCGGGGACGGGCGAGGCGCTCATGCAGCACCTTTCCGACGAGGGCGTGACACCGCAGACGGTCTACCTCAAGCCCGAAGCCGTGCAGCAGATATTTTTCCAGGAAGAGAACCCCGAGCTCATGGCGGCCGCTGCCGATATGGGCATCACGCCGGAGAGCCTGCAGGAGAACCTGACGCTCGGCACGGACGTCGCCGTGGATTTCGCCAAGGCAACCACGCACATCTTGAAGGACCCGGAACGCTATGCTGCGCTCAAGCCTGACATGCGCCTGGAGCCCTCCATGCTCACGGACGCGGAAGTCGAAGAGATCTCCGCTATGACGCAGGATGCGAACGCCCGTCTCGCCTATCTGGACAACCTGCTGGCGCCGCTCACGGAAGAGGTGAACGCCGCGCAGAGCCGGTACGATCAGCGCATGGAGATCGCAAAGCCCTATGTGGAGCAGATGCGGCAGGCGGGACTCACGGAGAATCAGGCGAACGCGGCCGGGCTTGTGCTGGCCGCCAACGCGGAGCGCATGGCCGAAGTTTTCGGCATGACGCCGAAGGACTATCTGCGGGAGCGCATGGCCGGATACTACGGCATGACGCAGGAAGAATTCGAGCGGCTGGCGTCCGGCGGTCTGGAAGGCCTGTTTGAAGATCGCGAGACGGCGGCCATCCTCCAGGAAATGGGCATCACGAAAGGCATGAGCCGCAGCCGCAAGCGCCGTCAGATGCAGCCGGAATTCGACTATGTGTACGGCCACGTCGACGCTGACAGCGTGCGCAAGTTGTACGGCCAGGAACGCGTCAACGAACTGCGGCGGGAATTCGGCCCGAAGTTTTTCGCCAAGAAGGGCGAGGGCGTCGGAATCGACGTGCTGGCGCAGCAGTTCTACGACGACGAGCGCGGCATGTACGATATGAACCGCACCGATGTCGATCTCGATGATTTCATGGAGCGCGTGTTTATGCCGCATGACGAGTTCGAGTCCGGGCTCATCGGCCAGATGCGGCAGCAGATGCTGTACCAGTTCATCGGCCAGGAAGGCGCCGCCCGTCTGGATGCCGCCGAGGAAGCCACCACGCGCCTGGACAATCTGGGCGTGGCTCGTGACATGGAGGCCGCAGGCAAGGATGCCAAGACGATCAAGCTCGCCACGGGCTGGGAGCGCGGGGCCGATGGCAAGTGGCGGTATGAGATCGACGATAGCGGCGTGACCTTCCATCCTACCGGGGACGCCCGTTTCTTGAATGACCATCCCGAATACCGGCGCTATCGGGAGTTTGAGCGGAAGGCCCTGCTGGATACGCTGACCGACGCGGAACAAGCGGAAATGAAAAATCTGGCTGGGACATGGGCCGGTGAGGGAAGGCGTCTTTCAGAACGCGTAAGGAAAGGCAACGCCACGTTGGAAAATGTGATCGACGCCCCGGAATTGTTCGCGGCATATCCCAAATTGAGGACAATACCTGTCGTTATTACAAAATTTGCTGATGATTTTTCAGATTATGGAGGATTTTTTAGATCCGATATAAATGGCGGGCGCATTATTCTCAACGAGAAATACAGAGATGACAAGAAAAAAATGCAGTCTGTTTTGCTGCATGAAATTCAGCACGCCATACAGAGAGAAGAAGGATTTGAACATGGTGGAAGCCCACAAGACTTTGAGTTTGTTGTCAGCGAATTTAATGACGAGATCAAGTTTCTGCGCAACAACTTGGAGCAGCTTGAGAAATGGAGTGGCATCCGTGATTTCGTGAGCGAAAGCATGCAGGCTGTCGTCGATGGCAAAAAGAAATTTGCCGACCATTGGCGCGATCTGGATGAATTCAAGAAAACGAATCCGGACTACCTCGACAATGTTGAAGATATAAAGCGGTACGAGAAAAAGATCAGCGACGCGATTGACGTATTCAAGGCCGAGCATGGCAACGCCATGACTGCCGATGAAATGTATCGGCATCTCATGGGTGAAGTAGAAGCCCGCAATACCAGCCGCCGCATGAACATGACCGCCGCAGAACGTCTTGAGTCTTTGGCTTCCGAAACGGAGGACGTGGCGCGTGAGGATCAGATTACCCTGCGACAAGGGCT
>JAILMX010000239.1 GCA_024692205.1 Desulfovibrio sp. | reverse complement strand
ACTTGCCGCTTGATGGCGTCTACGTTTGACAGCACACCTCACATTTGTTTATAACATAGGTGCAGGCCTTTATCGACAATGGGTGGATGATGGCAAGCGGATTCCGCTTGACGATATGATACAATTTGCGGGACAGCTTTTAGAGCATGGTATCCGGGGATTCAGTAAAGTTCTGCGAAAAGAGTATGTTCCATCACTCCCCAAAAAAGCGAAAAACAATGATACGCAGAATTACGCATGCGCGACGCCTAGCTGGTAACGGTTTACAAGCGTTGTGGCGTCATTGGCTGCCATGTAGCTCATGCCGTAAACAATAATGCGACACGATGTGGAGCCCCCACAAGCTATCTGCCATGCGGAACGAAAATCACGCGGAGGACGCCTTGCGCGAGAAAGTGCAAGGATATCGTGGCCCGGAACGTATTTCCATTGAGGAACTGGACGCCACCGGTCCCTTTCCGGCAGGGAAGCCCCACACAGCCTATGCCACGCATTTTGTGGGAAAGAGCTATCTGACGGCCATTTCCACCAGCCAAGTGCCTATGTTCGCGGTGAGTTTCGAAGCGGGCTGCCGCAACAACTGGCATACCCACAAGGCATCCAGCGGCGGCGGGCAGACGCTTATTGTCACTGCCGGGCGTGGATATTACCAGGCATGGGGCAGCGCGCCAGTGGAACTGCGACCAGGCGATGTGGTGCATATCCCCGCCAATGTCAAGCACTGGCATGGCGCCGCGCAGGACACGGCCTTCCAGCATATCGCCGTGGAAGTGCCTGGGGAGGGAACCTCCACCCAATGGGCGGAAGCCGTGGACGAGGCGGCGTACGGCCGTCTCAAGTAGGGGATTGCCGCCGAAACGGCAAGGCGGCGGTGGCGGCGTTTTTTGCAGGAACCCAGCGCGGGAATTGCCATTTCCCCCATGAGGAAGGATTGCCATGAGACAGCATCAGTTTCAATTTGAAAGCCTGGGCGCAGCCATCGGGCATCTCCGCCATATTCGGGAAACGCTTGACGCCACGCCGCACAAAGACGCCCTGCTCAACATCTTCACATCCGGCATATCCGTGCAAGAGGTGGAAACCCTATTGGCAGAGCTGGACAAACAGCTTCCTGGTGTGAAGCGCGTCGGGGTGGCGGGCTATAAATTTTACGGCGACGCGGGCAAGCCCCTTGTCGCACTCAACGTGCTTGCTTCCAGTTGCACGGAATTCCATATACTGCGCCTGCCATGCGAGCCAGGTGGGGAGCGCCTTGCCGCAGCCCGTTTTTTGGACGCGCTGGACGGCATGCGGCATGCCAAGGCCATTGCATTGTTCCCGGTCAACCCGGGGTTGGATGTGACGGACTTTTTGCATGCCATCAGCGAGCGCTATGAGGAAATACCCGTATTCGGCACTGTGGCGCGGCCATCCGATGCGCAGAACGACTCCTTTGCCATAGGCCAAACCCTTCTTTCCTGCGGTTTTGTGGCGGCGGTGTACGTAGGTGAGGCGCTTCAAGTCTACATGGATTACATCCTTGGGTGGAATCCCATTGGCCGGGAGATGTCCATAACGCTTGGCGAACGGCCGACTCTGGGCGAAAGCGTCGTCAGCCGGATAGACGGGCGCCCGGCTGTCGATATTTACAAAAAGTACCTTGGCATTGAATGGGACGGCGACACTATTGAAAATGTGTGGATGTTTCCCTTGATGATCAAGCGCAATACGGTGAATATCTGCTATATTCCTGTCGCGAGCAAGGATGGGAATCTTTATTTTTCAGGAACTATATATGATAATGAAAAAATTCGTTTTTCCTATTGCACCCGTGAGGAGATTCTCGATGCCTCATTTAACGGCAGTGAACGGATGACGATTTTTTCTCCAGATGCCGTTTTTCTTGTATTGTGCGGGAATCGTGTTGGATTTTTGCAGGATGAAGCTCATCTTGAATGGGATTATTATAGAAATAATCATCAAGAACTTGCCTATTGTCATGGATATGGTGAAATTTCCTTTCAAAACAGAAAAGGCGGCGTCCTGAACAGCGCCTTTGTGGCTGTCGGGATGCGTGAGGGAAGCGATTCACCAAAACAGACGGCGCGGTATTCCATCATCCCGCAGAAAAAGTTCACACCGACAGGGAAGATCCCCCTCTCTTACCTCGTTTCGCATTTTTTTCATGAAATGACCAATGAACTGACGCATTTTCAAAAGCATCTTGAATCTGAGGTCGAGCGCAAGACGCAGGAGAATGTGAGCCTGTCCCTCCATGTGGTGCAGGCGTTGGCGCAGGCCATAGATGCCAAGGACACCTATACCAACGGACATTCGAGCAGGGTGGCCAAATATTCCGTGGAAATCGCACGACGCGCCGGCTATACGAAAACGCAGCTCAACGAAATGTACATGATGAGTCTTCTGCACGATGTCGGCAAAATAGGGGTTCCCGACGAGATTATCAACAAACCCGCCAAACTCACGGACGCTGAATATGCGATAATAAAGAAACATCCGGCAGTGGGGGCGGAAATACTGCACGGCATCAAGGAAATGCCTAAATTGGTCACAGGCGCGCGCTGGCACCATGAGCGCTACGACGGGAAGGGCTACCCCGATGGCCTGAAGGGAAAAAACATTCCTGAAGAGGCGCGCATCATCGCAGTGGCGGACGCCTATGACGCCATGACAAGCAACAGAAGCTACCGTAAGGAGCTTTCTCAAGCCGTTGTGCGTGGAGAAGTTGAAAAAGGAAAAGGCACGCAATTCGATCCGAATTTCGCTGACATCATGATCTCCATGATAGATGAGGACACGGAATACACAATGAAAGAATAACAAACAAACGGTAAGTGAGGTAGGTTGCAACCTCCACCTTTGGTGCTCTTATCTTATCATAAATCTTGTGTAGACACAATCTAGGACAGGGCTCTCGCCAACATCGTGCAGCAATGATCTGGCGGATAACACCGCCAATGTGCGGTCGATACAGCAGAGCATGAACGACGCCATGAAAATGTAGGTAAGCGGCGGTTGACGCGCGCCCTGCCGTCCTCCGCCCGACCGGGGCGGAAAAGGCGGAAGGGGCATGCGCATGCCATGGCAGGAATTGCCCCGCAACAGGTCGGCGGTTCTACTTCGTATAACTGTCGTACTGCCCCATGCAATCCTGCAAGCGCACCATTTTTGCCTGAATGTCCGCGCCGATTGCGTCCATGCGGGTTTGCAGGGCAGCAATGAGCTTGTCCCATTCCTCCCTGTTCGCGTTCTTGTCCTCTGAGGCGGGCATATTGATCCCGGCCTCATCACAGACGGCGTTGAGCGCCTGCATCTTTTCCAGCATGTCAAGGGCATCGGACCATGTGTCCGTGGCCACGTCCGCAACGGTCGCCGGCGTTTCAACCGCGATGCCGTGACTCTTGCAGAATTTCAGCAGCCATGCGGGCACGCTCCCGGCTCCGGCGCATGCGTGCTTGCACGCAGCCGCAACGCGAGCGTATTCCGCCTGAGAGGCACGGCCGCGCACAGCGCCACCCCGCCGCAGGCGGCGGGCGGCATTGAGGGCCGTGGAAAAGGCCTGCTTTTTCGTCTGCGCCGTTTCAATCTGAGCAATGCACTGCTGCGATTCCGTCCTGCTCATGCCGGCCAAACTCAGCTGCGCCGAAGACATGTCTTGGCCGCCGCCCGAATCCGCTGAAGCTGCCGCCGCAGCGACGGCGGCAGGCGCACTGTTGTTGATCTGACTCACGATCCCGTCTCCCGGGCAGAATGGAAAAACAATGAGGCATCCCAAGCACGAAGCATTATTTTCAAATAGACGAAAAGCGGGCGTGAGGCAACAGGATAGCGGCGCTGGAATCCGTCGCTGCCGCGTGAGGCAGGGCCTCGTGATCGACATGATTTGAAAACGCCCTGTCGGGTCGCATTATTGCACGCCAGGCGAATTCGGGGTACGCTCTTGCAAAGTACCCGCTGGCGGTCTCGGCGGCTGCTGTTTCGCAGTTCCCTGCTGCCGCAATGGTTCCTAGGTGCCTGGTAAATGATGATGGCTTGAATCAGGCCGGACACGCCTTGTGAAGAAAGGGGGAGTTATGAAAGCATTTTTCCGCAGTTGTCTTATGCTGATGATGTGCCTTGTCCTTTGTGCCTGTTGCGGGAAAAACACTGCCGGGCCTGCCTGCCGCCAGGACGGAAATCTTTCTGCCGATGCCTCCGGCTTCGTGCTGCTCAGCGAGGCGGTGCCCGACGCCATTCTGGAAATCCGTTATTACTCCACCTATAATTTCGTCGGCGACCGCATTGACGGCTATGAACAGCCGACGGCGCTGCTCACCAAAGAGGCCGCAGCGGCCTTGCGGCTGGTCAGCGACGACCTGGCGCGCAAGGGCTACCGCTTGAAAATCTACGATGCCTACCGCCCGCAAAAAGCCGTGACGCATTTCATGAAATGGGCAAAGGATGTCAATGACACGCGCATGAAAGCCTATTTCTACCCGGAGCTGGACAAATCAGTTCTGTTCGCCCAGGGCTATATCATGGAACATTCCGGCCATAGCCGGGGCAGCACCGTGGATCTGACGCTGTTTGACATGAAAACGGAAAAGGAAGTCGACATGGGCGGCACCTTTGACTATTTCGGCAAGCGCAGTCACCCGGATTTCAAAGGCGTGACAAAGAAACAGTTCGCCAACCGCATGCTGCTGCGAGAGGCCATGCTGGCCCGCGGATTCAAGCCGCTCGTCGAAGAGTGGTGGCATTTCACCCTGGCTGACGAACCCTACCCGGATACCTATTTCACCTTCCCCGTTCATGAGGCATCTGTCGCCAGATAGAACGGTTTCAATGAGGAAGATGAAGCTTCCGATCGGGCTGCGTTTCCCACGGAGGTATCCGGTGCGTATGCGGTGGTGCATGCCACTCTGGCTTGTTTTTTTCTGTGCGTTGTGTCCCCTGGGGGCTCGTGCCGAAAGCTCGGGCATATGGGGCCAGACGGAACAGGGCGGGCCGGGAAACATTCTTAATGCGATTACCATCCATACCATCGTCTCTGTGCAGAAAGACGGCGCAATCCTGATCGAAGCGCGTTTCAAGGGCGTCAAAGGTCACTTCAGTCACGGATTGCGCCGGGCTTACAGCAGCAGTACGCGCTTTATCGAAAAAGCACCCGTTGAATTTGTTTCCGCCACCGTGGACGGCAAACCCGCAGAGACATCCCTTGTCATGTCCGCCGGCGAACCGTCGGCTGTGCATATCCGTCCCCCGTCCGAGGGGGCGCATGACTATGTGTTGCGTCTGAAAACCTCCGACTGCGTCCTCTTCCGCAACAATGCGTATGACGAATTTACGTGGGATGTGGGCTCTGCCCGTCAGAAGGCGCGCGTTTTGTGCGACATCAGCCTGCCGGAAGGCGCTGCCGTCATCGGCCAGAAAGCCAGGCTGGGGCACGAGACCACCGGCCACAAAAACGTGACCATGTGGCATGACGGTACGGGCGAAGCCCATTTTCGGGGCGAGGGATACATGGAGGACGGAGAATCGTTTGCCGTCACCGTGCGTTTCAGCAAGGGCTGCGTAACGCCCTCCGAGTCAGCCAGGAAGATGGCCGCCATGGAATGGAGCGCCTGGGTTCTGTGCGCCGTGGTTGCCCTGTTCTGCACAAGCATGTGGTGGCGATACGGCAAGGACCCCTGGCCCGGTACCGCTGTGCCGAGCTTCACGCCGCCGCTGCTTCCCGACGGGACGCTGCTTTCGCCCGCGGCTGTGGCCTATGTGCGGGATGCCGCCAGGCTGACGTCCCGCGGATTTGTGGGCCTGCTGCTCAACCTCGCCGTGCAGAAGGTCCTTTCTGTACACGGATCAGGCACGCGCAGGGATCCCTATGTGCTTATCCCGGGTGCCAAGCGCGGGCCGGGAGCTGGGGTGTCCGCGAAGGCCTGTGAGAGCGCCGGTTCCGACGGCGGCCTGAGCGGCCTCTGGGATGCAGCCATACGGCGCGGGAGAGGGTTTGACGAAGCCGAGCGCGCGGTCATCGGCATCCTTTCAGACGCAGGGGAACAACGCCTTTCCGGCAGGCAAAGTCCCTGGAGTCTTGCCGTGGCACGCGCAGAGGCCTACCTTGAACTCAGTGAGAGGTTTCGCGGGTGCTGGCATCTTCGCGCGGGCGTTGTTCTGGTTATGCACCTTGTGGTGTATGCGGCCATTATCTGCTTTCTGGGCATGAGCGGAGCCTTGGCGCACAGCGGGTGGGCGGCGGTATGCGCCATTGTTTCGCTTGGCGGACTGATGACCTGGCTGTACCATGCCACACTGCGCAGGGTGCACAGGTTTTTTATCCAATGGCAGGAGATGGGCTGGCACATCATGGCCGCCTTTCTGCTTCTCTGCGCGCTCGTCCCCTGCATCCTCCTTTATGACTGTCTCGTCATTCCCGACGTCGATCTCGCTGATTTCGCAGGGCGCGATGCCATGGCCGCGTGGCAGGCAGTGCGCCTGCTGCTCGTACCCGTGCTGATGGTCCTGCTCTACAGGAGAACGCGCGCCATCGCCGCCGTTGTCCTTGGGCCGCTCAAGTTTCTGGGCTTCGTGCTTGCTTTCTTCCTGATCATGGGCACCCTGTGGGCGTGCAACTTCCCGGGGGCGTCAAGCCTGGCTCTGCTGCTGGCGCTCCTCGCTCCCACCGCGTTCATGCCCGTCATGAAACGGCCATCCCCCGACGCCCTGCAGCTCATGGCTGATATCGAGGGCTTTGCCATGTATATCGGAACGGCTGAGACGGAACGGCTGAACCTTCTCAACCCGCCGGAGCGCACGCCCGGGGAGTTTGAACGCGTCATGCCATACGCCGTGGCCCTGGGTCTGGAAAGTGCCTGGGGCGCCAAATTTGCGGACATGGTGGGGCAACTCCATTTTTCCGGTTCGGTGTCCACGCTGGACGAGTTCCAACACCGCCTTTGCGGCGAATAGATCGCTGTTCTCCATTCATCGTGTACTGCTATCGTGGGAAAGACTGGAAGCCAGGGCGGCCAATCGTTCTTGTCTTTCACGGTATGAAACGCAATGCCGCGAAATACCGCGAAGGCTAAAGCCGCCGAGATGGGGGTGCCGTTCAACTGGAGGAAGGAGACGGTTCCGGGAGTCGGGCATGATGGCGCCGCCATGGCCGGCGCCGCGCTTGCGGTCATTGCGCAAACATTGTAACAGAAGTGCCCGCATAATCGTTCTGAAAGAAAAAAACATCGTCATCATGCGAGGTGCCTATGTCGTCTGCTGCGCTCGTCCTTTGTGTTTTGCTGGGGATTGTTATTCTGATACTGATGTGGGGCGCGGTCATGTACAATGGCCTTGTCCGGTTGCGCAACCTCAAGGAGGAAGGCTGGAGCGGCATTGACGTGCAGCTGAAACGCCGTCATGACTTGGTGGACAATCTGGTCAGCACCGTCAAGGGGTATATGACCCACGAAAGCTCGGTGCTGGAAGAAGTCGCCCGCTGCCGCGCCAGCGCGGGAGGCGCCGGTAATGTGGCGGAGGCAGCCAAGGCTGAGACAGGCCTGACGATGGCGTTGGGCAGGCTCTTCGCGGTGATGGAAAACTATCCCGAACTGCGGGCCACGGAAAATGTCATGCAGCTGCAAACGACTCTGGCGGAACTGGAAGACAACCTGCAGATGGCCCGCCGGTATTACAATGGCACAGTGCGCGAGTTGAACACGAAGATCGAGATGTTCCCATCGAACATCGTGGCAAACATGTTCCATTTCACCAAGGCGGACTTTTTCGAACTTGACAATGCGGAAGAGGCTGCAGTCCCCCGCGTGCAGTTTTGAAGCGCAACGCTATCGCCGCAGAACAGTTCCCGCTGTCGCCTGATGTCACTCAGAGTTTGAGGCGGGAATCCCTGCGGTCCTGTCCGAAGTAAAGACCACGCATGGAAAAATGGGCCTCGTTGCCCTGTGCTTTTTTACAGTTGCATGTGCCGGACACCCTGAAAAATTCCAACTCTGTGCCGCAAAAGATAGAAAAACAAGCCCCCGGTTCCGCGATGGAACCGGGGGCTTTTGGGTTT
This sequence comes from Desulfovibrio sp., assembly GCA_024692205.1. Taxonomy (GTDB): domain Bacteria; phylum Desulfobacterota; class Desulfovibrionia; order Desulfovibrionales; family Desulfovibrionaceae; genus Desulfovibrio. The sequence continues at coordinate 20,914 of JAILMX010000239.1, read as the reverse complement.
CAATCGGTCAGGGCAGGGATTACTGCTGCATCTCCTGCATGAGGGTGCTGAGCTCTTGCGTCTGCCCGGAGAGCTCGGTGATGGCCTTGGCAGCTTCGCCCATGGCCTGCGCCGTCTGCGACGAGAGGTTGTTGACCTCGATGACGGAGCGGTTGATTTCCTCGCTGGCAGCGGATTGCTCTTCGCTCGCGGTTGCGATGGCGTTCACCTGATCTGTGGTGGCTTCCACGTTGGCGACGATTTCCTCCAGCGCCGTGCCGGATTCGCGCGCATACTGCGTTGCCTCTTCCAGGCGTTCCACGGCTGCGGTCATGCCGTGCATGCTCTTTTCCGTGCTCTCCTGGATGGCCTTGGTGGCGTTACCCACGTCGGTCGTGGATGCCATGGTCTTTTCGGCCAGTTTCCGCACCTCATCGGCCACAACGGCGAATCCGCGACCGGCCTCGCCCGCGCGGGCTGCCTCGATGGCGGCGTTCAGGGCCAGCAGGTTGGTCTGGTCGGCAATGTCGGAAATGACAGCCATGATCTTGGAAATGCTCTGGGCATGCTTGCTCAGTTCGGTCATGTCCTCCTTGAGGGCTTCCGTTGCCGTACGCATTTCTTCAATGCTGTCCACGGCCTTGCCCACGACCTCGGCGCCGGCTACGGCCTTCTGCCGCGTCTCGGCGGAGGCCTCGGCCGCGTTGGCCGCGTTGCGGGCCACTTCCTGCACGGTGGCGTTCATCTGGTTCATGGCCGTGGCCGCGTCCGCAAGACGTGTCGCGGAATCCTTGGCGCTCTTGTCAGACTGGTCAATCTGAGCCGCGAGCTGAGTAGAGGCCGAGGAGATGATGCTGACCATCTGCCTCAGCCGTTCGGCCACGGAGAGAATGCGGTTCTGCGCCTCCTCGGCTTTGTTGCGGGCCACATCGGCCTCCGCCATGGCCTTCTGGGCCTTTTTCGCTTCATTCTTGGCCTTTTCGGATTCTTCCTGCGAGGCGCGGATCATTTTCTTGAGCGATTCGACCATGTGCCGCAGGGCGTCGCCCAGCGAGCCCAGTTCGTCATTGCGATGCACGCTCAGGGTTTTGTCCAGGTCGCCTCCGGCCACTGCCTGGGCGAAGGTATTGGTGGTCTGCACATCCTTGGTCATGGAGCGGATGACGATGACGAGAATGACGGCCACGACCAGCGCGCTGCCCAGCATCAGGGCCAGCGTGATGTTGCGGATGTAGGTCGCCTGCTCCTCCAGCTCCACCTCTTCAAGACAGGACATGGCTATCCAGCCGGAGTTGGGCTCATTGTAATAGGCTATCAGGCGGCGTTCTCCCTCGCTGGAATAATAGTCGTCCTTGACGCCGGAGGCCCCTGCGGCGATGTTCTGCATCCAGGGCTGCAGCTTGAACATGTTCTCGGCCAGCACCTTGTCGTACTTGGGGTGCGCGGTCGTCATCCCGCTGCGGCTGTCCACAAGGTAGGAATAGCCGGTTTTGCCGATCTTGACGCCTTCTATGGTGTCGACGATGAGGCGCTTGCAGGACAGAACAACATACAGGACGCCCGCGACCTGGCCCTGACTGTTCTTCACGGGCGCGGCAATCATGATGCTTTTTAGGCCTGTCGATTTGCTGACGGCGGGGGCAGAAATGACGGTATTGCCCTGCATGGCGTTTTTGAAATAGTCGCGGTCGGCCACATTGACCTTGCCCACGCTGGCCGAGGAACTGCTGGCCGCCACAATGCCGTCCGGCCCGGCCAGATTCATTATTTCAAAGGCGTGGTAGACAGAGGGGAAACCCTGCAGCACCTTCTGGGCCTGTGCCACCGCATCCTCTCGGGAGATGCCGTTGGCGGGCGTAAGTCCGCTCATGGAGTCAGCCAGCGGTTTCAGACGGGCCATGGCAGCCATGGCGTTCACATTGTCCTTGTAGTTGCTGGCCGCGGTGCTGATGCTCCTTGCCAGGATGGTGTTGCCGGCGTTGAGCATGGTCAGCGTGTCTTCCTCCAGCTGTTTGACAACCAGCCGGGACAGCACGAATGCGCTGACCACCATAAGCACGAGAAGCGTCGCCAAACTTGGCAGAAGGATCTTGTTCTGAAGATTGAGTTTCATTCGCTGACTCCTGACAGCTGTAGTTTTCTCACGACTCCTATCGGTATTTTCTTCAGAAAGGATAGGGTGTTCTTCACTATTATTCTTCGGTGTTTGTGGAAACGCCCCTGCGGGTGATACGAACCTGTCCCGATTTTGTATGCTGAACAAGACGGGGGATCGGTTCCCGGACCATGCTCTGATTCTTCACTGGGGCGCAGTGACAGCTTGCCGGAGCCTCCGATATGTGCGGATTGAGGGCCGATATGTGCAAAAATTATATGTGCAACAGAAAAGGGGTTACGGCTGCATCCGTAACCCCTTGAAATCACTGGAGCCCTTGATCAGGATTGAACTGATGACCTCATCCTTACCAAGGATGCACTCTACCGACTGAGCTACAAGGGCATGCAAGAAAATTTTTTTACTCTTCTTGACATAAAGAGTCAAGCATTTCGTAAAAAATCTTGCCGGTGCTTCCCTAGTAAAGGCATCGCTCAGGCGTCCTCCACAAGGCGCTGTATGCGCTGGCGCACCGTGTCGTCCGCCTCGCGCATGAGGCGGCCTATGTACTGTTTCTGCCGCCGCCGCGCCTCGAAATTCGTCATGGTGTCGAGGTCATGGAGCGCTGTTTTCATGTCGGGGGGAAGTTCGAGGCTCGTGCGCTTCTGCGGTGGCAGGCTTGCGAACTGCTCGCCGAGTTTTTGCATGGCTGTCGCGCGGCGTTTCATCTCTGAGCGGCTCGGGCGTTCGTCTTCATCCATGTGGCCGTCGGCCCGCCATTGGTAGCGTGTGGGGCGGGCCATGGTCAGCAGAAGATGCCGAGCAGAATGCCGGCCAGCATCACGGGCGAGATGATGCCGTTCAGGGTGAAGAATGCCGTGTTCACATGGCGTAGATCCTTTGGGAGCATGAGCTTATGCTCGATGAGCAGCATGATGGCGATGCCGAGGCAGACGGCGTACCACCACAGCGAGAGATGCGCCGAAAGGCCGGCGAGCACGAGGAATATCGTCGTCATGGCGTGCGAGAAGCCCGCGATGGCAAGGGCCGTGTCCGGACCGAGATCGGCAGGCACGGAGTGCAGGTTATGGGCGCGGTCGAAGTCTATGTCCTGAAACGAGTAGTAGATGTCGAAGGCCGCGACCCAGAAGGTGACGGCGAAGAAGAGCATCACCGGCGCAAGGGTCATGGCGGCGGGGTCGACGCTTATCCAGCCGGCGAGGGGGGCGAGACCCAGGGTCGATCCGAGCCAGAAGTGGCAGAGCGGGCTGAAGCGTTTGACAAGACTGTAGACTGCAGCCCAAGCGAGCGCCGGGGCGGAGAGCCACAGGCACAGGGAATTCATCGCCCAGCAGCAGAGTACGAAGACGGCGGCCGTGACACCGCAGAAGGTCCATGTCTGGCCGACGCCGATTTCGCCCGTGACGAGGGGGCGTTTCTGCGTGCGCGGGTTGTCCGCGTCAAAGCGCAGATCGGCTAGGCGGTTGAAGGCCATGGCGAAGGAGCGCACGGCGACCATGGCGACGGTCAGCAAAAGAAAGTTTTTCAGGGGCGGCAGGCCCTTCGCCGCCAGACAGGCGCCCGCCCATGCGTAGGGCAGCGCGAAGACCGAGTGTTCTATTTTTACCATGCGGCAGATGCCGCCGAAACTTCCGAAAGGCGTGCGCATGTCAGACTCCGCTGAGGTCGTGGCTTCCATCTGGGGCGAGGTCGCGCAGATACAGGGGCAGGGGGCGCCCTCTGTTGCGGCCCAGACAATTTTTGCCTACGGTCCGAAAGAGTATTGTAGCCTTAAGCGGAGAGAGTTACAAGAAGAAGTATGGAGCATGAATGATGGCAAGCAGAAGTCAGGATCAGATCGCTGAATTGCAGCTCTTGGCCGGCGGGCATCTGCCGACGCCGACGGAAGGGCCGACGGCCGAGCTGTTGGAGTCGTTCCCCAACTGCTACCCGGACCGTCCCTATGTTGTCAGCATCGCCTTCCCCGAGTTCACCTCGCTGTGCCCGGTGACAGGGCAGCCCGATTTTGCGACGCTGACGGTCGAATACATTCCTGACCGGCTCTGTGTCGAGTCGAAGAGCTTCAAGCTGTACATGTTCGCCTTTCGCAATCATCAGTCCTTCATGGAGACGATAACAAACAAGGTGCTGGATGACCTGCGCAGCGTGCTTGACCCCTGCTGGTGCCGGGTAAAGGGCCTTTTCGTGCCCCGCGGCGGCACGCGCCTGCATGTCTTCGCAGAAGCCTTCAAGAAGGGCCTGCCGGAAGAACGCGAACGCGCCGTGCGCGAAGCCGTCGCGGCATGGCGGCAGGAAGCCGCCCCCCACAAGCCCTAGTCCCGTATGTGCGACAGGCCAGGTTCTCTTGCCGCTGATGGAAACACTATGCGATACATAAGCATTGCGACCCTGCTTTTCTGCCTTCTTGCGTGCGGCTGTGAGAGCGAAAGCGACGAAACCGTGCGTCCCGTGCGCACGCTGACGGCTCAGCCTGTTGCGGACAGGCTGCCCGTTTCCCTGACGGGCCTTGTGAAGGCCCATACCTACGTGAACGCCTCGTTCAGGATAGGCGGCAAGGTCGTGGAACGCATGGTCTCGGCCGGCGACAGAGTGCGCAGGGGCGATATTCTGGCGCGGCTTGACGACACCGTCATCCGAGACACCCTGCTGACGGCCAGGGCTGACGTTGCGGCTTCGCTCGCGTCATTGGACCAGGCCCGCAAGCAGGACAGGCGCGTGCGCGCCCTCCTCGGGCGGGGAGCCGTCTCCCGTCGTGAGGGAGAAGCAAGCGAAAGCACCTATAAATCCGCCCTGGCGCGCTTTGACGCCGCCCGCGCGCGGCAGGAGAGCGCCGAAGAGCAGCTCTCCTACACGGTTCTCCATGCCGACGTGGATGGCGTGGTCGTAAGCCGCTCCGTTGAGAACGGTGAGGTCGTCGCCGCCGGGCAGGGCGTTTTTCTTCTCGCGGCGAGCGAGGGGCGTGACGCCGTCTTCGACTTGCCGGAGGATCTGCTCGATGCCGTGTCGAACGGCAGGGAGCTTGAAGTCTGCCTGGACCGTCAGCGCGAGATCTGCTCGAAGGCTGAGGTCTACGAGACGAGCCCGGAGGCAGACGCCGTGACGCGAACCTATCAGATGAAGGCGCGCATCGCAGACGCATCACGCATGACGCTTGGAGCGACGCTCATCGGTACGATTCCCCTGGGGGAAAGGCAGGTCGTCATTCTGCCCGCCCTGGCCCTGGCCGACCGCGACGGCAAACCGGCCGTCTGGGTAGTTGATGCCGAAGCGGGCGTCGTATGCCGCAGGACTGTCGAGGTTGTGCGCTATACGGCAGACGAAGTCGTCATCCCCGTCAACGCCGGGGGAGTCGCGGAACATGGCGGCGTGCAGGGCCTCGCCGGGGGAGAGCAGGTCGTGACCGCGGGTGTGCAGACCTTGCGCGAGGGGCAGAAAGTCAGGGTGGGCGATGGCAGGCGTTAACCTTTCCGAATGGGCCATACGCCATGGAACGCTGACATGGTTCCTCATGACACTTGTCGTCATTGCAGGTGTCTTCTCCTATTTCCGCCTGGGGCAGGATGAAGACCCCCCCTTCACTGTCAAGACCATGATTGTGCGGGCGTACCTGCCCGGCGCGACCATTGACGAGACCATGCTGCAGCTGACAGACCGTCTGGAGAAGAAGCTGCAGGAGACCCCGGATCTCGATTATCTGAAAAGCTACACTCTGCCCGGGGAGACGACGGTCTATGTGAATCTGCTTTCGAGCACTCCCAAGGAAAGGGTCCCCGACGACTGGTACCAGGTGCGGAAGAAGACGAGGGATGCCGTTTCAGACCTGCCTAAGGAAACCGTCGGGCCTTTCTTCAACGACGAGTTCGGCGATACCTACGGCATCATCTACGCCCTGACGGGCGAAGGTTTCACGCATCGTGAGCTCAAGGACTGCGCGGAGACGGTGCGCGGCAGCCTCCTGAGAGTTCGCGATGTGGCCAAGGTGACGACGATAGGCGTGCAGGACGAGAAATACTACGTGGAGTTCTCGCCGCATACCCTCGCGACACTGGGAGTGAGCCGGGCCGCGATACTGAATGCCCTGAGCCGGCAGAACGCCCTGACCCCCTCGGGAACGATAGACACCGGGCGCGAGCACATCCTCGTCGAATCCTCGGGCCGCTTCGCTGACGTGCGCGACATTGAGGACATCACGGTCTACGCGGGCGACCGCAAGATTCGCTTGGGCGATGTGGCGGCAGTTCGCCGCGGTCTCGTCGATCCGCCCAAGCCCCTCTTCAGGGTGAACGGCGTGCCCGCGATAGGCATAGCCGTCTCGATGGCGAAGGGCGGCGACGTGTTGCGCCTTGGCGAGAACGTTCGCACGGCCATGCGCCGTATCACGGCCTCCCTGCCAGCTGGCATAGACGTGCGGCAGGTGGCCGATCAGCCGCAGGTCGTGCGTCAGGCCGTGGGCGAATTCAAGGAGGCGCTTTTCGAGGCAGTAGGCATCGTGCTCGCCCTGAGCTTCCTGAGCCTTGGCCTGCGGGCCGGCACGGTCGTGGCCTTCTCCATACCGCTTGTGCTGGCGGTGGTCTTCATCGGCATGCGCGTTGCGGGCATAGACCTGCAGCGCGTTTCGCTTGGCGCGCTCATCATCTCCCTCGGTCTGCTCGTTGACGATGCAACCATCACGGTCGAGAGCATGGTTTCGCGGCTTGAGTCCGGCTGGGATCGCGTGCGTGCCGCAACCTATGCCTATACGAACACGGCCTTCCCCATGCTGACGGGCACGCTCGTCACCGTTTTCGGCTTCATCCCCATCGGCCTTGCGAAGAGCACGGCCGGCGAATACACCTTCTCGCTTTTCGCCGTTGTGGGCATGGCCCTCCTGGTCTCATGGCTCGTCGCGGTGCTTTTCGCCCCGCCGATAGGCGAGCGTCTTCTCAAGGAGAACGCGGGCGAGCAGGGCTTTGGCGGCGCAGCGCAGGCAAGAGCCTTCCGTCGTGCCCTGCTCGGCGTCATGCGGTACCCCAAGATGACGATTGCCGTGACACTTGCCGTCTTTCTGCTTTCACTCATGGCTCTGCCGCTCGTGCCGCAGCAGTTCTTCCCCGCCTCGGACCGCCCCGAACTCCTGGTCGATCTGACCCTGCATCAGGGCGTCTCCATTCGCGCGACCGACGGAATGGCGCGCCGCCTCGACGCGATTCTCGCCAAGGATGAGGACGTCGACCACTGGAGCACGTACGTCGGACGGGGCGCCATACGTTTCTACCTGCCCATAGACGAGCATCTGCCGAACGACTTCTTCTCGCAGCTCGTCGTCGTGACACGCGGGGAGGAAGCCCGGGAACGCGTCCGCGCCCGCCTGGAAAAGACACTCGACGAGGATTTTCCCGAGCTGACGGCCCGCATCTCCGCTCTGGAGCTCGGCCCGCCCGTGGGCTGGCCCGTGCAGTACCGCCTTTCCGGTCCTGATGTCGACACCGTTCGCCGCGAGGGCGAAGCAGTATCCCGCATCCTCGCCGCCTGCCCCGGCGTACGCAAGGTCAACACGAACTGGGGAGAGAAGGGGCGGCGCATCGGCATACGTGTACGGCAGGATGAGGCGCGGCGTCTCGGTCTGTCAACGTCGGCCGTTTCCCAGGCGATTTATTCGACGGTTGAGGGCGTGAGCGCAACGCAGGTACGCGACGACATTTATCTCATTGACGTCGTCCTGCGGGCCGACAAGGCGGCTCGAACTGATCCCGAGAACCTGCGCACTCTCGACGTCCCCCTGCCGAACGGTCATTCCGTGCCGCTCGGCGTTTTGGCCGACGTTGTCGCCGAGCAGCATTATCCCCTGATCTGGAGGCGTGACCGCGAACCTACGCTCACCGTGCAGGCCGAGACGGCCGAAGGCGTCATGCCCGCGACCGTGGTCAAGGCGCTTGAGGGCGAGATTTCGCTCCTCGAAAGGCGTCTGCCGGAGGGCTGCCGTATCGAGACCGGCGGCACGGTCGAAGAAAGCGCCAAATCGCAGGCATCGGTCATGGCCGCCATGCCGCTCATGGCCCTGCTGATGCTCATTGTGCTCATGATACAGCTTGAGAACATACGCCATCTTGTCCTCGTGCTTTGCGTCGCCCCCATGGGCCTCATAGGTGTCGTGGGGGCGTTGCTCATAACACGCCAGCCCATGGGCTTCGTGGCTCTGCTCGGCGTTGTGGCCCTCATCGGCATGATCGTGCGCAATTCCGTCATTCTCGTGCACCAGATAGGCGTGGAGAAGGCGGGCGGCCTCGGAGACTGGGACGCTGTCGTCGCGGCCTCGGTATCCCGTTTCCGTCCCATAGTGCTGACGGCGGTCACCGCGATATGCGGCATGGTGCCCATCGCGCCGACCGGCTTCTGGGGACCGATGGCGACCGCCATCATGGGGGGGCTTCTTGTGGCGACGGTGCTGACGCTGCTTTTTTTGCCGGCATGTTATGTGCTCTGGTTCGGCATCCATGAAAAAAACTGCTGACGGGGTAGGGGGGAGGTCCGGGGGCGGACGGTTACCCGATGAAGGCATGCCGAAGACGGCTGCCAAGCTCGGGGGGGCGGCCATTCTCTCCCGCCTGCTCGGCCTCGTTCGCGACCTTGGCATGGCATGGCTTATGGGCGCAGGCCCCGCGGCCGACGCGCTCGTCGCCGCGATGCGTCTGCCCCATGCCCTGCGCCGCCTTCTCGGCGAGGGTTCCCTTTCCATGACGCTCACGGCGATGCTGGCGAGAGAGGCGCGCACGCCCGATTTGCGCCGCGCCCTCGTCGGCGTGCTCGCACGGCGTTTTTTCCTCGTCCTGGGGCTTGCCGTCGTGGCGGGGCTCTTCGCCGCGCCCCTGCTCGCCCGTCTGCTCGTACCCGACCTGCCCGAAGCGACACGGGCCGAGACGGCACGGCTGCTTCTCTGGTGCCTTCCCTATGTGCTGACTTCGGGAATGGCGGCCCTGTACATGGCCGCTTGGCATGCGCAGGGCCACTTCGCTCTCCCTGCCATCTCCCCCATCATTTTCAATATCGTCATGATAGCGGCAACGGCCGCTGCGGCATGGTTTTCTCTGCCGGCCGCTACGATGCTGGCCGCAGGCTTCCTGGGCGGCGGGTTCGTTCAGTGGCTTGTCCTGTCCCTGCCCTATGCCGTATCCGCACAGTGGCAGACGAAGGTGGGCAGCGGGCTTGACGGAAAGCCCGCTCTCGGAGAAACTTGCCACGAAAGCGCGCGTGCCTGCCTGCGTCGTCTGCCAGCAGGGCTTGCGGGAGCCGCTGCTCCCCAGCTTGTGATGCTGCTCGCCATGGCGATGGCCTCCTGCATGGGAGCCGGGCATGTCGCTGCGCTGTATTACGCAGAGCGTCTGCTCGAACTGCCCATAGGCATCGTCGGGGCATGCATAGGCATGGCGGGCTTGCCCGCCCTGAGCCGACTCGCCGCCGAAGGCGATGTGACGGGCCTTTGCGTCAGAACGGACGAGGGGGTGCGCCTGGCACTTCTTCTCGCCCTGCCTGCGGCCGCGGGTCTGTGGGCCGTAGGGGAACCGCTTGTTGCCGCGCTCTTCGGGCACGGTAATTTCGACGGCGGCGCGATCGGCCTCTCTTGGCGCGCGCTTGCGGGCTATCTGCCCGCACTGCCGGCCTGCGCCGCTGGCAGGGTGCTGCTTGCGGCGTGCAATGCTCTCGGCGGGCAGCGCGACACTGCCGTGAGCGCGTTTTTTGCCGTGGCGGCGACGGTTGTCTTCTGGCTGGCCGGGGCCGAACCGCCGCTTGCCGCTTCATTGGGGCTCTGGGCGCAGACCGCGTGGTTGCGTTTCCGCTTGGGACGGCGCCTTGCCGTAAGGGATGCGCGCCTGCCCCGCCTGGGCCGAGTGCTCGCCGAACAGGCGCTGGCAGCCGGATTGGCGGCGGGGGCGGCTCGCGTGTGCATCGTCCTGTTTCCGCCGGCTCTTTGCGGCACATGGTCTGCCCTGACCGTTGCGATTGCGGCTGCGGTCATCGTGTGGCTGTGTTTTCTGTATATGGTCGGCAATGCCGAAATCCGAGGTCTCCTTTCACAATCGGGGAAATCCGATGGGTAAATACAGGTTGCTGATATCGCGGCAGACACGCCGCATCACGGCGCTCGCTTTCTGGGGGGCTGGAATCGTGCTGCTTGTTCTGTGCGGCTGGTGGAACGTCCTCGCCGTGCGGCAGGCCGCCTCCGACCGTCTCATGGCGGAAGCAGGCCGCACGGCCTCGCAGCTGGCGAGCCTGCTTTCCATCCCCGCATGGGAGCCCGATGAGCGCACCGCGCGCGACATAACCCTGGCTGCCATGGAGAAGGACAGCGACATCTACGCCATACGCATAGTGAACGCCCGGCGCACCCTTGAGGGGCAGCGCCGCGACGGTCACGACCTCGTGCCGTGGGACGACGAGATAGCCGAGGGCGCGGTGAGGGGCGAAAGCTCGATCCGGCTGGAGGATCGTGTCGTCGGCACGGTCGAGGTCTATCTTTCCGAGGCCTTGGCCAGAAAGGAAATTGAGGCCGTGACGCGGCGCGAGACGCTGCGGGCTCTTTTGGGCGGGCTTTTTCTGACGGCGGCGCTTGTTGTCCTTCTCTGGTACTGGGGAGAGTTCGGCGCGCTCCGCAACTCCCTCGTCTCGTTGAGAGGTCTGGGCCGAAAGAATGAGGGGCAGATTGTGGAAACGGATTCGCCCTCGGGAGCCGGCGGGAATGCCGTGAACGAGAAAGAGCCAGCCCCCTGGGATGCGGAGGAAAAATCCCTTCCAGGCGAGGAAGACCTGGACGGCGGGGAAGCGCAGCCTGCGGTGATTGATGCCACACTCGGGCGGCGATATCTGCGGAAGGATAGCGCATGGTGCGTGACGGCGGTTCTTTTCAGAGAGACCTTCGCAAAAGCGCCGGCGCTCATGGGCCGACTGCACGCCGCGGGGGAAATCGCGGCCCTCTGCCGCCTCGGGCACACGCTTGAGCAGGCAGCGCCCTGCCTCGGAGCCGAGCGCCTCTCTATGGCCGCATCGGAAATGCAGACATCCTTGAACGACCCGCAGGTCGAGGCGCCCACCCTCGCTGTCGAGGCGTGCATACGGGCTCTGGAGGAAGTTTTGGCCGCCCTTGGCGGCGAATAGGAATTACGGAGGGAGCATGGGTTTTTTTTCGACAATTAAGAAAATATTCGGCGCATCCGACGTTGCCGACGGCGATACGAACACGAAGGTTTCTGTCGAAGTCACAGAGCAGCACGTTGATGGGAAGGGGAATGCCCGGCTTGTGCCACAGGAGAATGCCTCCGGCCCGGAGAGTGCGCCCATAGCCGAAAAACTCGCCGCCGACGCCGATGCCATGATACTGCGGCTGCGGCAGGCCGAACCCCGCCTTTCCGCCTGGCTCGCCATCGTTTTAGAGGGCGTGGAGGAGACGGGCGATCTGCTGTGGCAACGTCTGCGGTTTCTTCTGCAATCCCTGCAGGCGCCCGAAGATGAGGCCAGCCGTTTTCTGGGCGAGCTGAAAACCTGGCTCGACAGGATGGAATACCGGTATGTCGACGAATACCGCTCTGAGCTGCAGTACCGCCTGGCGCTGGCCCTGAACCTTGAGGACGAGGAGGACGAACGCAGTCGCCTCTTCATCAAGATCACGGAAGGGCTGGCCAAGACGCGGGCCCACCTTTCGCAGGGGCTTGACCGCCTCTTCGCCGACCACGGTGAACTGGACGACCGTTTCTGGGAGGATATGGAGGAGCTCTTTATCATGGCGGACCTCGGCTACGAGGCGTCGGTAGAGCTCGTCAGACGCCTGCGCGAAAGGGCGCGTCAGGGGGGCGTGACGGATTCCTCGGCGGTGCGCAGGCTCCTGCGCGACGAACTTGAAGAGATTTTCCGCATCCCGCCGCACATTGTTGCCGTTAATCCGCCGGAAGTCGTGCTCATGATCGGCGTGAACGGCGTCGGCAAGACGACAACCATTGGCAAGCTCGCCAATCGAGCGCGCATGCAGGGGAAGAAGGTCATGATAGCGGCTGCCGACACGTTCAGGGCCGCCGCCATTGAGCAGCTTCAGGTCTGGGCGGAACGTTCGGGCGCACTCTTCCATTCGCGCCCGGCGGGATCCGACCCCGCCTCCGTTGCCTACGAGGCCATGGACAGGGCCGTCGCTGAAGGTGTGGATCTGCTTTTCGTGGATACGGCCGGTCGTCTTCAGACAAAGGTTAACCTGATGGAGGAGCTCACGAAGATCCGCCAGGTCATCGCCAAAAAGCACCCCGGAGCGCCTCATCGCACAGTGCTCGTCATCGACGCCACCACAGGGCAGAACGCGCTTTCGCAGACGAAACTCTTCAAGGAGGCTGCGGGTGTCGACGAGCTCATCCTGACCAAGCTTGACGGCACGGCCAAGGGCGGCGTGGCCATCGCCGTGGCCATGCAGCACCATCTGCCGATAACCTTTGTCGGCCTCGGCGAGAAGATGGAGGATTTGCGGCCCTTTGATGGAGGCGACTACGCGCGAGCCCTTCTCGGAGAGGGGCATGAGGAAGTCTGACAGGTCTGTCCGGCCTTCCCTGAAATTTTGTACGGAAATCACTTGACGAAGGAGCCGCTTGCGCCTATAAGAGCACCGGAGAAAAGCCATAGGCTTATTTCTCATTCCCTGAACGGCAGGGAAGGGCAGGTTGAGCCTGCCCTGTTGCGCCCGCAATACTCTTGCGGGATTGACATTCGCAGGCGTTGCCAGATGCCGGAATTGTCGAGCCGTTCCAGCCCGTAACGGACCCCGCACACATGTGCGACCTGGGCTGTAAGGTTGGGGCGTATGCCCTTTTTTGGTGATCCTGCGAGTCCTTCGACCGCTTTCGGGGCGGTCTTCCGGGCTTGTCGGAGCGTCGCATGCCGATGCAGGTATGCCCGGAAATCTATTTTTCCGTAAAACATGCATCTCATGCGCTCGGTTTCAGCCGAGAGAGCGCGGTCATCAGTGTGAGCCCTTGGCCAAGTGGTCCGGGTATGCAGTGAGGAGCCTCGTCAGACCAGTGTAGTCCTGACAGGATGTTTTTGCAAACGGAGATAGTCACAATGACAACAGTAGGCAGCGATCGCATTCGCATCAAACTCAAGGCCTATGATTACCGCATCCTCGACAAGGCTGTGGGAGAAATCGTAGATACGGCGCGCAATACCGGCGCCGGTGTGGCCGGGCCCATCCCTCTGCCCACCAACATCCACAAGTACACCATCCAGCGTTCCGTGCACGTCGACAAAAAGTCGCGCGAACAGTTTGAGATGCGCGTTCACAAGCGTCTTATGGATATTCTTGAACCCACCCAGCAGACCGTCGACGCTCTGGGCAAGCTCTCCCTGCCGGCGGGCGTGGATGTTGAGATCAAGCTCTAGGGAGGGGTAGTCATGGCTGATACAATGGGCATTTTGGGTCGCAAGCTAGGCATGACCCGTATTTTCGCCGGTGACGGCGCAGCGGTGGCCGTGACGGTCATCGAGGCCGGTCCCTGCCCCGTTACCCAGGTCAAGACCGAGGGGACGGACGGCTACAACGCCATCCAGATCGCCTTTGGTGATATTAAGGAAAAGAACGTCTCCAAGCCGATGCGCGGGCATTTCGCCAAGGCCGGAACCGGCCTTTATCGCCATACCCGTGAAATCCGTCTGGCCGAAGCCCCCGAGCAGCAGGCCGGTCAGGAGCTGACCGTCGAGATGTTCACCCCCGGCGACGTGGTTAAAGTCACCGCGAAGAGCATCGGCAAGGGCTATCAGGGCCGCATGCGCCGTTGGAACTTTGCAGGATCCAAAGACACGCACGGTTGTGAAAAAGTTCATCGCAACAACGGCTCTGTGGGCAACAATACCTTCCCCGGCCACGTCATCAAGGGTCGCAAGATGGCAGGCCACTGGGGCAACGAGACTGTGACCGAGCAGGGCTTGCTGATAGTCGGCGTTCGTCCCGAAGACAACGTCATTCTGGTGCGCGGCTCCGTGCCCGGCCCCAAAAACGGCCTCGTGCTCGTTCGCAAGCAGTAGGTGAAGAAATGGCTACCGTTAAAGTATATGACCAGAATAAGGTGGAAAGCGGCGAAATGACGCTGGCCCCCGAAGTGTTCGAGGTCGAGGTTCGCCCCGAGATCCTGCATCTCGTGGTGCGTGCCCAGCTGGCTGCCCGTCGCGCCGGCACCCATAAGGCCAAGACCCGCGCGTACGTGTCGGGCGGGGGTGTTAAACCCTGGAAGCAGAAGGGGACGGGCCGCGCCCGTTCTGGCTCCAACCGTTCACCCGTGTGGCGTGGTGGTGCGATTATCTTCGGCCCCCAGCCGCGCAGCTATGAATTCAAGGTGAACGCCAAAGTGCGGGCCCTTGCCCTGCGCATGGCCCTCTCCAGCCGCCTGAAGAACGAGAATCTGCTCGTCGTGAAGGGCATTGAACTGCCTGAAGCCAAGACGAAGCATTTCGCCAAGGTCGCCGGCCAGCTCTCTCTCGGCAAGGCGCTGATCGTTCTTCCCGAGGATCAGGTCGCGCTCAGCCGCGCGGCCCGCAATGTCCCCGGCATCACGCTGATCACACCGAACCAGTTGAACGTGCTGGACGTGCTTTCTCACAAGCAGCTGGTGCTTTTCGAAGGCGCCGTGAAGCCCGTGACCGCGCGCTTCGTCGGCAAGGAGGCTTAAGATGGAACGTACCAGTGTTTTGCTCAAGCCGCTTTTGACTGAAAAGACAACCTCTCTCAAAGAGGATGAGCATCGCGTTGCTTTTTATGTTCACCCCTTGGCGAACAAGCTTGAGGTCAAAGACGCCGTCGAAAAGGCCTTCGGCGTGACCGTTCTGGCCGTCAACGTCGTTCGCCGCGCCGCCCGTGACCGCAAGCGTCAGGGGCGCGTCGTTGGGCGCCGCCCCGGTTGGAAAAAGGCTTATGTCAAGCTGGCCCAGGGCGATAAAATCGAGTTCTTCGAGGGAGTATAGTCATGGCAGTCCGTAAATTGAAACCGACCTCTGCCGGACGTCGCTTCCAGACGGTATCCGACTTTGAGGAAATTACCCGGTCGACTTCAGAGAAATCGCTGACCGTCGGCCTGAGCAAGAAGGCCGGACGCAACAATCTCGGTCGCGTTACCAGCCGTCGTCGCGGCGCAGGCGTTAAGCGTGCCTATCGTTTCATCGATTTCAAGCGCGACAAGACCGGCATCCCCGCCAAGGTCGCCCATATCGAATACGATCCGAACCGTACGGCCCGAATCGCCCTTCTGCACTATGCTGACGGAGAGAAGCGCTATATCCTGGCGCCCGTAGGCCTGAACCAGGGTGACACGGTCATGAGCGGCGTGAACAGCCGCAACGGCGAAGTCGCCGACATCAAGCCCGGCAATGCCCTTCAGATGCAACGCATCCCCGTGGGCACCGTGTTGCACAACGTCGAGCTTTTTCCCGGGAAGGGCGGGCAGATGTGCCGCGCCGCCGGTGCCTATGCACAGCTGATCGCCAAGGAAGGCAAGTACGCGCTTCTGCGCTTGCCCTCGGGCGAAGTTCGGCGAGTGCTTGCCGCCTGCACGGCCACCGTTGGCCAAGTCGGCAATGTTCAGCATGACGCAGTGAGACTGGGCAAGGCCGGCCGCAACCGTTGGCTGGGGCGTCGCCCCAAAGTGCGTGGCGTTGCAATGAACCCCATCGATCACCCCTTGGGCGGTGGCGAAGGTAGAAGCTCCGGCGGCCGTCATCCTGTTTCGCCGTGGGGCATGCCTGCCAAGGGCTTCAAGACCCGCGACAAGAATAAGGCCTCGTCCCGTATGATCATCAAACGCCGCGGCCAGAAGTAGGAGTAGCTCATGCCGAGATCATTGAAAAAAGGGCCGTTCGTCGACGACCATCTGATGAAAAAGGTCGACAGCGCTGTTGCCAACGGTGACCGTCGCGTGCTTAAGACGTGGTCACGCCGTTCGACCATCCTGCCTGAAATGGTGGGGCTGACCTTCGCGGTTCACAATGGCAAGAAGTTCGTTCCGGTTTTTGTCACCGAAAACATGGTCGGGCACAAGCTGGGCGAATTCTCTCCGACCCGTACCTTCCATGGACACGCGGCCGACAGCAAAGCCAAGGCGAAAAAGTAGGGTAGGGGTATGGAAGCAAAAGCTATCGCAAAATACCAGCGCGTATCGCCGCGCAAGACGAGGCTTGTGGCAAAGAACGTTCAGGGCCTTCCCGTCGAAGACGCCATGAATCTTCTGCGCTTCACGCCCAATAAGACCGCGGGTGTGCTGTACGCTGTGGTCAAAAGCGCCCTTGCCAATGCCTCCCAGCTGGGTGGCGTGGACGTGGACGCCATGGTGGTCAAGGAAGTTGTGGTCAACGAGGGCCCCTCGTGGAAACGCTTCATGCCGCGTGCCCAGGGCCGCGCCACCAAGATCCACAAACGTACGAGCCACATCACCGTCATACTTGCAGAAGGGCAGGATTAAGCTATGGGTCAGAAAGTACATCCGTATGGCTTCAGGCTGGGATACAACAAGAACTGGCAGTCCCGCTGGTTCAGCAATAAAGATTACCCGGCTTTTGTGTATGAAGACAGCAAGATCCGCTCTTATGTGAAGCAGTGCCTTTATCAGGCCGGTCTTTCCAAGATCGAGATCGAGCGCTTCGGCGGCAAGGTTCGCCTGATTCTTTCGACCGCTCGCCCCGGAATCGTCATCGGTCGCAAGGGCGTCGAGATCGAGAAGCTGCGCAGTGACCTTCTGAAGAAGTTCGGGCGTGAGTTCTCCGTTGAAGTCAACGAGATCCGCCGTCCCGAAGTTGATGCCCAGCTCGTTGCCGAAAACATAGCACAGCAGCTTGAGCGCCGTGTGGCTTTCCGTCGCGCCATGAAGCGCACGGTTTCCCTCGCTCGCAAGTCGGGCGGAGAGGGTATCAAAGTCACCTGCGCAGGGCGTCTCGCCGGCGCCGAGATTGCCCGCACCGAATGGTATCGCGACGGCCGTGTGCCGCTGCAGACACTTCGCGCGGACATTGATTTCGGTTTTGCCGAAGCCCGTACCACCTATGGTGCCATCGGCATCAAAGTGTGGATTTACAAGGGTGAAATCCTTGACAAAGAGGTTGAACAATAATGCTGGCACCCAAGAAAGTTAAATTCCGTAAATGGCAGAAAGGCCGTCTGCGCGGGCTGGCGACGCGGGGTGCGACCCTGGCCTTTGGCGACATAGGTTTGAAAGCCGTTGAGCACGGGCAGCTCTCCAGTCAGCAGATTGAGGCGGCCCGTATCGCCATGATGCGTCATATCAGGCGCGGCGGTAAGGTCTGGATCAGGATTTTTCCCGACCGTCCCGTCACGGCCAAGCCTCTTGAAACCCGTCAGGGTTCCGGCAAGGGCGCTCCGGTCGGCTGGTGCGCTCCGGTCAAACCCGGTCGTGTGCTCTACGAGATCCGCGGCGTCGACCATGACCTCGCCGTCGAGGCCCTGCGCCTTGCCGCGCACAAGCTCTCCATCAGAACGACTATCGTCAAGAAGGAGGACTTCTAATGGCCGCCACCAAGAGCGCAAAAAAGACCTCCTTTCCTTCCGTGCAGGATCTGCGCGCCCTTTCAGTCGAAGAACTGAATGCGAAGCTTCTGGAACAGCGCGAAGCCCTGATGAACGCCCGCTTCAAGCACGCGACCGCGCAGCTCGAGCGCACGAGCGATCTCAAGGCCATGCGCCGTCAGATCGCCCGGATGGAAACCATTTTGACCGAAAAGCAGCAGAGGGCCTAACATGGAATCACTGGAAAACAGAAAGGGCAGGGTGCTGACCGGCTTCGTGGTGAGCGACAAGAACGACAAGACGATCGTCGTTCGCGTCGAAACCCTGGTCAAACACCCCCTGCTCAAGAAATACGTGAGGCGCCGCAGCAAGTTCACCGCGCATGATCCCATGAACGAGTGCGGCATTGGCGATAAAGTCAAGATCATGGAGTACCGCCCGCTGTCGCGCAACAAGCACTGGCACCTCGTCTCCATCATCGAAAAAGCTGTGTAGGGAAGTGCCATGATACAGGTTGAATCAACGCTTCAGGTCGCCGACAATTCCGGCGCCAAACTTGTTGCCTGCATCAAGGTGCTCGGCGGATCCCACCGCCGCTACGCCTCCGTCGGCGACATCATCGTTGTCTCCGTCAAGGACGCCATGCCCCACAGCAAGGTCAAGAAGGGCGACGTCATGAAGGCCGTCATCGTGCGCACCGCCAAGGAAGTGCGCCGCATGGACGGCAGCTACATCAAGTTCGACGGCAACGCCGCAGTTCTCCTCACAGGCCAGGGCGAGCCCGTGGGCACCCGCATCTTCGGGCCTGTCGCCCGTGCGCTGCGCGCTCAGCCCTTCATGAACATCATTTCCTTGGCCCCGGAAGTCCTCTAGGAGATCAGCATGAAAACGTATCGTGTCCGCAAGGACGACAAGGTGATGGTGATCGCCGGCAGAGACGCGGGTAAGATTGGCAAGGTGCTCAAGGTCCTTCGCAAGAAGGACGCGGTCGTCGTCGAAAAGGCGAACGTCGCCAAGCGCCACACGCGCCCCAACCCCTATGCCCAGCAGCCCGGCGGCATCATTGAGAAGGAAATGCCCATATCGGTTTCCAATGTCATGGTCGTGTGCTCTGCCTGCGGCAAAGCCACCCGCGTCGGATACAAGTATGTCGAGGCCGATGGCAGGCAGAAGAAAGTTCGCTTCTGCAAAAAATGCAACGAAGTCATGGAATAAGGTGATACGATGACACGCCTCGAAAAGATATATAGAGAGAAAGTGGCCCCGGT
The DNA here is from genome assembly GCA_024692205.1 of Desulfovibrio sp. Classification (GTDB taxonomy): domain Bacteria; phylum Desulfobacterota; class Desulfovibrionia; order Desulfovibrionales; family Desulfovibrionaceae; genus Desulfovibrio. The sequence goes on along the minus strand of JAILMX010000239.1, from coordinate 2,040 downwards.
GTTGCAGAAGGAATTCAATTATGATTCTTCCATGCAGCTTCCCGGAATCGAAAAGATCTCTCTGAACATCGGGCTTGGCTCGCTCAAGGAAAACAACAATGCCGTGGAGGAAGCGGTCAAGGAATTGTCCGCCATCGCAGGACAGAAGGCCGTCGTCACCCGTGCCCGCAAGTCCATCGCCGCCTTCAAGGTGCGCGAGGGCATGCCCATCGGCTGCCGCGTCACCCTTCGCAAGGATCGCATGTGGGACTTTCTGGACAAGCTGATGAATTTCGCCCTTCCCCGCGTGCGCGACTTCCGCGGCATACCCGACCGCGGTTTTGACGGTCGTGGCAACTTCACCCTTGGCATCAAGGAACACACCATTTTCCCGGAACTGGAAGTTGATCGTGTCGAAAACCCCAAGGGCATGAACATCACCATCGTCACTTCGGCTTCCACCGACAAGGAAGGCAAGTTCCTTCTCGATCAGCTCGGCATGCCGTTCCGCAAATAGGAGAATACCGTATGTCCCGCACTTCTCTTGAAGTTAAAGCCAAGCGCAAGCCCAAGTTCAGCACCCGGGCCTACAATCGCTGCCCGATCTGCGGTCGTCCGCACGCCTTCATGCGTCAGTTCGGCCTGTGCCGCATCTGTTTCCGCAACATGGCTCTGCGCGGCGAACTGCCCGGCGTGAGAAAGTCGAGCTGGTAATTTTTCAGGGCGCTTCGGCGCCCCGGGCGCGGCCAAGCCCGCGCCCCGCGGGAAGTGGCGGCATTGGGCCGCAAACCCCGCACGCAAACCGTCAGGAGTTATCGATGATGACTGACCCCATTGCGGATATGCTTACCCGCATCCGCAACGCGCATTCGGCCCTGCACAAGGACGTGAACGTGCCCCGTTCGCGCATGAAGGAAGCTCTCGCCGGCATCCTCAAGCAGGAAGGATACGTCGAGGATGTGGCGATCAACGACAACATGATCACCCTCACCCTCAAGTATCGCCAGGGCCGTCCGGCCATTTCCGGACTCAAACGTATCAGCACCCCGGGCCGTCGCGTGTATGTGAACTCGCGCCAGATCCCGAGAGTGCAGAACGGCCTCGGCATTTGCATTTTGTCCACGTCCAGCGGCGTGCTGGACGGCATGACCGCCACCGAGAAGAAGGTGGGCGGCGAACTCCTCTGCGAAATCTGGTAGGCGGTGTATCATGTCAAGAATAGGTAAACTGCCCATTGCCATTCCCAAGGGAGTGGACGTCAAGATAGGTTCAGACAAGATCGAGGTGAAAGGGCCCAACGGCGCCCTCGAGACGCCCGTCTGCCCTCTGCTCAAATACGAGGTGGCAGACGGCAGCATCACGCTGACCCGCATTGAGGAGACTCGCGAAAGCCGCTCCCAGCACGGTCTGCGCCGCACGCTTCTCGCCAACGCGATTGAGGGCGTGACCAAGGGCTTCTCGAAGTCGCTCGAAGTCATCGGCGTCGGCTACCGCGTTGCCGTCAAGGGCAATATGATCGAGCTCAATGTCGGTTTCTCCCATCCCGTCATCGTTGACCTGCCCGCCGGCCTCAAGGCCAAGGTGGAAGGTCAGATCCTGACGCTTTCGGGCGCCGACAAGAACCTGGTTGGTGAAACGGCGGCGAAGATCCGCCGCATCCGCGAGCCTGAACCCTACAAGGGCAAGGGCATCAAATACGTGACCGAGACCATCCGCCGCAAGGTCGGCAAGTCCGGCGGCAAGAAGTAGGGGTTGATCATGATTTACAGCAAAAATGAATCCCGTCAGCGCCGCAAGATCCGCATCCGCAAGAAGGTGTCGGGCACTGCCGATCGTCCGCGTCTCGTGGTCTTTCGCTCGAACCTGCACATCTATGCGCAGATCGTAGACGATGCCGAGGGCAAAACCCTCGCGGCCTCTTCCACGCTGGCCCTCGCCAAGGAAGAATCCGGCCTGCACTGCAACAAGGCCGGCTGTGAGAAGGTGGGCAAGGATATCGCCCGTCTGGCTAAGGAAAAGAACATCACCAAGGTGGTGTTCGATCGCAACGGCTATCTTTAT
>JAILMX010000008.1 GCA_024692205.1 Desulfovibrio sp. | reverse complement strand
AAGCTCTCCAAGCGCCACGGCGCGCGCGCCGTCATCGAATACGAGAAGGACGGCCTTCTGCCGCAGGCCCTCGTGAACTATCTCGCCCGCCTCGGCTGGTCGCACGGCGATCAGGAGATCTTCACCATGGAGGAGCTCATCGAGCATTTTGACGGAACGAACCTGAACCCGGCGGCGGCGGCCTTCGATCCCGGCAAGCTCGCCTGGTGCAACGCCCGCTTCATGCGCGAAATGCCGCTCGACGATCTGGCGGACAAGGTCGTCCCCTTCGCGAAGGATGCCGGCCTGCCCGACGTCGGCCATGACAGGCTCGTCCCCCTGTGCGCCATGTTCCGCGAGCGGGCGAGCGACCTGAAGGCCCTCGCCGAGAGCTTCCGCCCCCTGCTCGTTCCCGCCGGGGACCTGCAGTACGACGAGAAGGACGCGAAGAAGCACTTCACTCCCGAAGGCGGCGTCCATCTGAAGGCCCTGGCCGTGATATTCCGCGCCTGCGAGCCCTTCTCAGCCGAGCCCATCAACGACGCCCTGAACGCCTACGTGGCCGATAACGGGCTTTCGTTCAAGAACGTCGCGCCGCCGCTGCGCACGGCCCTCATGGGCTTCATGGGCGGCTCGCACCTGAACGAGATCATGGCCTTCCTCGGCAGGGAGGAGGCCCTGGCCCGCCTCGAGCGCGCCATCAGTCTGTGCGGCGCGGATGCGTGAGCGCGTCAGCCGCCAACGCATGGAGGACGAAACCGCCGGGCGCGCGGCGCGGAAGACGAGAAAGGTGGGCTTGGACGCCCCCTCTCTCGTCTCTCCCCCCACGGCCGGGCTTCGCCCGTACGAGAAAGAACGCAAAAAAAGGCCCCGCAGGGAAAGGGACTGCTCTGCGAGGCCTTACCGCACGATGCGGCCCGTACATGTCGGGCATTACGATACCACTTGCGGAACGTCCCGTCCATCGGGTATGAAGTTTCCCCATAAACAGGCACGAAATGCGTGTCGAAATCGTATCAAGGGCCGCGGCCGACGTTCCCGCCGGGCAGGCCGCCCGGCCTGGCGGGATTCCTCTCGCCCGCCGAGGACAAAGCCATTTGATGATTTGAAAGCCGGAGGCGTCATGACAAAATCGACTGTTCTTTTCCTCTTTCTTGTCGGCATAGCTCTTGCCGGATGTTCGTCAAGATCTCATCCTGCGAATGAAGGCGTGGCTATCGACGTCGAGGCGGGCCCCATTTGGGACAATGACCATGCCCGGAAGCGCTGTCCCGAGCTTCTCGCAGAATGGCTGAAAGCCAATCCTGACAAAGACGCTGTATGGACAGGCAACTGGACGACAACCATTCTGGGAGAAATGAGCGTCTGCAATTTCCGAGTGAGGAATAAGTAACCGCCCCTTTCGGCGGTCCTGCAATAGCGCGCCTTCGGAGGCATGACATGCTCGACGAGGCTCTCGATCTCTACCGAAACGGAAAGTTCAGCGAGGCCATTTTCATGCTCATGCCTCTCGCGGAGCATGAGGGGAAAGCCGCCCGCCTGATGGCGGAGTGCTGCCTCGCCATGGGGCTCGAAGGAAAGGCGCGCGACTACCTCGCGCTCTCCGGCATTGCCGAAATGCGGTTCGAAGAATTCAAAGCGAGGACCGACATCCCGCAGTCGGTTAGCAGCCGGTCTGGCTTTTCCGCGCTCGACGACAGCTTCGGGAGGCACGGGGACATTTGGCGAAGCCTTGCTGTACGCTGACGCTTTCGGACGTCGTCGCCATCCACCGCAAGGTCGTGGAAAAATTCGGCGGACCGAGCGGATGCGAGGACGCATTCGTGAACGAGGCGAGCCTTGAACATGCGCTGACGGCGGCGCTGTTTCCCCTCTTCGGCGTCGACCGCTTTCCGACGATATTCGACAAGACGGCGGCCATCGCGCACGCGATCATCACGGGGCATGTCTTCGTCGACGGGAACAAGCGTACCGGGCTCGCCGTGTGCGTGCAGATGCTCGCCGTCAATGGGTTCGCCTTCGACCTGACGAAGGCGGACGAGGATTTCGTCGTACAGATAGCCGAAGGCGGCATCTCCGTAGAGGAAGTCGCCGCATGGCTTGAAAAGAAACGAAAAAGCATCTCCGTTACCGAAGAGGCTGTCGCATAGATTTTGAGAACTGCTATTGTTTGACGCTCCTTTCCGGCAAACCCGCGCAGAAAGGTGTACGTCAGCAAGCATAGCGGTGCGCTTGTCGTCAGCCGTTTGCTGCGGAAAACGCCCTTCGAAAGATGGCTAGTCCCAGCTGAAAACGCCAGAATGCTTCGTCCTCGGAGGGGTGCCCTTGAGCGCAGCGCGTGTTCTTTCTCATGCGGCCGTTGCGGAAACCGCCTGCGGACTGTATAGCAAAGGAAAACCGGAGGGCATGCGTTGAACAAATCCGAACTCGTCACGAAACTGGCCTATGAATGCAACCTGTCCACGGAAGAAGCCGACCAGTGCGTGGAAATTTTCTTGGACACGATGAAGAAAGCGCTTATCGAAGGCAACCGCATCGAGATCCGCGGGTTCGGCAGCTTCAAGATGAAGGACTACGGCGCGTATGTCGGCCGCAACCCGAAAACGGGCGAGACGGTCCAGGTCAAGCCGAAGCGCATGCCGTTCTTCCGTGCCGGAAAGGAGCTGAAGGACTTCGTCAACGACGATGCATGAAAAAGGCCCCGCGAACGGGGCCTCGTCACCAGATATAGCTCTGCGAAACGGCCTTGCTTAAAGTCCGTTCTTTCTAACGTTTTTCCCTGATAATTCAGCGTCATTCTTGACGCCCAACGGCTTTGCATCCTCAAGGATTGCCTGTGGTATGTCGGACTCCTTGACAAATGCCCAGCCGAGATCGTCCGGCTGCATCGTGTGCGCCCTGACGACGCTTTCCGCGAGCGACCTTTCAGTTTCCGGCGCTGGTCTGATCCCCACAGCGGCTATATGCCTCGCCTTTCCGTCGCGCATCGTCCACGATACGGTGGTGACGTCCCCGTCGTTTCTGCTCACGGACATGTAGACAGGTTCCCACCTCGTCGGGATAACAGCCCGCATCCAACACTCCCCGGGACATGCGTTGTCCGCAGGCTTCTCCCGTTCCCGCAGGAACGACGCGCCATTACCGAACACATTCTGCGTAATGCGGGAGCCAGGCCACTGATGCTTGCCGATGTCCAGCGCGTTCCTGCATTCCTGAATCCCGTCCTTCGCTCCCGCCGCATAGCAAATCCATCCTGCGACGGGCAGGGCGACCGCCAGCAGGATGCATGCGGCCACCGCGCAGACCCACCTCTTCGTCATCTTCCTGACAGACTTCGTGATTTCGCTTTCCGCACGGCTAAAGGCGGCGCCGTAAGCGCCTGTCAGAATCAGCATCCTCTGTCTGTCCTCGTCGCCTCCGCAAGCCCTAGCGGCGTCATCGAACCTCCGCATTTCAGCTTCGTCCGGCTTTTCGCCGTTGACGATCTCAGAGGTGCTCCCCAAAATTCGGACAAGTGTGATAGCTTGAACTTGTCCCGAGGAGGAGAGCAAAATGGCAAAGCGTAGGAATCATGCACCGGCCTTCAAAGCCAAGGTCGCACTGGCGGCGTTAAGCGGCAACAAAACCATAGCTGAGTTGAGTACCGAATACGGGGTACACCAGACACTGATCAATCGGTGGGTAAAACAGCTGAAGGATGGTGCCACCGGGGTCTTTTCCGGGGAATGTCTGAGTGAGGAACGACGTAAGGAAAAGGATATTGCCAAGCTGCATGAAAAGATCGGGCAGCTCATCATAGAACGCGATTTTTTAGCCGAAGCCTGGGGGAAACGGTGAGCATATCCCGCAGGCAGGCCATGGTGCGCCGGGGGCATGGCAAGCTCAGCATTGTTCGTCAATGTCATCTGCTTCAGATTTCCCGTTCAGGTGTATATTATACGCCCCGTGGGGAATCCGCCGAGAATCTGGCATTGATGCAGGCAATAGACCGCACATTCACGGAATGGCCTTTCATGGGAGTCCGACAGATGCGGAACTACCTACGCCTGAACGGATATTCAGCAGGCAGAAAACGGGTCAGACGCTTAATGCGCTTGATGCATCTGATGCCCATATACCAGCATCCCAGAACGACGGAGCCACATCAGGCGCATCGGAAGTATCCCTATCTCCTGCGGAAAAAGGAAATATGCACTCCGAATCAGGTATGGTGTACGGACATCACCTATGTCCCCATGCGCAAAGGATTTCTGTATTTTGTGGGCATCATGGACTGGTACAGCCGCAAGGTGCTGTCCTGGCGGCTTTCCGCCACAATGGACGTGGATTTCTGCACGGATGCGCTTGAGGAAGCATTGACGAAGCATGGAACACCGGAGATATTCAACACGGATCAAGGAAGCCAGTTCACCAGCACGGCATTTACCAACCTGCTGGAATCACGATCCATTCGTATTTCCATGGATGGGCGCGGACGTTGGCGTGACAATGTCATGGTTGAAAGGCTCTGGCGTTCACTGAAGTACGAATGCATTTATCTCCATGCGTTTGAAAACGGCACCGAGGCCCGTCAGCGTATCAGCGAATGGATTGCGTTCTACAATGAACGCCGCCCGCATAGCCGGCATGGGGGACTGACACCTGACATGGCGTATGGAGGTCATTTGACAAAGGCCGCATGAGAAGATGTGGCGGCGGGCTCCGACGAGCTACGGTTGGGCCCATTCTCGCCCGCCGCACCCAAGCTATAAAAGCGTCGGGGGCTGTTTAACAAACGGGGCCACCTCTAAGCTTGGCAACGGTAAAGTCTTTGGAAGGCGATGAAAAATCGAAAAACTTATAGGGCGATATATGGCTATCGATAGGTTGCGGAGTGGGCAAGGGCTTACCCTCGGACGATGCGAGGGTTCCGTTTTTGTTCGCTGTGCGGGGAATCGTGCGGGGAAGAAAAAAACCCTCGCGGCTTATATTGCCGTAAGAGTTTGATTTTATTGGTGCGCCCGGCGTGATTCGAACACGCGGCCTACTGCTTAGGAGGCAATCGCTCTATCCAACTGAGCTACGAGCGCTTGGGAAAACGAATTTTTTAATATAGTTTACTGATTTTATTGACTTTTAGAACTCCAATCCATC
>JAILMX010000224.1 GCA_024692205.1 Desulfovibrio sp. | reverse complement strand
AAGGTCTCGCCGCGCAGGGCGTGCTTCTTGCCGCCCTCGTACATGAGCACCTTCATGCCGTCGGGGCTCACGTCGCCGTGGCAGCTCACGTAATAGGTGATCCAGACCTCCGAGACGCCGTTGCCGTCCAGGTCTGTGATGACCGGGCTGTCCTGCGAGAATTCGGCGGTCGCGCTCGTCTCGCAGTCATGCACGTAGTCGTGCATCTTCCAGGCGAGGGTCGGGGCCGCGGCGCCGTCGTCGTCATAGCCGTAGGCGAAGATGTCGCTGTTGCCGCAGACATTGTCGGGATATGCCGGATCGGGGCGGCTCTGGTACAGGCCCGTATGGGTCAGCACTACCATATGGCGGCCCCGGCTGTCCGTATAGGGTGTTTTCTTCCAGAGTTTGCCCTGCGTGCCGGCGTAGCCCTGCAAGGGGTGATCGCCGCCGTCGGCGAGGGCTGACGCGGAAATGAGGACGAATGCGGCCAGAACGAAGAAAGCGGCGCTTTTCATGCTCCCTCCCTGATGAAATCTACATGCTGAGAGGAAAGCATTTTTCACCGGTTCGGTCAACATGCTCCGCAGCGAACGGCCGCGCCTGCACGCAACCTCTTTTCCTCCGCGCAGCCCGGATCACCTTCCCATTTGCGGGCAAGCCTGCTAGGCTTGCAGCGAAAGGAGGCTTCCATGACGCATTTTCGAGACCTGCTCATCGGCGCGACCCTGCTCATCGGCTGCACCCTCGTTCTCCCCTGCCCCGCGGGCGCCATGGGAAGCAAGCCCGACGCCCCCGCGGCGCCAGGCACACAGGCCAAGACCGATGCCGCAAAAGCCCCTGCCTCTGCGACCTCGCCGGAAAAAAGCGCCGGAAAAAACGCAGAGGCCACACGTGGCGGGAATCAATCCGCCCCCATGGATCCTGGCAACGCCCTGGGCCTGACGGGCCTCGGCATGCCCTCCATGGCTATCGGCGGCACGGAGGATGCGCTCTCCCCCGTCGGCGGCATGGGCTCCATGGGAACGGACAGCGGTTTTTCCCCGTTCTTCGACGGCAGCGTCGCCCCGCAATAACAGCCTGTGCCACATCTGGCCACCCCGCGCAGGGCACACCCTAGACACTGTGATGTCGGAGTGAAAGGATCGGCAGGAACAGATCACGGACACTGGCGAATCCACTTTCCGATCACAAGTCCTTGAGCGCAACCCTCAGAAGCGCATAGCGCACGGCGCAGGGAACTCACCTTCGAGCGGCAGTTCCGGCAGTTCCAGCACCTGCTGGGCCACGCTGTCCATGAGCGCGTCATCCCATGGCACGATATCGTAAATCTCGCCGGCGCCGGCAACCGGCAGACACTCGACATCCCCGCCGTCATGCAGAAAATAGAGCACCATGCCGGAATTGCCCTTCTCATGGCGCCGCGAGCTGCCGCCGAGCACCCATCCACCGTCAACCCGCAGGACGCCACGCAGGAAATGGTCGTCAGCCACATGCCAGGCCTCTTCGTGGCAGAGAGTGCCGAAGCGGTCCGGCGTGAAACGGTGGAATGAGCCCTGGGCGGAGGAACAACAGTAGATGTCCTCCCCGAAGGGAGTGACGGAATGGGGGCAGTCGAGGCCCGATGCCACTACGGTCGAGAGCGTGCGCCGCCCGCTGCGCCGCAGGAAGAACAGCACGCCCAGGCCCTCAGAGTTCCATGAGGGAATGGTGCGCTTAAAAGACTCGAACGGCTGATAGCAGAAAGCCGATGCGAGAATGCCGCCTCTCCACGGCGCAAAGTCGTTGAGGTGTATGGCGTCTTGGGGCAAGGGGCCCCCCCAGGCCTCAAGCGGGGAATACTCCATCACGCGCAGGCCGTCCGCGTAGAAGATCACGCGAGAATTGCCCGTGTCGGCAACGCCGAGCACGCCCTTCCCCACGGGCTTGACGCTGTGCGCCAGATTCTCGTGCGGCCCGGGCAGGTTGATGCAGCGCACCCCACCTTCGCCAAGGGAGGAGAGCGTATTGTCCGAAGCGACGAAAAGCCGCCCGTCCGCGCTGCACAGTCCGCAGACTCGCAGGCGATTGCCCGGGCAATACCAGAATGGCTCCCTGGCATCCAAATCGTAGCCAACCAAAGAAACGGCGCTGTTGACGCAGCCCAAAAGCAACTTCATGGGATCTCCCGTAAGCGGCAATATCGGCCGGCGCGGCATTGCGCCCCGCCTATTCGTATACATCCGTCCTTTCACCGTTGGCAAGCGAAGCAACAAAACAAAGGCCCGCGTGGCCCGAAGGCGCCTCAGTTGCTCACGAGGGTGCCGAGCGGTTCGGACGACTCCAGAAAGCGCCTGAGGCTCGAAGGCGCGCGGCCATCCAGGATAAGAGCCCGTTTCGTGCCCGCGTCGAGGGCGTTCAGGCAGGCGTCCGTCTTGGGTATCATGCCC
>JAILMX010000145.1 GCA_024692205.1 Desulfovibrio sp. | reverse complement strand
AGACCGCACGCGCGCACGCGGTAAGCACGCTGCCCGTGAACTCGGGGTTCGAATCAAGTTTGAGACTGTATTCGATAACGTGACTCGTTCCCGTGCTCGTTGTTCCGGAACGGAAGACGAAGCCCCCGTGCGCCATGCCCGAGTGCTTCGCCAAAAGCTCCTCCTCAGCAATGAAGTGAACCGTCGTGTCATAATCGGCGAAATAATTGGGCATGGTCTTTATTTCTTTTTCTATGGCGGCCGCATCGGCCCCTTCTTCGAGAACGACGTAGCATTCACGCACATGCTTTTGCCGTGTCGTCAGTTCCGGGGCCCTGCCGGAGCGGACGGCTTCAAGGGCGCTTTCCACGGGCACCGTGTAAAGCTTCAAGGGCGCTTTCCACGGGCACCGTGTACTGCTTGGCGTTCTTCACGCCCTTGATTCGGCGCAGCGCGTCCGAATGGCCCTGGCTGACGCCCCGGCCCCAGAAGGTGTAGTCGTGGCCGTTCGGCAGAATGGCGTTTGCGTACAGCCGGTTGAGCGAGAACATGCCGGGATCCCCGCCGGCCGAGATCAGGGCGACGTGGCCGCTTTCAGACGAAGCTGCGTCCACGGCCGCGAAATGCTCGGGTATGCGGGCGTGCGTATCGAAACTGTCGACGACGTTGAAGAGCCGGGCGTACTGCGGCGTCTGGCGGGGAAGATCTGTCGCGCTGCCGCCGCAGAGGATCATGCAGTCGATTCTGTCCTTCCAGGCATCGAGCGAATCCGTGCCGAAAACGGGAATGCCGTTTGTCTTGCCCGAGACCGTCGCGGGATCGCGTCGGGTGAAGACCGCCGCGGCTTCCAGATCGGGCGTTTGCGAGAGGGCCAGCGAGACGCCGCGGCCAAGATTGCCGAAACCGAGGATACCTATCTGATATTTCATCGCGCATACTCCGGTAAGTGATGTCGAACCGCAATAAAATAGCAATGTTGCCGTTGGTATGCAAGAAAAGATCCCTCGGCTGTCAGAATGCGGCAGTGCCGGGAGCGCCCCGACAGCCTTTGCCATGGGGGAGGGCGCCGACGAGCATCCCCGGTGCCGGGGCCGTTGACCTGCCGCAGCGCGATGGGTATACTGAAGAATCTGTGCAGAAAGGTTCGGGCCCCTCTTCGCGGGGCGCCCCACGCCTTTTCGACTGTTCTTTCTGAAAAGGGAATTCTCTTACCGCAGGAGCGGAATACATGGCCAGAAAACCGGAATCCAGTCCAGAACAGGCCCGCCTTGAGGCTCTGAACACGGCGCTCTCCAACATCCATCGCAAGTATGGCAAGGGCGCTGTCATGAAACTCTCCGATGACGCGCGGGAGGATATCGACGTCATCCCGACAGGCTCCATCGGCCTGGATCTCGCTCTCGGCGTCGGGGGCATCCCCCGTGGCCGCGTGACCGAGATCTTCGGCCCGGAGTCTTCCGGCAAAACGACCCTCACGCTGCACGTCATCGCGGAATGCCAGAAAAAAGGCGGCACCTGCGCCTTTATCGACGCGGAGCATGCCCTGGATGTGAATTACGCGCAGCATCTGGGCGTCAAGACGGATGAGCTGCTTATTTCCCAGCCCGACTACGGCGAGCAGGCGCTTGACATAGCCGACATGCTTGTCCGTTCGGGGGCGGTCGATCTGGTCGTGGTTGACTCCGTGGCGGCGCTCATACCGCAGGCGGAGCTTGAGGGGGACATGGGGGAATCCCAGGTCGGCGGCCACGCCCGTCTGATGTCGCACGCCATGCGCCGCCTGACAGGAACCATCCACAAGTCGAAGACCTCGGTCGTCTTCATCAACCAGATACGCATGAAAATCGGCACGCAGGGCTATGGCAGCCCCGAAACCACGACAGGCGGCAACGCGCTCAAGTTCTATTCCTCCGTGCGTCTGGACATCCGCCGCATAGCCACCCTCAAGGACAAGGACGAGATCTTCGGTTCCCGCACGCAGGTGAAGGTCGTCAAGAACAAGGTGGCGCCGCCGTTCCGCAGGGCTGTCTTCGACATCCTGTACGGTCAGGGCATATCGCGTTCCGGCGAGCTGATCGACCTCGGCATAGAGGGAAAGATCATCGAGCAGAGCGGTTCCTGGTTCGCGTTCGGCCCGGAGAAACTGGGGCAGGGCCGCGAGAAGGTGCGCGCGCTTCTTGACGAGAACGAGGAGCTTCGCAACGCCATCGAGGCCAGGGTCAAGGATTTTCTCGGCATGCACCCGCATGAATTTGTGCCTTCAGCGGAAGATCGGGATGAAGGCACGGCCCCGGAACTGGGAGAGGATGCCGATTCGTAGGGCATCTGAACGGGATTTCGCGCCTTGCGCGGGCAATCCGCAGCTATTGTAGGAAAGAAGAATGCTTACTGCTCAGGAAATACGTCGTCGCTATTTGGAATTCTTTCACCGTCATGCGCACGAGATCGTCTCGTCCGGCCCTCTGATTCCGCCGAATGACAAGACCCTGCTCTTCACCAATGCCGGAATGGTGCAGTTCAAGAAACTGTTCCTCGGGGCCGAGAAGCGCTCCTACAGCCGCGCCACCACCTGCCAGAAGTGCCTGCGCGTTTCGGGCAAGCACAACGACCTGGAGAACGTGGGGCGTACGGCGCGGCACCATACCTTCTTCGAGATGCTCGGCAATTTCTCCTTCGGCGATTACTTCAAGCGCGAGGCCATAGGCTGGGCGTGGGAGTTCGTCACGAAGGAACTGGAGCTGCCCGCGGAAAAGCTGTGGGTGACGATTTTCCGTGAAGACGACGAGGCCGCCGCCATCTGGAAGGAAGTTGCCGGCCTGCCGGATGAACGCATCGTCCGCATGGGAGAGAAGGACAATTTCTGGACAATGGGGGACACGGGCCCCTGCGGCCCCTGTTCCGAGATTTACATAGACCAGGGCGAAGACATGTCCTGCGGGCCGGATTGCGGCATCGGCAAATGCGATTGCGACCGTTTTCTTGAGATCTGGAACCTCGTGTTCACGCAGTTCGATCAGGCGAAGGACGGCAGCCGGGCCCCGCTTGCCGCGCCGAACATCGACACCGGAATGGGCCTTGAGCGCATAGCCGCCGTCTGTCAGGGGAAACGCTCGAATTTTGATTGCGATCTCTTTCAGAATCTCATTCAGTATGCCGCCTCTCTCGCGCATGTCGCCTACAGCGAGAGCGCGCCGGACACGAATGACGTCGATACCGCCCTGCGCGTCATCGCCGACCACAGCCGCGCCGCAGCCTTCCTCATTGCCGAGGGCGTCCTGCCCTCGAACGAGGGCCGCGGCTACGTCCTGCGGCGCCTTTTGCGCAGGGCCCTGCGTTTCGCCACGCTTCTCGGCGTGCACGAGCCCTTCCTCTTCAATGTGGCCAGGCGCGTCACGGAGGTCATGGGCGACGCCTACCCCGAATTGACGGAAAGCGCCGAATTCATCGGCCGCGTGGTCTATGAGGAGGAACAGCGTTTCTCGCAGACGCTTGAAAACGGCCTGCGTCTTCTTGATGACGAACTGGAGCGCCTGAAGGGGCAGGGCGCATCGGAAATCTCCGGAGAATTCTGTTTCCGCCTGCACGACACGCACGGCTTCCCCCTCGATATCGTGACCGATGTCGCCTACAAGCGCGGTTTTGCCGTGGACACGGCGACCTTTGAGAAGTGCATGGCCGAGCAGCGCGAGCGGGCCCGCGCCAGTCAGAAGCAGGGCGGCCTGCTCGGCCAGGGCGACGGGCAGGAGGAAGTCTTCAAGCGCCTTGCCGCCGACGGCCTCGCCAGCACCTTTGTGGGCTATGAGAAACTGACGGTGAAAAGCCCCGTCCTCATGCTGCTTGATGCGGCGGGAAAGCGGGTCTCCGTGCTCGGCGAGGGGCAGCCCGGTTTTCTGATAGCGGAAACGACGCCCTTTTACGGGGAATCCGGCGGACAGGTCGGCGACACAGGCCGCATCACGACCGTAGGGGGCGAAGCGAAGGTTCTGATGACCCACAAGCCCGTGCCGACGCTTTTCGTCCACGAGGTTGCCGTTGAAAAGGGCGAGCTCTGCGAAGGGCGCGAGGCAACCCTTGACGTGGATGCCGAAAAGCGCATCGCCTGCGCCCGCAACCATTCCTGCACGCACCTTTTGCATGCGGCCTTGCGCCGCGTGCTGGGCACGCATGTGCGGCAGATGGGCTCCCTGGTTGACAGCCATCGCCTGCGTTTCGACTTTTCCCATATAGCCGCAATGACCCCTGAGGAGCTCTCCCGCGTCGAGCGGGAGGTCAACCGCGCCATCCTTGCGGACTTTCCTGTCGTCACCCGCGAGATGTCCCGTGATGACGCGGCGAAGACCGGCGCCATGGCCCTGTTCGATGAGAAATACGGCGAACGGGTGCGCGTCGTCACGATGGGCGAAGAGGGGTGCGCGCCCGAATCCGTCGAACTGTGCGGCGGAACCCACCTGACCCGGACAGGTCAGGCCGGCTGCTTTTTCATTGAATCCGAGGCGGGCGTCGCTTCCGGAACACGCCGTATAGAAGCCGTCACGGGCTGGAACGCCCTTGCCTTCGTCATGAGGCAGCGGGCTGAGGCGCAGGATCTCGCCGTGCGCCTCAAGGCCCGTCCGGGAGAACTCTCGGAGCGCGTCGAAAGCCTGCAGGACGAGGTGAAGAAGCTTCGCAAGGCTGCGGAAAAGGCATCCGCATCCTCCGTGAGCGGCGCCGACATGGTGGCCCATGCGGAAGACATCGCCGGCGTCAGGGTGCTCTGCCGCACCCTTGAGAACGTTTCCGTGAAGGCCATGCGCTCGGTGATGGATGATGTGCGTTCGCGCATAGGGGACGCTTCCGTCGTCTGCCTCGCCGGCGTTGAGAACGGCAAGGTGGCCCTGCTGCTTTATGTTTCAAAGGATCTGCACGACCGCTTCACCGCATCCATGCTCGTCAGGGAGGTCGCCGCCCCTGTCGGCGGTTCCGGCGGCGGCCGTCCCGATCTCGCCCAGGCCGGCGGCACGAAGGCCGACGGCATAGGCGAGTCCTTTGCCGTTCTGAAAAAACTGATTGCCCGATGAGGACGCATTCATGATAGGGATATCCAAGCTTTACTGCGGGCAGGCCGAGGCTTCCGACGTTCTGCGGTACGGGCGCAGCTCGGCGAGTCTGCCGTCCCATCTTCTGCAGTTTTCCAGCGACAAGAAGCCCGTCATCGTCTGGAACATGACGAAGCGCTGCAACCTGAAATGCGTGCATTGCTATGCCCACGCGGTCAAGGTGGACGGCGTGGACGACATCTCGACCTCTCAGGCCATGCGCATGATCGATGACCTCGCCGCCTACGGCTGCCCGGTCATGCTCTTTTCCGGCGGGGAACCCCTCGTGCGCGAAGACCTGGTCGAACTGGCGCGCCATGCGACCGAAAAGGGGATGCGCGCCGTCATCTCCACGAACGGCACGCTCATAACCCGGGAGAAAGCCCGCGAGCTCAAGAGCGTGGGCCTTTCGTACGTGGGCATCTCCCTTGACGGGCTTGAAGCCGTCCACGACCATTTCCGCGGCGTTACGGGCGCGTACAGGAACGCCCTCAAAGGCATTGCCAACTGCCAGGCCGAAGGCCTCAAGGTCGGCCTGCGCTTCACGATGAACCGCCGCAACGTCGCGGAGATACCGGGGATATTCGGCCTGTTGCGCGACCTGGAGATACCGCGCGCCTGCTTCTATCATCTCGTGTATTCCGGCCGCGGGTCGAATCTCATCAAGGAGGATCTTGACCACGCCGAAACCCGCGCCGTGCTCGACCTCATCATGGATGAAACGCGGAAACTCTTCGATGCCGGAAAACCCAAGGAGATCCTCACCGTCGACAACCATGCCGACGGGCCGTACGTGTGGATGCGCCTGAAGCGCGAGGATCCAAAGCGTGCCGAAGAGGTCTTTCAGCTTCTTCAGTACAACGAGGGGAACAATTCCGGCCGCGGCATCGGCTGCATCTCCTGGGACGGCGCGGTTCATGCCGACCAGTTCTGGCGCGAGCATGTCTTCGGCAACGTGCTGGAACGCCCGTTCTCGCAGATATGGGACGACCCCGCCATCGAGCTTTTGCACAGGCTCAAGGACAAGAAACGCTACGTCGGCGGGCGTTGCGCCAAATGCCGTTACCTGCCTATCTGCGGCGGGAACTTCCGCGCCCGCGCCGAAGCCTTTTACGGCGACCCCTGGGCGCAGGATCCTGCATGCTACCTGACGGACGAGGAGATCGGCCTGACGGCCTAGCGCCCGTCGGCGGCTTTTGCCCGCATAGTGCGAACCGGGCGGCAGGGGATGCGATGCGTGTCTTCCTGAGCCCGGTTCGCTTTTTTCCAGAGGGGCTTTGTTGTTCAACACGTTTCCCGGGGCGGACTATGTTTTTTGCCTATGGCGACAGGGAAATCGAGCATCTGAAGCGGCGGGACAGGCGCATGGGGGCGGCGATGGAGGCGATCGGCCCCGTGCGGAGGGAGACGGATCCCGACCTCTTTTCTGCCGTCGTCCACCATATCATGGCGCAGCAGATCTCGACGCGCGCCCAGGAGACGATCTGGCGCAGAATCCGCGAGGCGCTGGGCACTGTCGACGCCGCGCACATCCTTGCGTTCGGCCCCTCGGCCCTGCAGGCATTGGGCATGTCCTTCAGGAAGGCCGCGTACATCGTGGATTTCGCGCAGAAGGTCGCTGAGGGGATCTTTCCTCTCGAATCCGTTGCCGCCATGCCGGATGAGGAGGCTGTGCGAAGCCTTGTTTCCCTCAGGGGCATCGGTGTCTGGACGGCGGAGATGATACTGCTTTTCTGTCTGCAGCGGCCCAACGTCTTCAGCTTTGACGATCTCGCCATACGGCGCGGCCTGCGCATGCTCTACCGCCACCGCGAGATGGGCCGCGAGCGTTTCGAGCGCTATCGCAGGCGTTTCAGCCCCTGTTGCAGCGTCGCGAGCCTGTACCTCTGGGAGATCGCCGGGGGGGCCCTGCCCGGATTGCGCGATCCCGGAGAATCCGTCACTGCCGGCACGGCGCAGCGTCGGGGGCGGGGCGGGGTCGGATGACGTGCACGCTCTGGTATGCGTCTCCCCTGGGCAGGATGCTGCTCGCGGCAGAGGACGACCGTCTTGTCGGGGCATGGTTTGAAGGGCAGCGGTTTTTTCCCGAGGATTGCGGCGTTTCCCTGCCCGGCGGCTCACTGCCGGTGCTTGATGCCGCCTGCGCCTGGCTGGACGCGTATTTTTCCGGAAAGGAACCGGGCGTTCCGCCGCCCTTGCGATTCTCGTCAACGCCCTTTCGCATGGCCGTATGGCGGACTTTGCTGCGCATCCCCTATGGGCGGACGGAAACCTACGGACAGATAGCCGCAGAGATGACG
>JAILMX010000112.1 GCA_024692205.1 Desulfovibrio sp. | reverse complement strand
GCAGGCGAGGTACAGGGGATCCAGCCCCAGCATGCCGCACACGCCGCGCACGGCGTCGTCCACGGGCACGGCATCAGCCTCTATGCGTATGCCGACGCCGCTCTGACGGGCGATCTCGTAGAGCACCGTTCCGACACCGCCCCGCGTCGCGTCGCGGATGACGTGTATGTCGTCCGTCACGCCATAGGCGGCCTCAACCAGATGCCACAGGGGGGCGCAGTCGCTCGTGACGTCCGCGCGTATGCCGAATTCGCCGCGGGCAAGCAGTATCGCGCATCCGTGCCGCCCCACATCGCCCGTCACGATGACGGCGTCGCCGGGCCTGGCGGATGCGCCCGACGCATGCGCCCCGGGCAAAAGCAGGCCGATGCCCGTCGTCGTTATGAATACCTTGTCCACCTGGCCCAGGCTCGCCACCTTTGTGTCGCCCGAAGCTATGCGCACCCCAGATGCCCGTGCGGTCTCTTCCATGGCGCAGACGATCTCCTCAAGATCGGAGAGCGGCAGGCCCTCTTCAAGCACAAAGGCGCACGAAAGCCATTTGGGCCGCGCCCCCATGCATGAGAGGTCGTTGACCGTGCCGCATATCGAAAGCTTGCCGATGTTTCCGCCGGGGAAGCGCCACGGGGAAACGATGAAACCGTCGGTCGAAAAGGCGATGCGCCCGCTTTCCACCGGCAGCACGGCGGCGTCGTCCGGCGTGAAATCGGGATTGCCGAGATGCCCCCTGAAGACGCGCTCAATGAGGTCCGCCGTCTGAAAACCGCCTGCGCCATGGGCGAGGGTGACGATGTCATTGTTCACGTGCCATGCCTCCGTATTGGTAATGGGCCGCGCAGGCCCCTTCGCTCGATACCATGCAGGCCCCCACGGGGTGCAGGGGCGTGCATGCCTTGCCGAAAAGCGGGCAATCGGGCGGCTCCCGTCTGCCCTGCAGCACTTCGCCGCAGCGGCAGCCGGTCTTTCCCGCGGCCGGCATTGCGGGGACGGCAAAGCGCACGTGCGCGTCCCTTTGCGCGTACTGCGGCCGCAGTTGCAAACCGGAACCCGCTATGCGCCCGAGGCCGCGCCATTCGGCATCACAGGGCGCCATGATCTTTTCCACAAGGGCCTGGGCGGCGGCATTTCCCTGCGACGTCACGACGCGCGGATAGCAGTTCTCGAAAAAGGCCCTGCCTTCGCGACATCGCGTCAGTATCGTCGCGAGTGCCACGAGCAGTTCGCCAGCTGTGAAGCCGGCCACGACGCCCGAGATGTTCTTCTTCGTCAGAGCCTCGCACACGGCCGTGCCCGTTATCGCACACACGTGCCCGGGGTAGAGAAAGGCATCCGCGCTGCCGGCGAGGGCGTCATAGGCACGCGGCATGGTGCGGTTGGCCGTCAGCAGCGAGAAATTCCCGACGCCGCGTTCCTCGGCCTGCAGCACGGCGAGGCATTCGGCCGGGGTCGTCGTCTCGAAGCCGACGGAAAGAAAGACGACCTCGCGGCCGGGTTCGGCAGCCGCGATGGCGACGGCGTCGAGCGGCGAATACGTCATGCGCACGTCTGCCCCCACGGACCGCGCTTGGGCAAGGCTCATCTTCGAGCCCGGCACGCGCACGAGATCGCCGAAGGTGCACAGGATCGCCTTTTTCTGAAGGGCCAGCCAGACAGCCTCGTCGATATAGGTCGCCGGCGTCACGCAGACGGGGCATCCCGGGCCGGAAACCAGCCTGACGGACGGGGGCAGGAGATTGCGCAGGCCCAGGCGGAATATCTCGTGGGTATGCGTTCCGCACACCTCCATGATGCGCATGGGGGGGCCGTCGTAGGAGCGTATGAGGGTCTGCGCGCGGGCCGAAGTCGCATCCATCATCGGGTCTCCCCGACCGGGGTGTCGCCTTTGCCCGCGAGAACGCCCGCCATGACTGTGCGGTTCTCCTCCGCATCGTCACAGGCTATCTTCGCGATGGCAATGCCGGCGTGCACCATGACATAGTCGCCGGGCTCCAGATCCTGCAAAAGCTCTGCCGAGACCTCGCGCCGCGCTCCGGACGCATCGACGAGCGCCATGCCGCGCTCTACGCTGACAACCTTGCCGGAAAGACCAACACACATACCACTGCCTCCCCTCGGATCTCTTCCGATTCCTTTCATCAAAAAACACACCGTTCCCAGGCACAGAGACTGCGCGGCGAACGGGAAATCATGCGCTTGATGCGTCTGCGCCACCGTGGGCGAGCCGCCATGCCGCCGCCACCGCCTGCCCCAGGGCGAGGCCGCCGTCATTGGGCGGAACAAGGAAATGCCGAAGCACCCTAAAATCCACGGCCTCAAGCATGCGCACGCACAGCGTCGTGAAAAGGCGGTTCTGAAAGACCCCGCCGCTCAGGGCGCAGACAGCGACGCCCGTCTCCTCCCGCATGCGCACGCAACCGGCAACCACCATGCGGGCGAGGATGTGATGGAAACGCCAGGCGAGCATGTCGACGTCCAAGCCCTCCCTTTTCCACCGGGCGACGGCATCCGCAAGCCGCAACGTCGGCAGGCGGAAAAGCAGCCCGGCGTTGCCATCCCCCGCGACGGCAGAATCCCCCGTCACAGGGGCGGCATCCTCCAGCAGCGGTCCCTCCCAGGCATCGCCGTCCGACTCCAAATGGTCCTTCGCATCGAGCTTTCCCTTGCGGGCAATCCAGCGCTCCGCGGCGAACTGCAGCTGCATGGAAGCCTCTCCCTCGTAGGTCACGCGCAGCCTCAGGCCCAGCATGGCGCTCACCGCATCGAAAAGGCGTCCGGCGCTCGTGGAGGTGATGCTGTTCAGGCGCCGCTCCGTCAAAAGGGACTGTATGCGGGCCTCTTCCGCGCCGCACAGGGCAAGCCCCGCGCACAGTTCCCGCGCAGCTTCCGTTCCGTGCACCGCCTGAAGCATGGAGGCGGCGATGCGCCAGCCCTCGCGCACGGCGGCGTCGCCGCCTGTCTGCGGAAACGGCATGACGCTCCCCATGCGCGCGAATGAGCCCGGATCCGCCAGCAGAAACTCGCCCCCCCAGACGGTGCCGTCCGTGCCGTAGCCTGTTCCGTCGAAGGAGACGCCGATGACCTTTTCGGAAAAATCATTCTCCGCAAGGCAGGAGACTATGTGCGCGAAATGGTGCTGGACCTCCATGACAGGCAGGCCCAGAGAGCGCGCGACGGCCACGGTGTTGTAGCGCGGGTGCCCGTCGCAGGCGACGACATCGGGTCGGATCTCAAGCAGGTCTTCCATGCGGGCGAGCGATTCCCGCAGGGCTTCGATGGTGCGCATATCCTCCATATCGCCGATATGTGGCGAAAGGTAGAAGAAACCGTTGCGGCCGAGGCAGAAGGTGTTCTTGAGCTCGCCGCCCATGCCGAGCACCTGCCCGGGCCAAGAGCCCGTCAGCACCTGCGGCAGGGGCGCGTAGCCGCGCGAGCGACGTATCATGGAGGGCCGGCCGTCGATGTGGTCGAGCACGGAATCATCCGCGCGCAGGCGTATGCGCCTGTCGTGGGTCAGCACCATGTCGCAGAAAGAGCCCAGCTCGCGACGCACGTCGTCATCCGTGCGGCAGATGGGCGCGCCAGAGACATTGCCGCTCGTCATCACAAGCGCGTCCGTCATCACAAGGCCGTCAGGCAGCTCAAAAAGCAGCACATGCAGGGGGGCATAGGGCAGCATGACGCCGATGCGGGGATTGTCGGGCGCAATCCCCCCGCTCAGATCTCCCCCGGGCTTTCTGTCCAGAAGAACGATGGGCTTCTGCCAGTCGCCGAGCGCATCCTCAAGGTCGGCATTCGTCACGCACGCGCGCCTGACGGCATCCATGTCACGCAGCATGACGGCAAAGGCCTTGCCGGGCCGCCGCTTTCTCGCGCGCAGGGCAAAGACCGCGGCGTCTGAATGCGCATCGCAGCAAAGGTGAAAGCCGCCTATGCCCTTCACGGCGACGATCTTCCCCGCCATGATCGCCCGGCGCGCCGCCGATACGGCATCGCTGCCGCGCACGGCCGGATTGTCGAGAAGAAAAACCTGGGGGCCGCAGTCATGGCAGCAGACGGGCTGGGCATCATAGCGTCGGGTCTGGGGATTGACGTATTCCGCATGGCAACGCTTGCACATGGGAAAGGTCCCCATGCTCGTGCGCTCCCTGTCATAGGGCATGGAATCGAGAATGGTCAGGCGCGGCCCGCAGGCCGTGCAGTTGATGAAGGGGTGCAGATAGCGTCTGTCCTTCGGATCGCGCATTTCAGAGAGGCACTTCGGGCAGATGCCTATGTCCGGCGAGACGAAGATGTCGCCGGCCTGCCGCTCGCTCTCAATGATGGAGAAACCCGTGAAGGGCGGCATGTCGAGCTCTTCCGCCGCCGTCTTCATGATGAAGGAGCGCTCAGGCGAATCCGCGGAAAGCCGCCTTTGGAAAAGGGCGAGCACCGCGTCCCCGTCCGGCGCGCCGCACTGGGCGAATATCTCGACGTAGGAGCCCTTGTTCGCCACCGTGCCGCAGATGCCGCATTCCGTGGCGAGCCGGTCCACAAAGGGGCGAAAGCCCACCCCCTGCACGATACCGAAGACCTCGAGCTTCAGCGTTCGCATGACCTTCCCCCGCACGGAGCATCCGTAAGCAGATCCCCGGGATCAATGCCATCAGCGCAGTCCCCGTCTTCAACAAGCCTGCCCGACACCGCGAAATGCGGCAGGTCCACCCAGCGCACGCGCCCTGCCGCCCCGCCGTCCATGACGCGCCCAAGAAAGGCATCCGCCACTATGCAGTCCCAATGGCCGCCGTTGAGAACCTTCGCAAGGTCATCCTCATCACAGAAGGCGAAATCGCCCGTGCGAATGAGGTCGGGCACGCGCTCAAAAAAGGAGCCCACGGCGATTTGCCGCTCGCCCTGCGGCGACGGCGCGCCTTCGAGGGCGCGGCGAACGGCGCAGGCGCAGACATGCTGATG
The DNA here is from genome assembly GCA_024692205.1 of Desulfovibrio sp. Classification (GTDB taxonomy): domain Bacteria; phylum Desulfobacterota; class Desulfovibrionia; order Desulfovibrionales; family Desulfovibrionaceae; genus Desulfovibrio. Next base: position 10,023 of record JAILMX010000112.1, on the reverse strand, counting down.
GATGACGAGCACGCGCCGCGCCCCCGCGCAGGACTCGACGATGCGGCGCGGCACCATGGGCCACGCAACGGAATAGGGAATGCCGAAAGCCGACAGCAGATAGCGCGCGCTCTCCATGCCCGAAGGGGCGATGACCACGTTGCGCGCAACGCGCCCCGCCTTTTCCACAGCGCCGAGGCCCGCCCCCATGCCGTAGCAGACGGCCTTCTTCCAGCCTCGGCGAAGAAAGGCGGCGGCGAGATGCCCGCCCTCCGAGCGGCCGAGGTCAAGGGGGGTCGCGCCGAGTACGCCGACGGAGCCTTCCTCTTTCTCCTCCGCCGCGCTGCTGTCGCCAACCGGGCAGAAACGCTCGAAAAGCGTCTTCAGGGCCATGCCCGCGCCTGCGTCATAGAGGCCGGTTCCGGTCGTCGTCACGGGCAGAAAGGGAATGCCGAGCCTTTTCTCACCCATGCGCGCAAGGGCCCGTATGTCCGTGCCTATCACGGCGGGAACGGGCGTGCCGACGACAGCCGCGAAAGGCACGCCGAGTTCACGGGCCACAGCGACGGTCTTTTTCACAAGCAGCTCGTCGCGGCCGAGAATGGCGTCCATGTCGCGCAGGCCGGCGCTGAAAATCGCTGATCGCGTGTGCTCCCAGCGGGGTTCGTCGAAACCGCAGATATTGCCCGTGCAGCCGCCCGCGTCGCATATGACGATGAGGCCGCCCATCTCGTACAGGGCGGACACCGCGCCCGACTGATCGGTGGCGAAGGGCGTCAGACGTTTGAGCAGACCTTTCATGCCTCACCCCCCGCGCACGGCGCGCCGCCTGAAAGCGCGCGTTCCATCTCGTCAAGCAGGGCGCACAGGCCCGCATAGCCGAAGGGTTGCGCCTCCCCGTTCCACGGCACGCAGGGGCAGCCGGGATGGTACCAGCCGGCGTCCTGCCCAATGGCGAGCCCCACTTCACCTTCTTTTTGCCGATACAGAAGCATGGAGGGCGACAGATTGCTGTACAGCCGCGTATCAGGGCTCAATTCGGCTATGCATTTCAGGGTCACGGCATGGGCTGGGTCGACAGTCGCGAATATCTCGGCCACCGCAAGTCCCGCCCTGAGCAAGGCAAGCGACAATTCAAAGGAATCGGCGTTGGCCGTCTCCCCCACGGCAATCGTCAGCCCACGGTGGCGCCGCACAAAGGCGGCGAGTTTCTCCGAAGCCTTCTCAAAATGCTCGCTGTCCTCGAAGCGCACACCGAGGACCTGCCCAAGCATGGCGTACTGGGCGCGTATTTTCTCGGGTTGATAGGTGCGCGTCAGCTCAACCGAGGCGATGCCGAGCGTCTCGGCCATCCATGAGGCGGCGAGGCGGGTCTCGGGATGCAGGACGAGATTAAAGTTGGCTCTGGCCATCTCGCGGTACTCGTCCATGTTCCGGCAACGGCCTATCTCGCGTATGCGGCGTATGCCCGCCCCACGGCAAAGGTCGTAGAGCTCGCAGTCGTCGCGCAGGGGGGTGAAGTATCCGAGGATGTTCATGGCGTCGGCCTGCTTCTCCGCTTTTTCGAGCAGGGAATAGATGGTGCGCCGCACAAGCACCATGGGGGGCAGACGGCCTTCGCGCGTCAACGCGTACATGGTGCAGGAAAGCACGGGCAGGCCGGTTTCTGCCGAAGCGCGGCGGCACACGCGCTCCATATCCGTGCCGAGCAGCGCGTCCACGCAGGTGCTGCACAGGAGCACCGCGGAGGGGCGCTCATCGGCGCTCTCGCATATCTCGCGCACGGCCTCGACGATGCGGTTCAGATAGCGGCCGGTGACAATATCCGCCTCGTCCAGCAAGAGGTAACGCATGCGGCGGCCGTACGTGCCGTCCGGCCCGCCCACGGCGGAGGTGTTGCGCCCGCAGCAGCCGGGCGAAAAAAGCAGCATGACCGACCCCGGTATGCAGAGGGCGGCCCGTTTCACCCCGAAACCCTGGGCACCGGGAGAATTGAAGGCCAGGGTCGCGGGCGAACTGTAGATGAGATGTCGGGATGAAAAAAGCGCATCAGGCCAGTTCTCGGGCGCGAGCGCGGCAAGCTGGCCCACGGGCACGAAAAAGGCTCCGCTCATCGTTCGCTTTCCCCTGCCCCGCGGCATGTCTGACAGCTGCTATCAACCGGCGCGTCTTTGACGGCACTCTTTCCGCCAAAGACCGCATCCCCGCCGTCTTCGCCGCGGCTCTTCCACAAAGCCTGTGCAAACCTGCGGAAACAGGCCGCCGCCGCGCAGTCCGGCGCACCTTCGATGACGGTTTTGCCCGCATCCTCACAGCGGTTGATGGCGTCGCTTCGCGGCAGGTCGGCGAGCACGGGCAGGCCGGCCTCGTCGGCGAAAGCACGCACCTTGTCCTCTTCGCCCGGTACGTTGCGCCGGTTCATGACGACGCCCCAGACGCGGGCGTAGCTGCGGTCTTCAAAATTGCGCACGGCATTGGCGATGTTGCGGGCCGCATACAGCGCCATCTTCTCGCCCGAGGTGACGATGAGCACCCCCTCGGCGTACCCTTCGCGTATGGGCGCGGCAAAGCCCCCGCAGACGACATCGCCCAAAACGTCGTAGAGGACGACGTCGGGGCGGTACGTCTCGAAGAGGGCCAGGTCGCGCAGAAGCTGAAAGGTCGTGATGATGCCGCGCCCCGCGCAGCCGAGCCCCGGCGTGGGGCCGCCCGTCTCGATGCAGCGTACGCCGCCGTAGCCGCTCCGGCAGATCTCGTCAAGGCGCTCCGGTTCCCTGTCATGGCGGCGCATGTAGTCCATGACCGAACAGACAGGCGTGCCGCCGAGCAGGTTGACGGTGGAATCCGCCTTGGGGTCGCAGCCTATCTGTATGACAGAAAGGCCCATGTCCGCCAGCGCGGCCGAAAGATTCGCCGTGACGGTCGATTTGCCGATGCCGCCTTTGCCGTAGACCGCCAGTTTCAGCATGCCATCCTCCCTCATGCCTTGCCGCCGTGGCTTTTGCCGAATGAAAGGTCAAAGGCCTCCGCCAAGGGCCGCGCCGTCATGTCGGGGATTGTACCCAGGTGACAGCGACCGGAGAAGGCGACATGCCCCAGGGGAAGGAAAGGCGTACCCTTCGGGCACACGGGCCTGTACAGGGGATCCGCGACAATGGCTCCCGCACCGGCGAAGAGCTCCGCCGCCCTTTCCTCATCCTCAGCGTCAAGAAGGACGTCGCCTGCGGCGAGAGCCTCCCCCCCCCTGCCGAGAGGGCAAAAGACGCGGCATGCTCTGCCCGTCTCCCTTTCAAGGGCGCAGGCGAGCGATGCCGCCGCCACGGCTTCACCCGCGACGAGAATATCGCCCTCGCCCCCGTGATGCGCGGAGCACGGCGACATGTCGGTGCCGCTTTCGGCAGCCCTGACAAGAGCGGCCAGAACATCCTCGGCGAACAGGCCGATGGGCTGGCCCGCGACAAAAGGGGTTCCGAAGCGCCGCTTCAGGTAAAGCGCGGGGCCGATCCCGGAAGATGCGACAACAAGGTTGGCCGCTGCCGCTCCGAGCCGGCGAAGCTCCGCAAGACTGCCGCCCATGGCGAGGCAGGCATTGACGGTGATGCCCCTCCCCTCGAAAAAGGCTTTCATGGAATCGACCGAACCGTTCAGCCCAAGGTCAAGGGGCGTCGCGCCGAGTATGTTGATCGTAACAGCGGATGCCGGCCGCACGTCGTCGCAGAAGCGCTGGAGCAGAGCCGTCCATGCGAGGTCGGCGCCGCTCAGATACGTCCGTATGCCCGTCGTCGGCAGACCGAGTACGGGAAGGCCGCAACGCTCTTCGAGCTCGCCCGCGAGAGCGGCGTAATCCGTGCCCAGGATGAAGGGCATCGGCGAACCGCAAAGGGCGATGAAGGCCGGGCTGAATTCTGCCGCAGCGGCCGCGACGTCATCGAGCAGCCTGTCCTCCCGGCCGAAAATCGCCTCCGCCTCCGTGAGGCCGGTTATGAAAATCAGGCTCTCTCTGTCGTACCAGCGCGGCTCGTCAAAAGTCGAATAGGTGGAATTGCACCCCGAAGAATCATGCACGACCGTCATGCCGCCGAGCTCATACAGGGCCGAGCAGACGCCGGAGGTATCCGATGCGTAGGTGGGAATGCTGCACGCCGTGTTCCTCATGGTGTCCTCACAGGCAGGTAGCGCAGCCCAGGCCCTTGAGCTGAATCTCGCGGCGCCTGTCTTTTCTGTTGTGCCAGGCTTCGCGCAGGCGTCCGGCCAGGACGCGAATCCCGCTGAAGCCGTGAAGCCCCCCGCCGGCCACCATGTTGACGAAATGATCCGTCTCGGCCATGTAGGCGGCCTTCTGGCCGATGGCGAGAACGGCGTCGCCGAGCGGCACAAGCCCCCCGTTGCCGCGAAGGCGGTGCAGCCGCTGCTGCGGCGCCAGGGTCGCCGCGATTCGCATCGACGGCGCATGCGCGCGCAGCCACGCAAAATCGGCCCTCTCCTCCTCAATGAAGGCGTCGGCGTACACGACTAAGACGCCGAAGCCGGCCTCTGTCAGAAGGCGCGCCAGGCCGAGCGGGCGGGGTGTCACGGTGTAGTCGATCGCCACGGGCACGTCCCCTATCTCGGCGCGGGCCGCGACAAGCGCGGCGGTTGCGGAGTCCTCCTCGGCGTCAAGATCGGGCAGAGGCACGCCGAGCGCCTCCGCAAGACGGGCAAGGCCGGCCCGAATCTCTCCCGGGCCATAGCACAACGGCACATGCAGATGCCTCTGCCCCAGACGCCCCTCAAGGCATTGCGCGGCATACAGGGCATCGGGATGCGTCGTCACATTCAGCGTGCTGCGCGCCATGGCCTCGTATTCCTCAAAACTGCGACAAAGTGTCAGGTCGCGCACGATGCGTCCCGCAGAGCGCAAGAGGCGCATGAGCTCGCTGTTCGCGTCTGTCGGGCGGTCGTTTGCGATGATGTTGACGGCAAGAGGTTCCCGCTCCTGCTCCGCCACGGGGCCGAGCGCCTCATAGAGGTTCGCGCGCGTGCGCTGGTCGTCCGACGGCCCGCTTTTGCGCATGACGGGCATCATATGGCAGTTCACGATGCGCGTCTCGGGGTATTTTCCCTGCAGGACGGCGCACACATGCGCGGAATCGAAGGAGGTGAACTTGTGCAGGCAGCTCCAGTAGAGAAGCAGGACGCGCGGTTTGGGCTGCATGCCGTCCACTATGGCCGAAACGCCCTTCTCTGCGGCCTCCTCCAGAAGGCCCTGTGCGATCTCGTCTTCAGACACCCCCACCCACGACATTCTTTCCATGGCGCCCATCTCGGCCGCCGTCATGATCACCCCGCGCAGGCAGCCACGCGGGCAGATGTAGAGGAGGTGGCCCCCCGGCAGCAGCATGCCCGTGTGTACGATGTTCCACGGGCCGCGCACAGGCGCATTGAACTCCAGTCCGCAGGCAAAGGGCTCGGGGAAGGACGCCTCGGATAGCGACACGAGACGACGGTCTTTCCTGTCCGGCATCATTCGCCCTCCGCCGCGAAACGCGTGCGTACGGCGTCAGCGAGCGCACGGAACTGGCCGGCAACGGGGCTGTCGGGAAAAGCCTCCGTCACGGTCCTGCCGAGCCGCTCGGCATCCTGCACCGCCGAGCTCCTTTCCATTTCGGCAAGCACGGGCGCGTCGAAGTCTGCGGCCAGGGTGTTCACCCGTTCGTCCTCGTCGGGCACATCCCGGCGGTTCACTACGAAGCCGCCCATGACCGCATAGCCCCTGCCTCGGAAATTCCTCACTGCCATGGCAATGTTGGCAGCGGCATAGACCGCCATGCTCTCGCCCGAAGTCACGATAAGGACGTGCCGTGCGAAGCCCTTGCGCATGGGCACGGCGAAGCCGCCACAGACGACATCGCCCAGGACGTCGTAGAGCACGGTGTCGATGCCGAAACGGCCGCAGACATCCTGCTTCTCAAGAAATTCCAAGGCGGCGGCGATGCCGCGTCCGGCGCAGCCCATACCCGGCACAGGGCCGCCCGTCTCCGCGCAGAGAACACCGCCCGCGCCGACGCGCAGCACATCGTCTGCCGCAAGGGACAAGCCCTTCTGCCGCATGCCCTCCAGCACGGACAAAAGCCTTTCCCCACCGCGAAGGGCGATCGTCGAATCGGCCTTGGGGTCGCACCCTATCTGCAAAACGCGCCGCCCCGCCTGCGCCAGACAGAACGCGAGGTTTGCGCAGACAGTGGACTTGCCGATGCCCCCTTTGCCGTAGATGGCGAGCTTTATCATGAGCACGTCCCCTCAAGCCAGCGCACATCATCCTTCATGTCGGGAAAGACCGAAAGGCTGCGGGCGAGCACGCCGCGCATATAGGCGATGAGCACGCCGTAGTTCGTCACAGGCACGCCCTGGGCGTCGGCTGTCTCCATGCGAGAATGCATCTCGCGCGGGGTCAGCATGCAGCCGCCGCAGCTGACGACCATGGCGTAGGGGGAGACGTCGGCGGGAAAATCCCATCCGGAGACTGTCTTGATGGTCACGTCGCGGCAGGTGTATTTGCTGAGCCAGCGGGGAATCTTGACAGTGCCGATGTCGTCGCACTGGCGGTGATGGGTGCAGCCCTCCGCCATGAGAATGACGTCACCGTCCTTCAGCGCCTCCACGGCGCGTATGCCGCGCACGGCGTGCTCAAGCCAGCCTTTGTAGCGCGCCATCAGGATGGAGAAGGATGTCAGCGGCACATCCGGCGGCGTCACTGCGGCGACCTGAGCGAAAACCTGGCTGTCGGTGATGACCATGGCGGGTTTCCCCTTCAGGGATGCAAGGGTCTGGGCGAGCTCGGAATCGCGCGTCACGACGCCTATGGCCCCGGCATCGAGCAGGTCGCGCAGAGTCTGTTGCTGCGGCAGTATGATGCGCCCTTTCGGCGCAGCGCTGTCGACGGGTACGACGAGCACCACCTTGTCGCCGGGGAGAACGAGGTCGCGCACGATGTAACGGCGGGACGGATCCTTCGTCATGTGCCCCATGCGCGTCTTCAATTCGTCAATGCCCCCGCCAGTCAGGGAGCTGACGAGGATCTCGTTCTTGCTCTGGAGGACGGCTTCGGGATGCAGGTCGGCCTTGTTCCGCGCGATGACATAGGGAATCCTGCGTGCATGAAAGAGCTCCAGAAGCTGCTTTTCCGTTGCCCCCAGAGCCGTGCCCGCCTCGCAGACGAGAACGGCCAAATCGGCCCTGGCCAGGATTTTGCGCGTCTGCTCGACGCGCAGATCTCCGAGTTCGCCGCTGTCGTCAAACCCGGGCGTGTCGATGATGAGAACCGGCCCGAGCGGCAGTATCTCCATGGCTTTGCGCACGGGGTCGGTCGTCGTGCCCTTCGTCGGCGAGACGACGGAAAGCGCCTGCCCCGTCACGGCGTTCACAAGGCTCGACTTGCCCGCGTTGCGCCGTCCGAAAAAGCCGATGTGTATCCGTTCCCCTGAAGGAGTGTCGTTCATGCTCATAATTCAGCATCTCCCAGAGCGTTTTCAGGTGACTTTACGAAAAGTCACCCATACGCTGCCTTCGCTTCATCGCTGCTGTCTTCATGCGTAGCTTCCTTCGTCGCAAAGGCTGAAGCGCGGGAAAAACGCTGCTTTCCCGCTCGCTTAGCTCTGCTGTCTGTCTGCGTAAGGCCTTTCGGCCAACGCAGACGCCCCTGCGGGGCGCCCTTCGGCCAGCACGGTGCGAGTGGCTGCTCTCGCAGCCACCAAAGCAGTTTCACTTTTTAGTGAGCCTGCTCTAGCCGCATCTGCCGGGCGGGATGCCCTGACGCCCTCTTCGTGTTTCATCAGGGGGTGGTCTCCCCGTCCGCTCACGAGCCCGCAGCCTATCCGCGACAGTTCCGCATCCACATTCGCAAGCGTTTCCCGTACGCCCCCGGAGACGGGCTTGCCGTCATAGAGCATGTACGCGGGCCTTTCCGTCTCGGGGGTGATGTTCGGCATGACCACGTTACAGCCGGCGAGGACCCCGCGCGCGCAGCCATCGGGCAAAAGCGTCCTCAAGGCCGTGGTCGCCGGCAGAAGGACCTCCGGCAGCACGATACGGCACAGACTGAGCAGAAAGAGCGTCGTCTCCGCATCCCCCGGCCTTTCCTGGGCGAAGGGCGTCGCATGATGCGGCAAAAAGGGGCCGATGCCTATCATGTGCGGCCGAAAATCCTGAATGAAGACCATGTCGCAGGCGAGCTGCTCCGCCCCCTGTCCTGGTGAGCCTGTCATCATGCCGCAGCCCGTCTGGTAACCGATTTCCCGCAGATCGCGCAGGCAGGCCATGCGCCGCGAAAAGCGCTGCGATGGCGGGTGCAGGTGCGCATAATGGGTCGGGTCCGCCGTTTCGTGACGCAGAAGGTAGCGGGACGCCCCTGCCATGAAAAGGCGCTCGTAGCTCTCGCGGCTGCGCTCGCCGATCGAGAGCGTGACTGCGGAATCGGGAAAACGCGTGCGAAGCTCGCTCAAAAGCTCCGTCAGCCATGCGTCGCTCAGGGCGGGATCCTCCCCGCCCTGCAGGACAAAGGTTCGCATGCCCGCAGCGTGCCCGCCCGCACACGCGGCGACGATTTCCTCGTGCGTCAGCCGATAGCGGCGCAGGCTCCTGTTGCTGCGCCTGAGACCGCAATACAGGCAGTCGTTGCGACAGATGTTCGTGAACTCCACGATGCCGCGGTACCAGACGGCTTTGCCGAAGCGCTCCCGCGCGATCGCACAGGCCAGGGCGCGGGCCTCTTCCTTCAGCTCCGGTCCGGCATGGGCTATCAAAAGGCACCAGTCTTCGCGGGGGAGACGCCGCTCATCCACAAGACGGCGCCACACGCCCTCACATGCGTCCATGCCTTCCGCCTCTACTTCGAGTAGATCGTCTTCGTCGAGACGCCCTGCATGCGGCCGATCTTTCCGGATAGGGCGCTCGTCACCGACTGCGGCGCATCAAGCACGATGCTGATGATGTTGATGCCCCTCTCCCTGTAGGGAAGGCCCATACGCCCGATGATGTAGCGCCCGTACTGGTGCAGAAGGGCGTTCACCTCAACGCTCGCGGCGGCATCGTCGATGATGATGCCGATTATGGCGACGCGGGATTCCTCTTCCATGGCTTTCTTCCCCTCAATGCGAGCCCGCGGGCCTCAGATCCGCCGCGCGGGCAGGAGACGGAGAACGCCATGGCATCTCTGAAAAAACAAAAGGAACGGCCCCGCGAAAACGCGCAGGGTCCATTCCAATGAGTTTCTCAAGGCTGTCATCATGGGCATCTTCCATCTCAAAAAAATTTCGATGTCAGAACTTCCTTCAACTATATGCCTCAATGGGGATCTGTCAATCCCCCCGGGATTTCTCCTCTACGGCAAGTCCCCTTCTGCGCAGCTCCGCGACGACCTTGCCGCAGAATTCGGGAAGCTTCTCCTCTGCCTTGGGGCTTATGCGCATGCCCATGGTGCGGAACTCGAAGGGTTCCAGTCCGAAGGCGATGGCATCCGGCCTGTGGCCGATAAGCTCGCAGGATGCGAGCGTGTCGAGCAGGTCGGTCTGGTGGGTGGAATCGCGAAAGCTCACGCTCTTGCGCAAATCCTCGCCCTCAAGCAGATATATCGTGCCCGGTTCGCCCTGACCGAGCACAATGTCCAGCACGACGAGAAAATCGCAGTCGTTTATCATGGCCATGAGGGCGTAGCCCAGGGTGCCGCCGTCGGCAACCGTAACCCCGTCGGGCCACGCGTAATGCGATTCCAGCCAGCCGGCCGCGGCGATGCCGAAGCCTTCGTCGGTCAAAAGCGTGTTGCCGACGCCGAGAATGAGAACCTTCTTGCCCTGGATGGTGCTTTCCACGAACCTTTCCCCCGTCTGTGTCTTCACGTTCCGCCGTCGGCATCGCCTTCGCGGCGGAGTGACGAAAAGGGCGGGGACAACGCCCCGCCCTGCTGCACTTTGCAAGCGGTATTTCCTAAACGACCTGGAACTCCCGGCGTTCGTTGGTTTTGCCGTCGATGACGTGCACGGCGCAGGCGATGCAGGGGTCAAAGGAATG
>JAILMX010000102.1 GCA_024692205.1 Desulfovibrio sp. | reverse complement strand
TTTTACAGACACTATGGCGGCGCGTTCAGAAATCACTATATCGTATTGACCGACGCACAATTCAACAAAGATGTCTCTCTGTATTTTTATGCGGGGATCTCAGCTTCTGAAAAAGAAGCGCTCAGAAGACTGGACGACGCCATGATGGACATTGAGGCCGTCAGAGAATTTGCGAAACAGGAAGTCTGTCCGGTTGCCGATATAGGCTATTCCTATCCCGCCGTCGTCTACGTCGGAGAAAACGGGCTTCTCTATTGCGCCTACGACTTCAAAGATGAAATCGAGGTAGCGAAAACGCCATCAGAGATATTGGAACCGTATCTCAAGGGCAATATCCCCGTGGGAATTGGTGAGAAACCGATTAAAAGCAGCAATCCCAAGGCGGAAAGGATCTATCAGATCAAGACGGCAAACTTTTTCCTGCAATTCGAACCGATCGGATTCGACAAGCCGCTTCTCAAAAACAAGGAGAAGCTGCGGGTAAAAGTCAAAAGCCATGGCTTCAGCGCTGACGTGATTTTGGACATCAGCACGCCAGAGCTCAAAGATTTTGCCGCTGACTTGAATGCGTTTTATGAGACGCTCAAGGGCGGAGCGGAACTTGAGGAAATCAGGGCCCGCAGCCGTTTCTCATTCAGTTCGACGGCATGCGGGCATATCTGCGTGTTTATTACCATTATTCAAAACGGGCATGAGCTGTCCTTCGGCAACAGCTTTGACCAGACCTTCCTGAAGGATTTTTCAAACGCGCTCTTCGCCGACTACGGGGCGTGAAATGCGTGCGCGGATGAGGCCCCCGGCCGTCAGCGCGGGCGCGCCACGGATTGGCTGATGTACGTCATCCAGCCCTTCGGCAGGGGCAGCTCAGAATCCAGTGCGTCGCGCTTCTGGAATTTGACGCAGTTGGCAAGGCCGGTCGAGGCGCAGCAGAGCCCCACGTTCTGGTACATGGAACCCACGTGCATGCCGGCAAAGCGGTCTTCCCTGGGCGCCGCATAAAGCAGCACGAGGCCCGAACCGTCGAAAAGGCTGCGCCGGTCACCCTCCAGAACGCGCGCGATCGCATGTTCCTTCGGCAGGTATTCCCACACGCCGTCGCCGCGAACGGCGTAGACCGCCACCTGCTGCTTGTTCATGGCCGTGGGCACGACATGCCTGCCGTTCTCCCGGTTTATGCCCCATGCGGCCCAGAGCAATGCGCCCAGGGTTGGCAGATCGACATCCTCCCGCCCGAGGTCGCGGTTCGTGCGCCTTTCGGCAAGGCAGGTCATGAGCGGCTTGCCGCCCGCCGTATCCGGCCTCTGAAGCGCCACAGTCGTCCTTTCGCCGCCGGCGAAGGCGAGGCCCGGCAAAACCATCGCCGCCGCGGCGACTGTCGCACCGGCACACAGAAAATCACGTCTGTTCATGTCTTCCTCCCTTTCTTTGCCCGAGCAGATACCCGTAACTGCGCTCTCATCAGAACCGGTACGAGAACGCCGGGGTTCCCGTCGCCTCAAGGCCCATGGAGCCTGGGGTGATGCCCAGAAGGGAGGTGAGCAGGTCCTTGTACCACTTCTCGTCCTTCGGGCAGGCCAGAAGCTTGCGCTTCTTGGGCACGCCGGTCTTTTCGGCAAGCCATGCGTGGGCGTCATCCTGATCGCCCAGGGCGTCGATGAGGCCGAGCTTGAGCGCCTCGCGGCCCGTGAAGGCTCTGCCGTCGGCGAGAGCCTGAGCGGCTTCCGCGCTCATGCCGCGGCCCTCGGCGACAATGGCCACGAACTGTTCGTGCATGTCGTGCATGAGGCCCTCGAAGTAGGCGCGGTCTCTCTCGCTCAAAGGCCGCAGGGCCGAGCCCGCGTCCTTGTAGGGGCCGGTCACGAGCGTCTCACGGCCGACGCCGACCTTGTCCAGCAGGGCCTTGACCTGGGGGATGTCCATGCGCACGCCGATGGAGCCCGTGACGGTCGACGGCCCGGCGAAGATCCGCTGCCCCGCCATGCTCGCCATGAGGCCGCCGGATGCCGCCGTCGCCCCCATGCTCACGGCAAGGGGTTTCTTCGCGCCGACGCGTTTCAGCGCGGCATAGAGCTCCTGCGAGGCGCCCACTCCCCCGCCGGGGGAATCCACGCGCAGCAGAATGCCCTTGACGGCATCGCTCTTTTCAATGCGGCGCAGCCATTCCAGAGTCGGCTTGGTGTTGTCGATGACGCCGGAAATCTCGACGAAGGCTATGCGCGACTCGCCGAAGGTCGACGGCACGTCGTCGCTGTCCGATCCGGCGGCCAGGCAGACGACGATGACGGCTATGAGGGTAAGCCATCCGCCCCAGAAGACAATGGGGTGACGCTTTCTGAAAGGCCTGTGCAGAAGACGGCGCATCCCCTCCTGCCACACGGGCAGGGGTATATGCCCCAGCGGACATCCCTGGCAGGATGCGCCCCCCTCCTCCGTACGCCCCGTCCCCTCGGCGGCGCGGGGCTCCGGCGGGGCCGGCGGCGAAACAGCCGCGGCGCATCTTTCCTGTTTTTCTTCAAAAGATTCGTATTCCATAGTTTCGCCCCCTCAACGGAAAAACCGGCCCGCTCGGCAATCTGTCTGCGGGATCAGGCCGGCTTCTGTGCGCGAAAGGCTTTCTAGCGGCCGGCCGGCGGCGCAGGCGGCACGGGGCCCTTGTTCAGGCTCTGCCCGCTCTTGATGATGCCCGTCATGGCGGCGACCATGCCGGCCGCGTCCGCCACATTGGCGGGGATGATCATGCTGTTGCCGTTCTTGGCGAGCCGGCCGAACTGCTCGATGTAGGCCTCGGCGAGGCGCAGCTGCGCGGCGGCAACGCCGTCGCTGCCGAGCTCTGAGCCCACGATGCGCAGCCCCTCGGCCGTGGCGTTGGCGACCGTGCGTATCTGCGCGGCCTCGCCTTCCGCCTGATTGATCATGGCCTGCTTGCGGCCCTCGGATTCGGCGATGGCCGCGGCCTTGGCTCCCTCGGCCAGGTTGATCTGCGACTGCATCTCGCCCTCGGACTGCGCTATCGCGGCGCGCTTCTCGCGCTCGGCGCGCATCTGCTTCTCCATGGCCTGCATGACGGTGGCGGGCGGGGTGATGTCGCGTATCTCGTAGCGCAGAACCTTGACGCCCCACGGGGCCGTCGCCGCGTCAAGGGCCTCGACGACCTCCTGATTGATGCGGGTGCGTTCTTCAAAGGTTCTGTCAAGCTCAAGCTTGCCGATGACCGAACGCAGCGAGGTCTGCGCGAGCTGCACAGCCCCCCACTCGTAGTCGGAGATGCCGTAGGCCGATTTCTCGGGGGTGATGACCTGCAGGTACAGAACGCCGTCGATGTCGACGCTCACGTTGTCGCGGGTGATGCAGGTCTGCTTGGGCACGTCGAGCACCTGCTCCTTGAGGGAACGTTTGTAGCGGGCCACGTCGATGAAGGGCACGAGGATGTGGAAGCCCGCGTAGAGCACCTTGTGGAAACGGCCGAGCCGCTCGACCACGTAGGCCGACTGGTTCGGCACGACTATGGCCGTCTTGATAAGGACGACAATGATGAAGAGGGCGAGGACTATGAGCCAGACGTACGTGTCAAAAATTGCCTCCACGGCTTTCCTCCTGACGGCCTGACGGCCGCGATGTCATGCGTTGTTCCCCGTTGTCTGACGGGATGCCCGGGCCTGGCGAAAGGCGCGGGCCCCAGAAGGGCGTCACTGCGCCCGGCTGCTTCGCCCCGCGCTTTCCGCGCCCGGGGGGGCGACGCGAAGCAGCATGGCGTCACCCGTATCCGTGCCCTGCACGCGTATCTCCGTGCCGGGTTCGAGCGGCGTTTCCGACAGGGCGCGCCAGAAGCTGCCGTCGATCTCCACCTCCCCGGGCCTGTCGGGTGCGGTCGCGCGGCTGACGCGCCCCTTGCGCCCCTCCAGGGGATGCGGCGCCCTGTTTTCGGGCCCGTCCGCGCTGTTCTCGACAGAGCGCCCCGCGAAGACGGAACGCATCTTCCGTCGCAGAAGAAAAAGCGAGAGAAGCGAGACGGCTATGAAGACGACGATCTGCATGTTCAGGTCGAGAGAGCCCAGATCAGCCAGGGCGGCTGCCCAGGCTCCCAGACCGAAGAACATGAGGACAAGGTGCGGCGCAGCGAGCTCGACCCCGAGAAAGGCCAGTCCCGCAAGGAACCAGAGCAGGGCGGCGCTCATGGGCTAGGCCTTCTCTTCCCCGGCTTCGGGCTCGTTCACATCGAAATCAATGATGCGGCCCTGCAGCCAGACATAGGCGTCGATCTCCATGCCTTCCTTGAGCTCAAGCTTGCCGAAGGTGAGCTCCGACGCATAGATGGGCAGCAGCATCGAAGGCCTGTTCTCAAAGGGGAAGGAGGTGTAGAGCACCTTGACGGGCATCTCCTCGAACATGTGCTCCTCGATGCGCTCAATGCCCGCCCGGACCTGATACTCGCAGTAGTTGCGGCCGGGCACGATCATGTGCTTGCCGGCCACGCTGACCTTGAGCGGGGGCACGTCGACGCGCGTCTTGCCGGGGTTCGCCTCAAGCCACGCCTCGGCGTAGGCCTCGAACTGCGGGCCCTGGGTGACGGTCAGATCGTCGATGAGCGCCCTGCGCAGACCGAGCGCCAGAGCGGCAAGAAGAAAGGTGTGCGTCACGCCGGGGGTCAGGTCGTCGCGGTCGCGGTCGTACAGCGGGTCGAAGAACCACATGGGGTTCTTGCCCTCGATCATGGTGACGGCCACGTTCGCCGACAGGCCGCTCTGCCAGGGATGGACCTCCTCGACCTCAAGGTCGTTGGGCAGGCCCTCAAGCAGGGGCACGGCGTTCTTGGGCGTGAGCTTTTCGCCTTCCTTGCCGTGCATGAGCACGCTGGCGCGCACGGGCTGGTCCTTGGGCCAGGCCATGAGCACGTTCTCCATGCCCTTGCGCTTCCACTGCCATGCCGGACGCGTGCCGCCCTCGGCAAGGACGGTGGCGACGGCCTGCGGCACAACGGCCGCCGGCGGCATGCCGGAAAGCACTGTCCATGCGTCGCCCAGCCCCTCAAAATGGGTGCGTCCGCGGCCTTCGAGCAGGGCCTTCGCCTCTTCGGGGCTGAGCGTGCGGCCTTCGGGCGCGGCGGCATCAGGGGCCGGCTCGGCGACCTTCGCGGGCTTGTCCGCGGGTGCGGTCGCCTTCTTCTCACTGCGCGCGGCTCTGGTCGGCTTTTCGGCCTTTGCCGGCTTTTCTGCCTTGACCGCTTTTTCGGTTCTTACCGCTTTTTCGGTCTTGACCGGCTTTTCAGCCTTCTGCGCGCCATCGGTCGTTTTCTTTTTTTCTGCCATGGCAATCTCCCCCGGTTCAGCGGCGATGCCCGCGATCACCGCGGTCGCGGCCGCCGCGGTCCCTGTGCTCGGAACGCTGAGGCCGGGCGGTCTCTTCCGGATTCCAGGGATGCCCCTGCTCTTCAAGCAGGACGGCCTTTCGGCTCGCGCGGATGCGGTCGCCGTTGATCTCTATGACCTTCACGAGCATGTCCTCGCCGATGCGGGCCACGTCCTCGGCCTTCTCAACGCGGTTCAGATCGAGCTGAGAGATGTGCACGAGGGCCTCGACGTTTGGCAGCACCTCGACGATGGCGCCGATCTCCATGATCTTGCGCACGCGGGCGGTGTAATTCTTGCCGAGCTCGGGGCGCTGGTCATAGTAGGACACCATCTCGCGCGCCTTGTCCAGGGCCTCCCTGGTGGGGGCGAAGATGGAGACGCGCCCGGAATCCTCGATGTCCACGGAGGCGCCCGTGGCCGTTGTGATGGCCTTGATATTCTTGCCGCCGGGGCCGATGATGAGACGGATGATGTCGGGGTTGACCCAGACTTCCTCATGCTGGGGGGCGTAGGGCGACAGTTCCTTGCGGGGGCCTTCGATGACCTTTGCCATCTCGCCCAGTATGTGCAGCCTCGCCTCGTGCGCCTGC
>JAILMX010000007.1 GCA_024692205.1 Desulfovibrio sp. | reverse complement strand
GGGCCTCGTCGACAAGCAGCATGCAATCGTATTTCTTCTTCAGCGCGATGAGCCTCGGCAGGGCGGGCACGTTGCCGTCCATGCTGAAAAGCCCCTCGGTGACGATGATGGCGTGCCTGAAGCCGGCGCGCTTTTCGGCGAGCAGGGCTTCGAGGGCGTGGGAGGGGTTGTGCCGGTAGGAGTTGCGCGTGGGCCCGGAAAGGCGGGCGCCCTGCAGAAGCGAGTTGTGCGCGAGGCCGTCATGGAAGATGGCGTCGCGATGGCCGAACATGAAGCCCAGGGTCGACACGTTCGTCGCATGGCCGCTCACGTAGGCGATGCAGTCCTCGACGCCGTAGAAGTCGGCGATGTCCTTTTCGAGTTTGCGGTGGGGCGGGCGTTCGCCGCCCACGAGGCGGCTTGCGCCGGCGGAGGTTCCGTAGAGGGTCGCGACCTCGGTCACCGCCCGGGTGATCTCGGGGTGCGTATTGATGTCGAGATAGTCGTAGGTGGAGAAATTTATGTATTCTTTGCCGTCGATGACGGTCGTGGCTTTCGCGGCGCGTTCGTGGCAACGGAAGAGGGGGTTGTCCATCCCCATTTTGGCAGCCATTTCCACCATGCGCCCGAAGGAGAGCTTCGAACGCATGCGGTTGAAACTGGAGAGGGCGGCTTCGTTCGGCATACAGGTTCCCTTGCGCGTTTCGGCCCGCCGAAGGGGCGGGCCAGTAAGAAACATACAGAAAAGTTGAGAAATTCTACACCAGAACGCGCGGTATGGCAAGTGAGCGGCACAGCTGGACAAGACATTCGATATGTCCTAACATATCAAGTCAATATCAACGGAATCCGCAGAGTTTCATCCCCTGGCGTCGCGGCGCGATCATGGCAGAAAATACGCTTTATCCCAACATCTCCCAAAGCGGCGGGGCATCCCCCTGCGGACAGGCCGAACAGGCCCTGGACGGCGTGCGCTACGCGCGCATCCTCAACGGCAACGTCTTGTGGCGGCTCGGGGTCGTGAACACTGCCTGGCGCGGAGCGCTGGTCCCGCTCGGGGCCGAGCCTGACGCGGACGCCCTGTCCGCGCTTGAGGAAAGCGGCATATGGCTCTCCCCTGACGATGGCGTCGAACCCCTGGCCGTCATGTGCGGCGGCATGGGGGCTCTGTGGCCCGGCGTCGGCCGCGGCCTTTACGACGCCTTCCCCGCGGCGAGGGCCGCCATGGACCGCATCCAGTCCGTCGCCCACTGGGACGTGCTCTCCCTGATGGACGAAAAGGATCCGGAAAAGATCAACGCCACCCGCTGGCAGATCCCCTATCTTTTCCTGCTCGAATACGCGCAGTGGAGCTGCCTGGCTGAGCTCGGCCTCTCCCCCGGCCTCCTTTTCGGGCACAGTCTGGGCGAGCTCATGGCGCTGTGCTTCGCGGGCATCTACGCTCCTGATCTGGGCTGGTACATCCTCGACACCCACGCCATGCACGTGGCGGAGCTTGAGGCCCGCGCGAGCACGCGCACCGCCATGATGTCCGTGCATGCAGAACACTCCGTCATAGAAGAGGTGCGCGCCGCATGGCCCGACATCGTCGTGGTCAACTACAACACGCGCACGCAGTTCATCGTGAGCGGCCCGAGGGATGCGCTGGGCGAGGTCAGGGCGAGCCTGCGCAAAAGGCGCATCCCGGCCATCATGCTCCCGGTGAGCCTCATGTTCCACAGCCCCGGCATGCGGGTTCTGCGTGATCCCTCAATCAGAGGACTCGGTGTCCTTGAGCTGACTGCCCCCCGCGTGCCGGTGCTGAGCATGGCGACGACAGGCTTCTATCCTGACGATGCGGCGGGCATCAGCCGCCTCATAGCCGATTTGGACGAGAACCCCGTGCGCTGGCTTGAGAACGTCGAAAACGCCTGGACAAAGCACGGCATGCGGCATTTTCTCGAGCTGGGGCCGCGCGACGTCCTCTGCGGCCTCGTGCGCGACATTCAGCCCAAGGCTCTGTGCCTCGCCTGCGACCGCAAGGACCGCGAGATTGAGGGCATGCGCGAGGCCTGCGCACGGCTGTACGCCCTGGGGCATCTTTCGTGGAACGGCATCGTCCGACGCGCACGGTCGGCGCCGCAGGGAATCGCCGCGGAAAGTCCCGCCGCCTGGGCGCAGGCTGCCGTACCCGCCGCGCCGCCTCCGTCGGAAAGCCTTTCCGCC
This sequence comes from Desulfovibrio sp., assembly GCA_024692205.1. GTDB lineage: Bacteria > Desulfobacterota > Desulfovibrionia > Desulfovibrionales > Desulfovibrionaceae > Desulfovibrio. Next base: position 1,898 of record JAILMX010000007.1, on the reverse strand, counting down.
GATGACGATCCCGCCATGCGCACGGTCGCCGAACTGCTTTCGCGTGCCTCCGGTCGCCCGGCGGGTACGATCGGCCCAAATACCGACCTGCGCTACGACCTCGCCCTGCGTTCCAGTTCTTTCCCGCTGCTCGTAAGCGAGGCGGAGGAGGCCTTCGGCGTTTCCGTTCCCTTTGAGACGCTTCTGGGCGTGGTGACGGCAGGCGACCTCGCCCGCGTGCTTTCGGGGCGTGGAAAGGACGTTTTGGAAAAGACCGCTGCCGTGGACGGGCCGAAAGACGAGGCCGCCCTCCGCTTCGCCCCGCCGCTGCTCCGCTTTGCCGTCCAGGCCGGCGGGGCTGTTCCCCTGCCTTTTGACCCGGCGGGGAAGGGCCTTCTGGCGGATGCGGGAGGAACGCTCGCCGTCTGCTGTGGCGACGCCGCCTTCGTGCGGGATTTTCTGGGGGGTCTTGCGCCGTTGGCGCTGCATCTTTCCGTGCCTGAGCCGCTCGCGCCGTGGAGGCCTTCGGCGGAGACGACGCGCCTTGTCCCTCTCGACGCCGCGCCTGCGGCGGAGGATGACGCCATCGCGGCCTGCGCGCGCGGGGCCGTCTGCCTTCTCTTCGCGGCCGCCAGAGACTGCGCCGATCCAGACCGGGCCGCGCAATTGCTGCGCCTGTGCGTTGCCGGAGCCGGTGCGGGTCTTCGCAGCGTGCTCGTCGTACGGCGTTTCTCCGCCCATGCGGCGGAAAACGGCGCGGCATCCGTGTTCGGCGATGACGCGCTTGTGCACGAGCTCGAGAACGTGGCCCGTGAGCGCCGGCTAGCCAGCCGCTGCGTTGATGTCTGCGTTGGCGCCGGCCTGCGCCCCCTGAATGAGTACGCGGATATGCTCGCCCGTGAGCTGCTGCGGGGCGGCGGGGCACGGGGGGCCCGCCATGTGCTGTGGGCTCCCGCCGGGGCCGCCGTGGTGCGCGACGCTAGCGAAAGCCTTGCCGCCGTGCCGTGTGTGGTCACGCGCGACGAACTTTTCCCTCTTGTCTTTCCCGATCCGCAGGGGGCGGAGACCGACGGTTGCCGCCGTTTCAGGGGCGCCTGCCATTTCTCACGCTTCGCCGATCCCGCCCTTGCCAGGCACGGTGAATCCGTGGCGGATCTGCCGTATGCATCCGCCTTTCAGGCCCTTGCCGAAGGGGCTCTCACGCTCGCTCCGTGGCTGACTGTCACGGGCATGGTCGACGTGCGTTTCCATCCCATGCCGGAAATTCCCATCGGTGCCGTGCGCGAGTGCAGCGTCGACACCGTGGCCCGTCCGTGGCTTTTGCATGAGGGCGTCATGAAGCGGCTTTTCCGGGCGCGCCTGACCGCACGGGCCCTGTCGGTTGAAGGTCGGCGCCTTGACGCCTTCGACCCGGTCATGGAGGCGACTGTCCTCGCTGCCGCCCGGGAGTCCTCCCCCTCACCCCTCTGGGATGCGGGGGCGTGGGGCGACAGCGCAGCGGCGAACCGCAGGAGCATACTGGATGTCGATGCACGCTATGCGGCGCTCGGTCTGGGCGATCCGTGGCGGCTTCTGGCGGCGCTCTCCGTGCTGCCCGGGAACACCCCGGGCCGGGATGCTTTTGTCGGCAGGCTTTCGCCTCAGGCGTATTTGCTTGCCCGCAATTGCGGAAAATGCTATGGGTATCCATTGCGGATGTTGGAGGCCGTCATTCAGGCGGCTTCGTTTGTCGTGGCGGCGGAGGCCGAACGTTGCGGCGAAGGCCCTGCGGGGGGGCATTTCCCGGCCGCCGGCTGGCGGCTTACCGCCGCCGGCACCATCCTTTTCACACCTGCCCCGTCCCTTTGCGGTGATGAGCGCCTTCAGATGCGCCGATCATGGAAGGACGAGGCCTTGCAGCGTTTTGACGCGCAGGTGCT
>JAILMX010000250.1 GCA_024692205.1 Desulfovibrio sp. | reverse complement strand
GAGGGCATGGGCAACCGCAGCATCACCGAACTTTGCACACGGGCGAGCGATCCTGTCAACGCGCGCGTGCTCGTCGGCATCAAGATTCTGGGGCGCAACGACGTGGCCGAAGTGCTTGCCGATCTCAAGGAGCTTGGGCTGTCGGCCATAGATTTGAGCGACAACGAGCTCGCCAAGCTCCACATACGCCATCTCGTGGGCGGCAACGCCCCGAATGTTCAGAACGAGCGGCTCTTCCGTTTCTATTTCCCCGAGCGGCCGGGCGCGCTTCTGAATTTCATCGACGCCATGCGTACCGAATTCAATGTGACGCTCTTTCAGTACCGGTATCACGGCGCGGATTTCGGGCGCATACTCATGGGTTTTGAGGTCCCTGAGGAAAAGCAGGCCGACTTTGAGGATTTTCTCGTGCGTGTCGAAGCCATGGGCTATCCTCACGAAGAGGAGACGGAGAACCCCGCCTACAAGCTCTTTCTCGGCTGGCATAAATAAGGTTCGCGATGAAAAAGCCGGGCTTTGGTCTGCGGATGCAGGCCAAAGCCCGGCTTTTTTCCGTTCAGGGCCGGAGAAATCCGACCTTTGCTATTTCTGAAGGAGCGCACGAGTGCGATCGCTTACGGGCTTCAGGCCCGCCGCGATGGCCTCAGCCCCGTTTGCGCCCGAAGGGTCCTTGCTGATGACGATGATGATGCAGGCATCGTCGGCCGCGACACGCGTCGTTCCCCTGCCCTTGACCACATTGTCGCGCGGGTCGCCCGTGAAGATCCAGAAGGGGCCTTCCCTGCGCGGTTCTGTGGCGTCGGCCTGCTTGTCGGCCATCTGTTTGGCGAAGGTCTGCGCCTCCACATTGTTCTTGTTCGGCAGCACGAAGGCGCTGACCTGAGCGGCATAGGTGTCACCGGAAGAATCCATCTTGCCCAGAACGAGCATGTATTCGGCCTTGTCGCCCGAGCTGAAGCCTGATTTCTCGTCGCCGCTCCACCCTTCGGGCAGATCAACGACAAATTCGCTGAAGCTCTGTTCCTTGGCGTGGGGCGTGCCCATGAGGCAGAATATGGCGAGGATGGATACGAAAAGGCAGGAAAAACGGAAATGCGTCATGGGTGGTTTACCTCCGGTCAGAATGCCTTTGCGAGGGAGAACAGGGCGGGCATGAGCGCCGACAGAAAATAGCAGAAGGCTCCGGCCGCGAAAAGCGGGGCCCTGTCGATGGCGTTTTTATGTGCAAGCAGAAAGGCGTAGGCAACGATCACGCCCGTGAGCAGGATGGCTGCCGCCATGCGTGGGGCGAGCCATGGCGGCATCTCATGATGGAGCAGTATGCCGAGCACCATGCCCCATTCGGAAAGCGCGTGCGGCAGGCCGCCCGCGATCGGCCACAGGGCGCACCACCTGGCGGCGCCGTTTTTAACAGTGTTGTCTTTCTCGAGCGCGTGAAGAGTTTCGCGTCTGGCCCACAGTACGAGTGAAGCAAAGACGCCCGCCGGGCAGAGCGCGAAGAACCACCGGTGAAGGGAATCGCGCAGAACGAGCCCTGCGGCCTGAAGATGCGTCATGCCGTCGGGCAGACCGGCGAAGGGCCAGATCGCTGTCGCGTAGGTGGCGAAGAAGATCAGCGCGGCGGCAAGCGAAAGCCAGACTGCGGCCTTTGCGGGGGGCGCGGCGTTCGGCTCTGCCGGGGCATGACGGAAAGGCCAGGTGCTGAGCGCGGCCGTCAAAAGCATACCCGTTCCCCACAGGAGGGCGCTTGCCGTGAAGGGCAGTATGCCCGGCTCGAAAAGGGAGGGCATGAAAACGTTCTGTCCCATGGTGCGCAGGCGCATGACGATGAGGGCGAAATCCCCTGCGATGACGAGCAGGCCCGCCGGGGAGAGAATGAGGGCCGTCCAGGCGAGGGTGCGGGCGCCCGCCGTGCAGAGTTGCGCGTGCCCGCGGCGACCTATGAGAAACGTCAGGCAGGCAAGCAGTGGCAATGCCGAGGCCGCTTGTGCCGCGGTGCGCAAAACATCAATCCCGAGACGCAGAAGGGAGAGGGAGATGGTCTGGTCGTGCATGCCTGTCTTTTACGTCCTGATCGCGTCGGGTGCAAGGCGCTGGCGAAACGCTACCCGCCGGTGGCTTTTCGCTTGTGAATAGTGCGGCTCGTACATATACTCAAAACCTCCTGCGCGCAATAATGGAGCCCGGATGTCGTTTTTCACTGTCTTCTGCCTTGCCGTTGCTCTTTCGATGGATGCCTTCGCCGTGGCCGTCGCCTCGGCATGCGCGCTCTGCGAGGTGCGCTGTGTGCACTATGTACGGCTGTCGGCCAGCTTCGGTTTCTTCCAGTTCCTCATGCCGGTCATCGGCTGGCTGCTCGGCGCTACGGTGCGTTCCTACGTGGAATCGTGGGACCACTGGATCGCCTTCGGCCTGCTCGCATGGGTGGGCGGCAACATGCTGTGGCAGGCATGGAAGGAGTTCCGCGGACTGGCGGACGGGGAGGGGAAAGCCGACCCCACGAGCCTGCGCAACTTGATTCTGCTTGGGATTGCGACGAGTATCGACGCCCTCGCCGTGGGCATATCCTTTGCCCTTCTGGAAACGCCCATTTTGTGGCCTTCCATCCTGATCGGCATTGTCTGCGCCGCCATCACCGCCCTCGGTGTCTTTCTCGGCAGGAAACTCTCCGGCATGAGCGCCCTTGAGTCGTACGCCAGCGTGATCGGCGGCCTTACCCTGCTCGGCATCGCCGTGAACATCCTGCGCGAACATCAGGTCTTCGGCTAAGGGGGGCCCCTCTTCATTTCATTGCCGCCATGACCGAGTACTTCTGGCAGGTGTGGACGCCTTGTTCATCGGAGGATCCGCACTGTGCGCGGGTCACTGGCCTCCGCCGAATTTTTCAGCACCCTTCACAGCGTCGCCATGCCGTTACGGCGTCAGGGCTCTCCAAGACCATTTCTTGGAAAGTGACAAAACATCCCGCTGAGCCTTCTTGACAACACATACCCCTATATGTATTTTACCAATACGGGTATATGTAAAAAGGAGGAAGTTAAATGGGCATCATTCAAATTCTGGAAAAAAATCTGGCTTGGGGCGGCACAAGACGCGATATCCTTTTCCTCGTGATATCAGGCATGGCGCTTCTCGCTAGCTTCTTTGACTTGCGTTTGTTTCCCTTTGACTCCGCCTGGGTCGCCATCATTCTCTGCGGCGTACCGATTATCCTTGAAGCCGTCATCGGCCTGACGACTGCCTTTGACATCAAGGCCGATGTGCTGGTGTCCTTGGCGCTCATCTCATCCGTCATCATCGGTGAGGACTTCGCCGCCGGCGAGGTGGCCTTCATCATGGAACTCGGCGCGCTGCTTGAGGATCTTACCGTGGCGAGAGCCAGGGCGGGCATTGAGAAGCTGGTGCGACTGACGCCGCAAACAGCACGTGTGCTGCGTCCCGGAGAGGCCGTCATTCCCGCAGACCAAGTGACAGTGGGAGATATGCTCCGCGTTCTGCCGGGCGAAACCGTGCCCGTTGACGGCATTATCCGCAAGGGACAGACCGCCGTCAATCAGGCGGTTCTCACAGGGGAGCCTCTGCCCGTGGACAAGACCGTGGGCGATGCCGTGGCGTCGGGGATGGTCAACCAGTTCGGCGCCTTTGACATGGAGTGCACACGTGCGGGCGAAGACAGTTCTCTGCAGCGCATGGTGCGCCTTGTCCGTTCGGCGGACGCCGGGAAGGCGAAAATTGTGCGGCTGGCGGACCGCTGGGCCACATGGATTGTGGTCATCTCCCTGGCCGCCGCCATTATCGCCTGGGTTGTGACCGGAGAAGTCATCCGCGCCGTCACAGTCCTTGTGGTTTTTTGCCCATGCGCCCTGGTGCTCGCCACGCCCACAGCCATCATGGCCGCCATCGGCAATGCCACGCGGCACGGCTTTCTCGTCCGCGAGGGGGACGCACTGGAACGACTGGCCCAGACGACCCGCTGTGTGTTCGACAAGACCGGCACCCTCACCGTGGGCGCGCCGCGGGTGACGGCCGTTCGGAGCATCATGGACGGCCTAGCGGACGATGGCATGTACCGACTCGTCGCCGGGGCCGAAATGCGCTCGGAACATCCCCTCGGCAAGGCCGTTGTCGCTTCATTCCAGGATGAGGGGAAAGATGCGCCGACTTCTGTCGAGGAGTTTCATGCTTTGCCCGGAAAGGGTGTCTTTGCCGTAGTGGACGGTCTTGACGTTATCGTCGGCAATCCAGCGTTGCTTCAGGAGCGGGGCGTCGAAATCCCATCTGTTTTGAGGGAAGCCGCTACGGCGTATATGAACAACGGCGCAACAGTCATGTTCTGCGCCGTGGACGGCAAGGCTGCAGGATATGTCGTCTTGGCGGACACCCTTCGTCCCGAAGCGCCGGGAATGGTGGCGCGGCTGAAACGGCTTGATATGGAGTGCGTGCTGCTTACGGGCGACCATAAATCCGCAGCCCGGCATATTGCTTCGCAGGTAGGAATCGAGGCCGCGCGAGCCTCCTGTCTGCCCGAAGACAAGCTCGGCTTTATTGCTGAAAGCCAGAAGAACGGCGTCAAAATTTGCATGATTGGCGATGGCATCAACGACGCCCCGGCCCTCAAGATGGCCCATGTGAGCATGGCCATGGGCGGTGTGGGCAGCGATATCGCCGTGGATGCCGCCGACATTGTCCTCACGCGCGACGAGATTGGGGAAATTCCCCACCTTCTGGCCCTGTCGCGTCGCACCATGCGCACCATCACTGCTAATCTCGTTTTTTCCATGGGGCTCAATTTCATCGCCATTTCCCTTGCCATGACAGGCGTTTTGAATCCCGTTACGGGCGCGCTGGTACACAATGCCGGATCGGTGTTTGTCATTGTCAATTCCGCATTGTTGGTCCGATGGAGGAAAGGAGACCGCCCGGAAGGGCGGTAGCAATTGTCAGCATTTGCGGTCAAGAGCTGCAGGGGGTAAAAAGAACTCACCACGACAAAGGGGGAAGCCATGCGCAAGTGTATGAACGCAAATTCCGACAAGCTGCACGCTCGGCTGAAAAAAATCATCGGCCAAGTGCAGGCTGTCGACCGAATGATTGACGAGGACATCGCCTGCGAAGACGTGCTTTCACAAATCAACGCCTGCAAGTCGGCCCTGCACCGCGTGGGGCAGATCATTCTGGAAGGGCACATCCAGCATTGCGTCCGTGATGGCATCCAGCATGGCGATGCTGACGAAACCATCAAAAACTTCACCAAGGCGATGGAGCGCTTCGCTAATATGACATAATCTCTCCGGGGGGCACAGTCTCTTCGCGATGCCAGTACGGGCTGCAGTTTCCGTGGCAAAGAGGAACACCGCGAACAGTTCGCCAGCGCCTGCCGGCAATTCACGCATAGATGCTGTCGGCAAAGTTCTTTCTCCCGACAGGATAGAGAGATGCACCGACGTCGTTTTCAGTTCAGTTTCACTCGGTGTTTCGTTAACCCAATCGCAGTATTGGGATGGAGACCTGTGACTCCCGGGCTGCGGGCATATCCTTCGTTCCACTTGAAGCGTCCATCCTGTAACCTTTCTTCCGAGTCGGTATCGCCTTTGACTTCCTGCGCGGGCATCATGCCTTCGGCTAAGGGGGCCTTCTTCATTTCATCGCCACTATGACCGAGAACTTCTGGCAGGTGTAGACGCACTGCGCGGCGGAGAATCCGCCTCCCCTGAGCATGGCGAGCTCCTTTTCCACCGAACATTCCCTGTCGAATATTTTCCGCTCTTTCCATGCCGCGATGTCGGCTTCCGTCAGGCCGTTTTTGTGAAGCTGCTTCTCCCAATATGCCGTGTACCAGGCGTCCATACGCGCCCCGTCGGCACAGAACTGGTCGTAGTTCGCAAAAACCCCGCCCTCAGAGAGCCGCTCATGTATCCGCGAGAAAAGGCGGCGTTTGTCGTCGTCTTCCAGATGATGGATGGACAGGGCCGAGATGACGGCGTCGAAGTGGCCGTCGGGGAAATTGTCGGCGTAGTTCATCGTCCGGTATGATACGCCACGGGCGCCGTCGAAGCGTGCGCGGGCGACGTCAAGCATGGCGTCGGCTATGTCCACGAGTTCGTAGTCGGCATTCGGGAAGTGCTCGCGCCAGAATTCGGTCAGAAGACCCGTGCCCGCCCCGAGGTCAAGCACTTTGGCAGGGGCTGTGATGTTCGCGGCGATGAAATCCGTGGCGGTGCCGTAGAAATCATCGAAACAGGGAATGAAGCGTTTTCTGTTTTTGTCGTAATCCGTGGCGACGTCGTTAAAACGTTCGCGTATGCCCATGGGACCTCCGTTGCAGTTGGCTTTTTTCCAAGGTGTGATTGTCGACAGAATAGACCTGAAAAGTCCATGCCGCACGGCCAGCGTAGGACGATGCTTTTATCTCCCGCCATCCTCAGCAGGCGCGAACTGTTGGCTGGACGGAAAAAGCCCCGGCGTCTTCGCGGGCGTCGGGGCTTTCGGCTTCATGGGGCCGGTTTGCGCCATTGTCTGTGTCAGACTAGATGGCCTTCTTTTCTGAATGGGAGATGATGAGGGATGCCGCCGCGTCGCCCGTTATGTTGACGGTTGTTCGGCCCATGTCGAAGATGCGGTCCACGCCGGCCACGAGGGCTATGCCGTCGACGGGCAGGCCGACGGAGGCGAGCACCATGGCGAGCATGATCATGCCGGCGCCGGGCACGCCGGCCGTGCCGATGGAGGCGAGGGTTGCCGTCAGGGCTATGGTGACCAGCTGCCCGACCGTCAGGTCGATGCCGTAGCAGGCGGCGATGAAGATGGAGCACACGCCCTGATAGATGGCCGTGCCGTCCATGTTGATGGTGGCGCCGAGGGGCAGCACGAAGGATGTTACTTCCTTGGTGGCGCCCATCTTGCGGCAGCCTGCCATGTTGATGGGCAGCGTCCCCACGCTGGAGGCGCTCGAGAAGGCGAAGATCATGGCGGGCAGCTGGCCCTTGAAGAACTCCATGGGGCTTATGCCGCTGAAGGCTTTGATGGCGATGCCGTAGACGACGATTGTGTGGACGGTGTAGCAGGCATAGGCCGCGAGCAGCACCATGGCGAGGGAACCCAGAATGGCCGCGCCGTTGGCGGCGACGACCGGGCAGATCAGGCAGAAGACGCCTATGGGCGACAGCCGGATGATGAGATTCATGCACTTCATGAAGATTTCGTTGAAGCTGATGATGAGGTCGACGGCGGGGCTCTTGCGCTCATCCACGAGGATGATGGCAAGGCCTATCAGAATCGCCATGACGATGATCTGCAGCATGCTGGCATTCATGAGCGGGGCTATGAAGTTCGAGGGGAATATGTTGACGATGGTGTCCATGAAAGGGCCGGCCGCTTTGGCCTTGTACTCTATGCCCGTCACCGCGAGGGCGGGGAAGAGACCCTTGAAGAGAAAACCGCCTATGAGGCCGATGGTGATGGCGAAGAACGTCGTCACGAGGAAGTAGCTGACGGTCTTGGCGCCGATGGTGCTGACCTGGCGCACGTCACTGAGGGTTATCATGCCCGCGATGATAGAGAAGAGCACGACCGGGCAGACGATGAATTTGATGAGGTTGAGGAATATCGTGCCGAAGGGCTTTATGTAGCCGTTGGCGAAGGCGACGTTGTTCTGCAGCAGCAGGCCTGCCACGATGCCGAGGATGAGGGCGATGAATATCTTCGTCGC
>JAILMX010000215.1 GCA_024692205.1 Desulfovibrio sp. | reverse complement strand
CGCATCGTCACGTCGGGGTCGCTTGACGCGGGTCGGTCCCGTTTCTTCCCGGCTTTTTCCACATTCGGTGCCTTGCCGTCTTCGGGCATTGCCGGTGCTCAAGGCGGCATCCTACGTGTTTTCAATCCGGGTCGTGAACTCTTATTTGTTCTGCGCGAGCTGCTTGAGGATGTTCTCCTTGTCGTTTGGGCTATACATGCCACGCGTTCATAAGCATGTACAGTGTACAAGCTCACCGATCATCAACATCATCGTCATCCGCAGGAAATATGGACATTCATCTATGGCCGAAAAAAAGCCCTCACAGACTATATCTGCAAGGGCTTGATTTCATTGGAGCCAGCCAAGAGACTTGAACTCATGACCTACTGATTACGAATCAGTTGCTCTACCAACTGAGCTAGGCTGGCATCAATTAAATTTTATGAACTGATATCGGCCGCCTGTCAAGTAGAAATTCACGGGGGCACGCAAACAGAAAGGGGCGGTAACGCTATGCTTTTGTGAGCGGCGCGAAAGCGCCATGTGTCGCCGTGATGAGATCGCAGGGGGCAAGCTCTATCTGCACGCCGCGCTGACCCGCGCTGACGCACACGGTATCATACAGAATGGCCGTCTCGTCGATGAAGACGGGGTAATCCTTTTTGCCCGCCATGGGCGAGCAGCCGCCGCGTATGTAGCCCGTGAGCGGGCGTACTTCCTTCAAGGGCACCATCTCGGCATGCTTGTTGCCCGATGCCTGCGCGAGAGCTTTGAGGTCAAGCTCTTCCGCAGCAGGGATGCACGCCATGACAACGCCCGTTTTGTCGCCGCAGGCGACGAGTGTCTTGAAGACACGGGCAGGGTCCTGTCCCAGTTTCTTCGCAAGCGTCACTGCGGAGAGGTCGCTTTCATCCACTTCGGTCTGATGCATGGCGTACGGGAGGGAGAGCCTGTCGAGCAGGCGGGCGGCGTTTGTCTTGGATATTTTTTTTTCAACCATTGACGTATAGGTAACGAAAGCTAGGAACTTTGGCAAGCCGCGACGGGCCCTGCCGTCTATGGACAAGGGCCCGCATGGCGGGGTATACATCAAAGGGTGTGCACAGATCCCGCGATATTCAGACATAGCCCTATGCATCGATTTCGATTGATGACTTTTTCGCCCTGCCGTGCGGCGGGCGTTTCGTATGGCATGCGGCGTCTTTTCATTTCGGCGCTAGTCTGCATGTGCCTCGTCTTTCTTTTCGCCGCTCCAACTCCCAGCGCGGAGGAGGCTCCCCCAGCTGCTCACCGGCAGAACTCTGCATCCGAGCCTTCGCCTTCCCAGGCAAGCTCCAAATCAGATATCGGAACTCCGGCTCAGAATTCCCAATCTGATACCGTGGCGCCGGCGCAGAACGCCAAAGCGGATGATGCTGCGGCCCCGGACGACAAAAAGGTGCTGCTTTTCGGAACGGTGGAATTCAAGCGCCCCCTGCAATCTCTGCCGCAATGGCTGCGCGTCATCAAGAAGAACGGCGAAATCCCCATTTTCGCGAAGGACAAGGCCTTCAAGAAGAACGTCACCTGGAACGAGCTCAAGTCCAGGGCTGCGGGCAAGAAAGGCATTGAGCTTCTGCGCTTCGTCAATACCTTTTGGAACACCTGGCCCTACCGGGAAGATATCCTCAACTGGAAAGTTGAAGACTACTGGGAGATTCCCGCAGAGTTCCTAGAACGTTCGGGTGACTGCGAGGATTACTCCATCGCCAAGTATTTTACGCTAAAGGAATTGGGCGTTTCGCCCGAAAAAATGCGCATAGTAGTGTTGCGCGATACAGTGCGCAACCTCGCACACGCCGTTCTGGCCGTTTACATGGACGGGGATGCCTTCATCCTCGACAACCTGAGCAACGCGGTGCTTTCGCACAAGCGTCTGAGGCAGTACACCCCCCAGTATTCGGTGAACGAGAGCGGACGATGGGCGCACATCAAGGCGCGCCCGAAGAAGTAACGCAAGGTGGCTCTTATGGAAATGCAGAATACGGACCGTGCGGGCATGTCTGACGGGAACAGTGAAAACCAGTCCTCCTCCTTTCCCTATACGAGAAAGTACATCGTCATCGGCGGCGTCGCCCTTTTCCTCGTGGCGAGCGTCGTGGCGTTTTTCCTGTGCCGTTCGCACATCAGCAACATTCGCCACGAGATGCTTGAGGAGCAGCGCGTCATCGAACAGGCTTGGGCCGACACGGCCGTGGAGAACGCGCGCGCCTGGCAGGCGAAGACTCTGGAGCAGATACATAACGTAAGCCGCGCCGAGGTCTTCCGCCTTTTCGCCTTTGATCTGAACAACCTCGGCGAGGAATCGAAGAAGGCCGTCACCACGGCAAAGGTGGCGAGTGACCCATCCCATCCACTCTACAGCATGTGGGAGGAACTCTCCTACCTGAGAGACCTTCTGCAGGATACGGCGAACCACCGGGGCTGGGCGTCGGCCAGCATAGTGGGCTTGCGCGGCGAGGCCCTGATCGTGCCAGAAAAGGCGTTTCTCATGACGCCCGGGCGCAGCGCTTTGATCGCGAAAGCGGCGGCAGGGCGCGCGACGGTCTTTTCAGCGGCATATCAGGAGGCAGACAAGCTTCTGATGGACATCGCGGCACCCCTGTACGAGGTCTTGAACGAGGGCGAGGCGCGCATGGTCGGCTGCCTGCTCGTTTCGCTGCCCTTCGACGGCATCGGCGGGGAGCTTGTCTCGTTGAGCAAGCTGAAGGATACCGACTTCAGGGCAGGCCTTTTGATGCGCTCTGAAAAGGGTTTCGCCCTGTTGCAGGATGCGGAGGGGCGCCTCGCGATCGCCGATGAACCCGTGGTCCTGGCCGAGAGCGGGCAGCAGACCTTCACGCTGCCTTTCATGCGGCGCGCTTCGCTCATGGGCGGCGGCGAGGTCTGGTCGCTCGCGGGGCGGATGCGCGCCCCCGACTGGTACGCGCTCATCGAAAAGCCGGCGTCGCTCGTAGAAGGGCGCATAGCCGCCGCAGCGCGCGAAGTCTACGCCATAGGCATACTCGCAAGTCTTCTTTTCGCCTTTCTGCTCGCTTTCGTGGGCGGCGGAGCCGTCATGCGGCGCAGGGCGCAGGAAGGGCGCAAGTGCATCAGCGGCCTTGTCCACGCCATCGAATGCGCCCTCGACGGGCGCGACCCCAAGTTCCGCTATCTGCAGGGACGGTCGCACCGGCTTGAACTTCTAGCCAATCTTCTGGGGCGCACCATGAAACTTTCAAACGAGAGCATGGAGACCATGCGCCTCGCTGCCCGCCTGTCGCAGGTGGGCAAGATATTCGTGCCGCGCGAGGTCATGACGAAGAAGGGAGTGCTTACCGTTGAGGAACGCCGGCTTGTGCAGCTTGCCCCTTACCATGCCTTCAATGTGCTCAAGGGGGTTCTGCCAAAGCGCGTGGCGACCACCATCTACCAGATGGGCGGCAAGGTCGTGGATGATCCCGACACGGGCGCGAATCATGAGCTCACGTTGAAGGAGATGTCTCTTGAGGCGCGTGTGCTCCTTGTTGCGAATGATTTCTGCGCCATGATAAGCCAGCGTGGCAACAGGTTGCCGCTCCCCATGGCAGATGCCCGGCAGAAGCTGACAGAGCGGGCCATCTATGATCCCGCCGTCGTGAGCGTTTTGAATACGATAAGCGACGAAGAGATCCGCCGGACGCTTGGCGACGACGTTGCCGTGGCTCAGGTATAGCACCTATGCCCCGCACCGGCGCTTTTCTCCATGAAGTCTGGGGATTGGCCCACAAAGGAAATGCCGATGGCAAAAAGCCATGAAATCTATGTCTGCTCGGCCTGCGGGGCAGAGAGCCTGCAGTGGCGGGGCCAGTGCCCCGCCTGCAATGCCTGGAACACCTTGACGGCCGCCGTCCGATCGGCGAAACCGGCCGCGGGCAAGACATCTGCCGCCGTGGCGGAACGGCCCGTTCCTCTGTGCGAAGTGACCGACAACGGGCATGTGCCCTACACGAGCGGCCTCAAGGCGCTCGACCGTGTCCTCGGGGCGGGGCTCGTGCCCGGGGCGGCATTGCTCGTGGGCGGTGAGCCGGGCATCGGCAAGTCGACCCTGCTGCTTCAGGTGGCGGGCCGGGTGGCTCAGCAGGGCATGCCCGTGCTGTATGCGAGCGGTGAGGAGGCTCTGCCGCAGATAAAGGCCCGGGCCGAGCGCCTCGGCATGCTTGATCCCCATCTTCTGGCGCTTTCCACCTCGCGCGTTGAGGACGTGGTGGATACCGTCAGCGCCGCGCCCCCCGCGCTGCTCGTGGTGGACTCGGTACAGACGCTGACCTGCGCGGACGCTGACGGCCTACCCGGCAACGTCAGTCAGGTGCGCGCCGTGACGACAACTCTGCTCGAGATTTGTCGCAGGCTAGGGACGACCCTTATCCTCGTGGGGCACGTCACCAAGGACGGCCTGCTCGCCGGGCCGCGTCTTCTGGAGCATATGGTCGATACCGTCATCTCTCTTGAGGGAGACAGGCGGCAGATGTTCCGCCTGCTTCGCGTCTTCAAGAACCGCTTCGGCCCCAATGAGGAGCTCCTCGTCTTCCGCATGGGACATGGGGGCATGCAGGTCATTGACGATCCCTCCACTTTTTTTCTGGGAGCCCGAGATCCCTCGCTTTCGGGAACGGCCGTCGTCATGGCAGTGGACGGGCAGCGCCCCCTCGCTGTCGAGGTGCAGGCGCTTGTCTCACGCACTTTTCTGAGCATACCGAGGCGTACGGCGCTCGGCTTCGACGTGAATCGTCTTCATCTTCTCTTGGCCGTTCTGGAAAAGCGCCTCAAGCTCAATTTCGGCCAGGTCGATATCTACGCCAAGGTCGGCGGCGGCATGCGTCTCCAGGAGCCGGGCCTTGACCTCGCCCTCGTCGCGGCCGTGCTTTCCTCCTATTACGACGTGCCCTTGCCGGAAAAATGCGTCCTGTGGGGCGAGGTGGATCTGAACGGGCAGGTGAGGCCCGTCGCCGCGCAGGATCTGCGCCTGGCGCAGGCGAGGCGGCTGGGTTTCAAGCCCGTCATTTTCCCGCGGGGAACGGAAAGAAACGACGGCATCGTCACCCTCGTGGAGTTGCAGCAGAGACTTTTTCACAGGCGGCAGGCCGTCGAGGAATGGCCCCATGCCTCTTGAAATAGAGCGTAAATACCTCGGCGTAGACATGGAAAGGCTGAGGCGGATCCTTGAAGAAAGCGGCGCTGTCTGCCACGGTATCCATTGGGAGGAGAATACGGTATTCGAGACGGCGCCTCCTTCGCTCCTCCCTTCACGGCGTCTGCTCAGGCTGCGTACGCAGGCATGGCCGGACGGCAGGCGTCGCCATGTGCTCACCCTTAAGCTACCCTCCGCAGAAAACGAAACGTTCAAGGTGCGGGAAGAAATGGAAACAGTTGTCGAAGACGCCGCCGTTATGCGCGGGATCCTCGAGCGGCTTGGCTACGCCGTTCGGGCCCGTTACGAGAAGATACGCGAGCCGTGGGCCTTCGACGGTGTCGAGATAGACATGGATGTGCTCCCCTTTTGCAGCGTCGTCGAGTTGGAGGGGCTGCAGGATGCCATAGATCGTGTCGCCGCTCTGACGGGGCTTGACAAGTCCCCCGTTAGTGTCAAAACTTATCATGAACTGCATCAGGAATGGCGCCGGACGAAGGGCCTTGCCCCTGAGGCGAGCTTCGTCTTCGGCGAGCGTGAAAGGGACGCGTGGTTTCGGCGGCTTGCACTTTCGTGAAACCGCCCTGTGTGTTCGGCTGGCGGCTTGCGCGCCGTCGGCCCTTTAGGAGGAAAGCATGTCGGATAATCTGGAGTGTCCCGATCGCGAAGGGCAGGTAACCGTTGCCCGAAAACTGGCAGAACCTGTTCGATACCGTGTGCTTCTTCATAATGACGACTACACGACCATGAATTTCGTCGTGCAGGTCCTCTGTTCCGTTTTCCATAAGACAATGGAGGCCGCGACGGCAATCATGCTCAATGTGCACAAGAACGGCGTCGGCGAATGCGGTGTCTACACGCAGGAAGTCGCAGAGGCCAAGGTCGACCGGGTGAAGAATCTGTCGCGGGCCGCCGGCTATCCCCTTAAGTGCACCATGGAGAAAGTCTGACACAACCCTACGATTCGGAGTGATATATGCTGAGCAAAGGCGTGCAGAGCGTTTTGCGCGATGCCCTCATCGAAGTGCAGCAGCGTCGCCATGACATGCTTACCATTGAACATCTCTTGTTCGCCCTGACAAAAAACATGAAAGGCCGCGTCATCCTCGAGGGAAGCGGCGTCAGCATACCGGTTCTGCGCGAGCAGCTTGAATCCTTTTTCCATCGGGAGATGGAGAGGGTCGATCATCCGGGCAGCTACGAAATCATCCAGACGGTCGGCGTGCAGCGCGTCCTTGAGCGCGCAATGAATCATGTGCGCTCTTCCGGGCGGGACACCGTTGAACTGGGCGATCTGCTCGTGGCCATCGTCGATGAGGAAAGCTATGCCGAATTTTTCCTACGCAAGCAGGGCGTGGAGCGCGTCGACATCCTCACCTTCATATCGCACGGCATGGAAAGCGAAGAGGATGAAGATCAGGAAGGGGAAAAGGAGCAGGGCGGAAAATCCCCGAAGGGAGGGAAAAAGGATCCTCTGGCCGAATACACCGTCGAGCTGACGGCGAAGGCGAGAGAAGGACGCATTGACCCCCTTGTGGGCCGTGAGGCCGAGCTTGACCGCACAATCGAGGTTCTGTGCCGCAGGCGCAAAAACAACCCCCTGTACGTGGGCGATCCGGGCGTTGGCAAGACCGCCATGGCCGAGGGCCTCGCAATGCGCATCGTGGAGGGCAGGGTGCCGCCCATGTTCGCCGATACCCGCATCTACGCGCTCGACATGGGGCTTCTTCTCGCCGGCACGAAATACCGGGGCGATTTCGAGGGCAGGCTGAAAGGCGTGCTCAAGGCCTTGAAGAAGGTTCCTGGCTCCATTCTCTTCATCGACGAGCTGCACACCATCGTCGGGGCGGGAAGCACTTCCGGCGGCTCAATGGACGCATCGAACCTCTTGAAACCTGCCCTGGCGAGTGGGGAGCTGCGTTGCATCGGATCGACGACCTATGAAGAGTTCCGTAACCACCTGGAGAAGGATCGCGCCCTGACTAGGCGTTTCCAGAAGATAGATCTCCACGAGCCGGGCGTCGAGGACGGCGTGGCCATCCTTCAGGGCCTGCAGTCCCGCTACGCCGATTTCCATCACGTAAAGTATTCCCCGCCTGTGCTGCGCGCAATGGTCGATCTTTCGGTTCGCCACGTGCGCGACCGCATGCTGCCCGACAAGGCTATAGACATTATGGATGAGACGGGCGCCGCGGTACGCCTCAAGCACAGCGGCGTGCAAACCCGTGAGGAGGCCGAAGACGCCCCGCGTCCGGCTGTCACCATGGCCGATGTGGAGCGCGTCATCGCCCGTATGGCGGGGGTGCCCCTGCGAACGGTTTCCGGCCATGAGCGTACGCGCCTTGCCAATCTCGAGCGTGATCTGAAGCGCATGGTCTTCGGGCAGGACGAGGCCATTGATCTCGTCGTGCGGGCCATACTGCGGGCGCGTGCGGGCCTCGGGCAGGACAGACGCCCGGCGGGCGCATTCCTCTTCTACGGCCCCACGGGGGTCGGCAAGACGGAGGTCGCGCGCAGCCTCGCGCAGATTCTGGGCATTGAATTTCTGCGCTACGACATGAGCGAGTACATGGAGAAACATTCCGTGGCCAGGCTCGTCGGTTCGCCTCCCGGCTACGTCGGCTTCGAGCAGGGCGGCCTTTTGACAGAGGCCGTGCGCAAGGCACCGTACTCCCTTGTTCTGCTCGACGAGATGGAAAAAGCCCATCCTGATGTCTTCAACATCCTCCTGCAGGTCATGGATTACGCCACCCTGACGGACAACACGGGCCGCAAGACGGATTTCTCGAACGTCATCCTCATCATGACCTCCAATGCGGGTGCCTTTGAGATGTCGAAGGCGTCCCTCGGATTCGGACAGGGCGGCAGGCATGACGATGCCGCAGGCAAGGCCCTCAAGGCGGTGGAGAACCTCTTCACGCCCGAATTCCGCAACCGGCTGGATGCGATGGTCCCCTTCCACAGCCTGACGGAAGACATGATGCTGCACATTGTGAACAAGTTCCTCAGCGAGATCCGCTCTTCGCTCGACGAGAAGAACGTCACCCTGCACGTGACGGACAAGGCCCGTCGCTGGATGGCGAAGAACGGCTTTGACCCCGCGATGGGCGCGCGTCCCCTGCGTCGCCTGATACGCATGGAAGTCGAGGACAAGCTCGCCCATGAGCTCCTGTTCGGCAAGCTCAAGAAGGGCGGCCTTGCGACGATAGGCGTCGAGGGGGACGGACTCTCCCTTTCCGCTCGCCAGGCACGGGCTCAGAGGCGCAAGGCCGAGGGGGATTCTGAAGACGGGAAACGGGCTGAGGCCGTAGAGGCCTGATTCGGTGGACGCCGGGCTCGCCGCCATCCTCGCCGGATGTTTTCCCTCCGTGGAGGACGCCCGCAAGGACGGCCTGCTCTGCCATGGCGGTGATTTGAGTGCCGAACGGCTCGTGGCGGGCTACAGCCGGGGGATATTCCCTTGGTATGATGAGACGACGCCAATACTGTGGTGGTCGCCCGATCCTCGTTGCGTCCTGCCGCTCCCGGATTTCCATCTGCCGCGACGAAGCGCTCGGGCGATACGGCGTGCGCGCTTTCGGCTGACATGGGACGAGGCCTTCGAGGAGGTCATAAATGCCTGCGCCGCTCCGCGTGCTGCAGGCGACGGCACTTGGCTTGTTCCCGAGATGCGCAGAGCCTATACGGAACTGCACCGTCAGGGTTACGCCCATTCCGTGGAGACGTGGCTGGACGGCCGCCTCGTCGGCGGATTGTACGGGGTCGGGCTCGGTCGGGCCTTCTTCGGCGAATCGATGTTCCACCGCGTTTCAGAAGCCTCACGGGCGGCCTTGGCAGGGCTGGTGGCCTTGCTGCGACAACGCGGAGTCACGCTGCTTGACTGCCAGCAGGAGACCCCGCATATGATGCGGATGGGAGCGCGCATGATTCCCCGAAGGGTTTTTCTGGCGCGGCTAGCCGTGGCGCTCGCTCCGGCGAAGGATTCTACGGGTATTGCGCGCTGGCAGCCATGGCCTGAGCACTACTCTTGGTCGCCAGAGAAGGATTCCTGGGCGGCCAGATCGTAGTACCCTCGGGCCACGAAGGGCAGGGGATAGTCGTGGACGGCGTCGAAGCAGATGAAGCCGTTCGTCCTGCCGGAAGGCACGAGACCGAGCGGGCCAACGCCGAGCGGCACCGGAAGATCCATGGGGCTGATGTACACGTCGGAAATCTGATCCGCGTAGCGGGTCTCCAGCCAGTCGGCGAGCGCATCGGCCTCTTCCCTCGTGAAGGCTTCGAGCAGACAGCGCAGTGCGGCCTCCTCGGTGGCGCCGGCAAGAGCCTCCGGCGGGACTTCCGGGTCAGCCGGGCCGACCAGATTCTTGCCCTGAAGGGCGGCGAGCTCCCCGTCATCAGCACCGTGACGGAAGATGTGGATTTCGACGTCGGAGTGCCCCTTGAAGTGCTTCAGAATGGCCCCCATGATGTAGATGCGGCTGATGGGCGTATCGGCGGAAGCTTCGATGATGTGTTTTTCCATGGCTGATCCTGTTGTTGCGTATCCTGTCCCCGGCACTATAAGCACAAAATGAAGATTATGGAAGAGCGCACGGCACTGCCGTTTCAGTTGGAGAGCAGATATTCCCCCACCGGCGATCAGCCGGAGGCCATCGAGCAGATCGTCGGCAATCTGAAAGCCGGAGTCCCCGCGCAGGTTCTTCTGGGTGTCACGGGATCAGGCAAGACATTCACCATGGCGAACGTCATCGCCCGCGTGAACCGTCCCACGCTCGTCCTGGCCCCCAACAAAACTCTCGCGGCGCAGCTCTACAGCGAATTCCGTGAGCTCTTTCCCCGCAACGCCGTGGAGTATTTCGTCAGCTATTACGACTATTACCAGCCTGAAGCCTATGTGCCCGCCTCGGACACATACATAGAGAAAGACTCCTCCATCAACGACAACATCGACAAATTGCGTCATGCAGCGACCCACGCCCTCCTGACGCGGCGCGACGTGGTGATAGTCGCCTCTGTTTCCTGCATCTACGGCCTGGGCTCGCCCGAGTATTACGCCAGGCTGATCATCCCCGTGGAAGAGGGACAGCATTTTCCCCTGGACGACCTGATTACGCGGCTCGTCGATGTGCATTACGAAAGGAATGACTACGATTTTCACCGCGGAACCTTCCGCGTGCGCGGCGACGCCCTTGAGATCATCCCGGCCTACCACCATGAACGGGGCCTGCGCATTGAATTTTTCGGAGACGACATCGACAGCGTGAGCGAGATAGACCCGCTGACGGGCGAAGTTCTGGGCAGTCTGCGCAAAACGGTCATCTACCCCGCAAGCCACTTCGTTTCGGCGCAGGACAATCTCAAGCGTGCCATAGCCGACATCCGGCAGGAACTTCAGGAACGGCTTGCGGCCTTTAAGGAGCAGGGCAGGCTCGTGGAGGCGCAGAGGCTTGAGCAGCGCACGCAGCTGGACCTTGAGATGATGGAGGAGCTCGGCTACTGCAACGGCATCGAGAACTATACCCGTCATCTGGACGGGCGCAAAGCCGGTGAGCCGCCCGCCTGCCTGCTGGACTATTTTCCCGAGGACTTTCTGCTCTTCATTGATGAGTCGCACATCTCCGTGCCGCAGGTCGGCGGCATGTTCCGCGGGGACCGCTCCCGCAAGGAGACGCTCGTCAACTACGGATTCCGTCTGCCCTCGGCTTTGGACAACCGCCCGCTGCGGTATGAGGAGTTTGCGGCCCATCTCAACCAGGTGGTCTATGTCTCCGCGACGCCCGGGCCGCATGAGCTCGATCAGGCACAGGGCATAGTGGTGGAGCAGATCATACGGCCGACGGGCCTGGTCGACCCCGAGACGGAAGTCCGTCCGGTGAAGGGGCAGATGGAGGATCTGCTTTCGGAGTGCCGGGCGCGCGTGACGCGCGGCGAAAGGGTGCTCGTCACGACACTCACGAAGCGCATGGCCGAGGATCTGACGGAATTCTGCTGCAGCATGGGCGTGCGGGCGCGTTATCTCCATTCTGATATCGAAACCCTGGAGCGTCTGCAGATCATCCGTGCGCTGCGCATGGGGGAATTCGACGTGCTCGTCGGCATCAATCTGCTGCGCGAGGGGCTGGACATCCCCGAAGTCTCGCTCGTCTGCATTCTGGATGCGGACAAGGAAGGCTTTCTGCGCTCGACGGGCTCGCTCATACAGACGTTCGGCAGGGCGGCGCGCAATGCGAAGGGGCGCGTGATACTCTATGCCGATACGGTCACGGCCTCCATGAAAGCCGCCATGGACGAGACGGAACGCCGCCGCGCCCGGCAGATGGCCTATAACGCCGCGCACAGCATCGTGCCCCGCAGCACGACGAAGAGTTTCGATTCTCCCCTAGACAGCCTCTTTTCCGAAGGAGCTTCGTCAGGCAGGGGGCGCGGGCGGGGCGGGCATACTGACCGCGGGGGGGAGGAGGTGCCGCTCACGGCAGAAGCAACCGCTCTGCTCGTCGCCAGGCTGGAAAAGGAGATGCGTTCCGCGGCCCGCGAGCTGGAGTTCGAGAAGGCCGCCGAATTGCGCGACCGCATACGCGACCTGCGAAAGCGCCTCATAGCCCTTCCGGATTGAGGGCGCCAGAAAAACCGCCACGCCGTTGCCGCAGCCTTCGCTGCGGCGTCTTCCGGCATTCGCTTTCCTGTCAGCATTGGCGCAATGTCTCTGAATCCCGGCCGCGGTTCCATGATAACCACATGACTTCGCGGCACTGTTTTGCAAAGCGGTCTGACGCGGCTGGGAAAAACAATCTTGCGCCAATTATCATACTTTGATAACACACAGACAATAAGTATGTGCACGATACGTTTCAAT
>JAILMX010000204.1 GCA_024692205.1 Desulfovibrio sp. | reverse complement strand
AGATGGCCCGAACTATCAAGCTGCTGGCGGACAACGGTCCTGCCCTGCGGGAACCTGTGTCAAAGTCTCTAGGGGATGGCATTTTTGAACTGAGGGCGAAAGTTTCTTCTGACACCACCAGAGTGCTCTATTTCTTCTTTGTCGGAAGATGCGCCATACTGACGAACGGCTTTGTGAAGAAGACACGGAAGACGCCGCCTGCTGAAATTGAACTTGCGAAAAAGTACCGCGACGATTTCATGCAAAAGCAAGGAGAACAAAAATGAGCAATTTCGATGAATTTTTGGAAGAGCAGCTGTGCGACCCCGAATTTCGGAATGAGTATGAAGCTCTTGAGCCCGAGTTCTCCATAATGCAGGCTTTGATCGACGCCAGAAAGTCTTCCGGCCTCACGCAAAAGCAACTTGCGGAACGGACGGGGATAACACAGGCCGACATAAGCAGGCTGGAAAGAGGCAATGGCAACCCCTCGCTGCGGACATTGCAACGGCTTGCCGCCGGCATGGGAAAGCGGATGAAGATCGAATTCCAAACGGTTTGAGGGGAGGTCCCGCGGCTGCTGGGCCGCATGTTTTTCCATACATTTCTCCCATGCAGAGGGGCATGAATTCGCCACTCATAACTCACATCTGTAGCAAAAACGTTCCAAGCTCCTTTTCTACTGTTTGTTCTCTTCCTGCCCCTTTGGTTAGCATGTAACGCCTTGCAACGTTTTGAGCGTCGTCGCTGAAGGATATCTTTCGTCCGTCATCGCAAATAATGCCACCGTCAGGCAGGGTGAAGATGAGCGTTCCCCGGCCATCAGACCTGACCCCGTATTGACTGTGTCCCAGTGCATAACTCATAGTGCTGATTGCGAGAAGACGTTTTTTTGTGCGGAAAGACGTCGTGGTGTCCTGACTGATAGCGAGCTTCTTTTTCAGAAATGCTTCACGCCCGTAGTCGTGAGGTGTGGGCAATTCAGGGGAGAATGGTTGCTCGCGGCTTCTCAGGACGGCGAGGGCGTTCTCGTCACCAGCGATAGCCTTACCCTTCAAGAAATCTATCCAAGAACGACTGTTGCCTTTGCGTGCCTCGAATATTTCTAAGGCTTCATGCTGACGCGTCAGCTTTTTGAGTCGGGCACGCTCCTTCTTGCCGAGTGGATTTGAATCAAGCGAGATGCGTTTTGCTTTCCATGTGTCTCGAATACCTTGAATGACCCGTTGAACTTCAGATCGTTCGTCGCAATACTCTTTCCAGAGCGTTTTTGTATGTGGACTGCGTTGCAGTGGGGCGGCATTATATCGGATTTCGCTTTCCGGAAGGCTTCCATAAAAGCCACGGTATTCCCCAAATCGTTCAATCAGTCTTTTGGATGAGAGAAGCCGGTTGACCTCGCTTGCTTTGGCATATTGGCGTCCATAGCGATTGCCTATGACCATGCCGGAGCCTCTGAGGGTTATTTTCATGCCATGTCGAGCAAAAACGATATGCACATCCTGCCAATTAGTTGCGGACTTGAGATCCGTTAAGACAGTACCAGACAGTTCCTTAGACCATGAGAGAAATGAATATGTTTTTTATAACATACCATCAAGACCATTCCCCCATGACACTCTTTACGTTTTGAGGGGGGAGGAAGTCACTGATGTTCAAGGCGCTGGTGACGGTGAATCATGAGCTCATTGATGCTCCAACACTTCTCTGTACTGGCTTTGCCTCAAAAAAGCCCGTGAGGGAACGAACTCACGGGCTAAGTAATTGGAGATTCCGAATAGAAAAAGGCCTCCTGAATATGGAGACGCCCCGTACTTTCAAAAAAACAAAGCTCAATCCCATCGCGGCATGTTCGGATATTTTCGCCGCAGATCCTTCAGCTTCTCTATGCTGACGCCCTCGCCTTCGCGTCGTCCGCACCTCGGGCATACGTCGTTGATGACGCCCGTGTAGCCACAGACGGGATCGCGATCGAGCGGATGATTGATTGATCCGTAGCCCACGCCGCTGTCGTGCATGCAGCGGATGATGGTCTCGAAGGCTTTCAGATTTTTGCAGGTGTCGCCGTTCAATTCGACGTAGGTGATATGGCCGCCGTTCGTGAACGCATGATACGGCGCCTCGATCTGAATCTTCTCGAAAGCCTTGATCGGGAAGTAAACCGGAACATGGAAGGAATTCGTATAGTATTCTCTGTCGGTGATACCTTCGATGACGCCGTAGCGCGCCCGGTCATAGGGCACGAAACGTCCGGCGAGGCCTTCGGCAGGAGTCCCTATCAGTGAAAAGTTCAAACCATGCTCGGCGCTCGCGTCGTCACAGCGCTTGCGCATATGGCCGATGATCTCCAGACCGACCTTCTGCGCTTCCTCGCTCTCGCCATGATGCATGCCCATGAGGGCCTTGAGAGCCTCTGCCAAGCCAATAAAGCCGACGGTGAGCGTACCGTGCTTCAGCACCTCCCCGATCTTGTCGTCTGGGCCGAGCTTCTCTGAGTCGAGCCAGATCCCATTGCCCATGAGGAATGGATAATTGCGGCCTTTCCGCGCGCTCTGAATCTTGAGCCGATGAAGAAGCTGACGGAAGACGAGGTCGATCTTGTCGTCGAGAATGGAGAAGAAGCGAGCCTTGTCACCGTGCGCTTCGATGCCGATACGCGGAAGGTTGATTGTCGTGAAGCTCAGATTGCCGCGCCCGCACGTCACATGCCGCGTCTTGTCATAGTTGTTGACGTAGACGCGCGTGCGGCAGCCCATGTATGCGACTTCTGAATTATAGTCGCCGGGCTTGTAATGCTCGATGTTAAAAGGCGTATCGAGGAAGCTGAAATTGGGGAAGAGCCTTTTAGCGGACGTCTCCATGGAGAGCTGGAAGAGATCATAGTTCGGATCGCCGGGATTGTAGTTGACCCCCTCCTTCACCTTGAAAATCTGCACCGGGAAGATGGCCGTCTCGCCGTTGCCGAGCCCCGCCTGCGTTGCCTTGAGAAGATTCCTCACGGCCATCCGGCCCTCGGGTGACGTGTCCGTACCGTAGTTGATGGAACTGAAAGGCACCTGGGCGCCGGCTCTCGAGTGCATCGTGTTCAGGTTGTGAACGAGCGCCTCCATGGCCTGGTAAGTGCGTCTGTCCGTTCTCTCCAGCGCCACGTCGGCTGCGTAAGCATGGGCGTTCACGATCTCGGCATCTCCCGTCTTCTCCGCGGCATCCTTCATTGCGTCCAGATTGCCAAGGGCAGGCTTGATGCCAAGGCCTTCAAAGAAGCACATAGCCTCTACCGTCGCATCCTCACGACTCAAGTTTTTTCTCAGCCTCAGGGCCTCGGTGAACGCATCCCTGTATTCTTTGGCGAAGGTCTTGGCAACGCCGGGCGCCATGCAGAAATCAAAGTGAGGCACAGCCTGACCGCCGTGCATCTCGTTCTGATTCGCCTGGATCGCGACGCAGGCAAGGGAGGCGTAGCTCTCGATCCCCTGTGGCTCACGGAGGAAGCCGTGGCCGGTCGAAAATCCGTCCTTGAAGAGCTTCAAGAGGTCGATCTGGCAGCACGTCTCCGTGAGCATGTAGAAATCTTTATCGTGAATTTGGATGTCGCCGTTCAAGTGCGCCGCCGAGATGTCTTTCGGGAGCACGAAGTTATCGATGTAGTATTTCGAACCCTCCGAGCCGTACTTGAGCATGGTGCCCATGGACGTGTCGCCGTCGATATTGGCGTTCTCGCGTTTGATGTCCTCGTCCTTCGCGGCGGAAAACGTAAGCGTCTTGTAGATGTCCATCAGGTAGCTCTCAGCATTACGAATCTTCGCATGCTCCGCCCTGTAGAGGATGTAGGTCTTTGCGGTACGGGCAAAATCGTATTGGATGAGCGTCTCTTCGACCACATCCTGCGTGCCCTCGACGGTATTCACTCCGTCCTTGTCGAGCTTGCGCACGACCTTCTCCGTCACGAAGACAAGGTCCGCCGGCGTCATCTCTTCGTCCGCTTCGGCGTTTGCCCTCGAAATGGCGTTCAATATCTTGCCGGAGTCGAAATCGACCTCCGTCCCGTCTCTTTTGATAATCTTCTCAGGCATCATGTCCCCCGTCTTCCGTTTTAACCGCGCAGCACCCTTGGAAAGAAATGACGCGCGTTTGCCAACATACCAGATTCCAAGATTGAGTCTACCGTCGGGAAGTCGTGCCGGTTATATATTCCCTGTAGCCCCCAACAGCTCCGGACTGAATCCGGCGCGCTACACAAGACGGACGAGCATAGGATGTCTGGTACACCCATTCCCCTTGCAAATGGGTGTTTTTGGGCGTAGAAATGGATTATGATTACCGTTGACTCCCTCCATATCACCCCTGAAATGCTCCGCCTCGTCGCTGCCATTGATGAATTTAAGGGCGCATGGCGGGCTTTGGGCGTGCTTGCTCCCGAACGCCTTTCTGCGTTGCGGCGTGTGGCGACTATTGAAAGCGTGGGCTCGTCCAACCGCATTGAGGGCAATCTGTTGTCTGATAGGGATGTAGAACTCCTGCTGGAGAATCTCTCCATCAGAACTTTTGCCACACGTGATGAGCAAGAGGTGGCCGGATATGCGGAAACCATTGAACAAGTTTTTCAGTCTTGGGAATACATCACCCTGACGGAAAACCATATCCGGCAACTACACAGGGATTTGCTGCGGTACAGCAACAAGGATGAGCGACACAGGGGGGAGTACAAAACCTTGCCCAACAATGTGGCGGCCTTTGACGCCAATGGACGGCAGATCGGCATTGTTTTTGAGACGGCCGCCCCTTTTGAAACGCCACACCGCATGGAGGAACTTGTCCGGTGGGCCAATGACGCACTGGAGAGCAAGAGGTTACACCACTTGCTGGTTATCGGCATTTTTGTTGTGTGCTTCCTCGCCATACACCCCTTTCAGGACGGAAATGGCAGGCTTTCGCGCATCCTGACCGCTTTGCTTCTATTGCGTTGCGGTTATGCCTATACGCCTTACTGCTCACTCGAAAGCATCATTGAGAACAGCAAGGAGGCGTACTATCTCGCTTTGCGGCAAACGCAGGGTACGCTCCGCAGTGAGCGGCCCGACTGGCAACCCTGGTTGCTGTTCTTTTTGCGGGCCTTGCATCAGCAGACGTTGCGGCTGGCGAAAAAAGTGGAACGTGAGCACGGTGTTCTGGCGGCCATGCCGGAATTGTCGCTGCGGATCGTGGAGCTGGCTCGTGAACATGGGCGCATCACCATGAAAGATGCCGTCACCTTGACCGGGGTCAGTCGCAACACGATCAAAGAACATTTACGCAAACTTGTAGAAACGGGGCAGCTCATATTGCGCGGCAAAGGGCGCGGGGCATGGTATGGACCAGGGAAATAATGCATAAAGAAACGTCCGGGTTCACAGTCATAGTATCATCTGGGCGTAATACATCAGTTTAGAGAGTAACCATGGACAGACTACGATCTTCCTTCTACGCTCTGGATAACCCAAGGAGATACCAATGTCCCCCAAGAAATCAGCTGCTGTCCGCAATGTCTGTATCCGCCTGCGCATCGAGCTGCTTGCCGGCGCTGGGCAGGAATTTGAGGACGACTATATTGTCCGAGTCATCGACATGCGCCCGAACCATACGCTTGCAAAGCTGCATGCAGCCCTTTTCAAAGCATTCGACCGCTATGATGACCACATGTACGAGTTTTCCTTTGGCGCAGATCGCCCATACAGCGAAAATGCCGTACGTTACGGCATACCCATGGATGATGATGCGCCCTTCCCCAACGAAACAAAACTTCTTGACGCCACCAAGACTTCATTGGCGTCCCTAGCGCTCAATTCGGGCGATGTGTTCTACTATCTCTTCGACTTCGGGGACGACTGGTGGCACCGTATCACCGTTGAATCCGTAGACATTCCAGCAAAAACGGGCCGTCGCTATCCGCTTCTCGTGGAAAAGCATGGCGAAAGCCCAGATCAGTATGAGGAGTTCGACGAAGGAGAATAGCCGGACTTGTTCATCTTGGATGCATGTGCCAATGACCACGGCATGAAAGAACTAAATTTTAAATCTCACAGCAAGCAGATATTGTATCATCGTAAGAAACAATTTAATTTTTCTGAAAGAGTTTTACAGTTATTTTCCAAATTGAAGATCAGCGTATGGAACAGTTGCGAGTATGCTAGGCTGACGACTTTAGGTGGCTCATGCAAAGCGTTTTAAGACAGCATTGAGCGGTTTATTGATAAAGCACTCGGATTTGCTTGGCGATACTTACTGCATGATTATATTATTACATTATTTAGCATTTTAGTCAATGGCGATAAAAATGCGGAATAATTCGAAATGCATATCGTTTGGAAATATGGAATCGAAAAAAAAGATTTTAATTGCAGATATTTGATTAATTCCTTTTTCTTGATACTGTTTGTTGTATCACTAGATATATTTTTATATTTTTTTGTATAAAAATTTTCTGATATATCTTTTTTATATCTCTCTATTAAATATAAAACCTCATTATATATTTCTATACAATTTTTTAAATTATAGTTATCTCTATCTCCATG
>JAILMX010000187.1 GCA_024692205.1 Desulfovibrio sp. | reverse complement strand
CTGCGGCGGGCACTGGAACTTCGACGCCGGCGCCCTTCAGGAGGAAGTGCTGCGCTGGTGGAAAAAAATCGAAAGGAATTTGTGACGTTCCTTCTGACGGAACAGCCGTGCCGCAGCGTGACTCCAAAGACTTGCGGCACGGCGGGAAGGGGGCGCTTGCTCCCCGCGCTCCAAGGGCGTATGTACGAATTCCCAGCCG
Organism: Desulfovibrio sp.; assembly: GCA_024692205.1. GTDB lineage: Bacteria > Desulfobacterota > Desulfovibrionia > Desulfovibrionales > Desulfovibrionaceae > Desulfovibrio. The sequence continues at coordinate 1,832 of JAILMX010000187.1, read as the reverse complement.
GGAAGGCCGGGGCAATTTTTTCCTTACGGGGGTGTTTCAATGGCCATGCGCCTTTCGCGTTCAATCGTGGGCGAGGCTGAGGCGAAGGCCGTCAGCCGGGTTCTCCTGACAGACGGCTATCTCGGCATGGGCAATGAGACCCGCCTTTTCGAGCAGGAGATCGCCGCCTTCCTCGAGGTCGATCCCGCCCAGGTCGTGACGACGAACTCCGGCACGGCGGCCCTGCATCTCGCCTGCGACGCCGTGCGCGAGATCTCGGGAAAAGGCATTGAGAAGCCCGAGATACTGGTGCCCTCGCTGACCTTCGTGGCGTCTTTTCAGGCCATCACCGCGGCGGGCTGCGTGCCCGTCGCCTGCGACGTGCTGGAGGAGACCGGCACGCTCGATCTGGAGGACGCCGCGCGGCGCATCACGCCGAACACCATAGCGCTCATGTTCGTCGATTACGCGAGCAACCCCTGGCATCTGGACGACGTGTATGCCTTCGCGCGAGAAAAGGGCCTGCGCGTCATAGAGGATGCCGCCCACGCCTTCGGCTGCCGCCATCACGGACGCCGCATCGGCAGCTTCGGCGACATCGTCTGCTTCAGCTTCGACGGCATCAAGAACATCACCTGCGGCGAGGGCGGCTGCCTTGTCAGCTTCGACCCCGAAGCGACGCGCCTTGCGGCCGACGCGCGCCTGCTCTCCGTCGAGAACGACACGGAGAAGCGCTTCCACGGCGGCCGCTCGTGGGATGCCGACGTCAGGCGGCAGGGCTGGCGGTACCATATGAGCAACATCATGGCCGCCATCGGCAGGGCCCAGCTCAAGCGTTTTGAGAAGGAATTCATGCCGAAGCGCACCCTGCGCGCCTCGGTCTACGCCCAGCGCCTGTGCAAGGTCGAGGGCGTGCGCCTGTTCGAAACCGACCTCAAGGATTTCATCGTGCCCCACATCCAGGTGGTGCGCGTGCTTGACGGCAGAAAGGACATGCTCAAGGAGGCGCTCTTGAAAGAGGGCATCCCCACGGGTCTGCACTACAAGCCGAACCACCTGCACACCTTCTTCGGCGGCGGCGCCGTGAGCCTGCCCGCGGTGGAGCGGCTTTACGAAGAGATCGTGACCCTGCCCCTGCATCCGGCCCTGAGCTGTCAGGACGTCGAGGAAATCTGCGGCGTCATCAAGCGCACGCTCGCCTAAAAGAGCCACCGCCAAACGCCACGCGACAGAAGCGAGACGACCATGCCCGCATCCGCACCAGCCGTATCGGTCATCATGAACTGCCTGAACAGCAGCCGCGACCTGCGTGCCGCCATGGACAGCCTGATGGCCCAGACCTTCGACGATTTCGAGGTCATCTTCTTCGACAACGCCTCGACCGACGAAAGCCCCGGGATAGCCCGGAGCTACGGGCCGAAGGTTCGCTATTTCCGCGGGGAGACAGTCGTGCCGCTCGGCGCGGCGCGCAATCTGGCAATACGTGAGGCGCAGGGCGGGCTCATCGCCTTTCTCGATTGCGACGATCTGTGGCGGCCCGAGAAACTTGAGCGGCAGGTGGCCCTCTTCCGCGCCGATCCCCGCGTGGGCCTTGTCTGCACTGACACCGTCTTTTGGGATGGAAGGAAAGAGATGGGCCGCGTCTTCGCCGCGAACCCGCCGGAGCGGGGCATGGTGTTCGCCTCCCTCATGCGACGGCAGTGGATATCCATGTCGTCGGCGGTCGTCAGGCGCGAGGCCTTGGCCGGCCTTGCCGGTGATCCGTCGGAGTGGAAGGGCGGCTGGTTCGACGAGACGCTGAACGTCTGCGAAGAGGCGGACGTCTTCTACCGCATCGCCCATGACTGGAAACT
>JAILMX010000168.1 GCA_024692205.1 Desulfovibrio sp. | reverse complement strand
TCCCTTATAAGTATTCACTTTCGCAAGTGCTCCATCCCACAAAAGGCATCCTCCTTGAACACCGTGTCTGGAGCCGGGCAACGCAGGGCTCGGCTTGGGATCCCTTTGACAACGTTTGCTACACGCTGGCGGCCCGCAAGGGCGTATCCTGATCCTGTAAATTCAATGATTTCGCAGGGTTACGATACATCCAGATGCACGAAAATACATCCGCATACACCCCGAACTAACCATCCCCTAACCCCCTTAACCCCGTTTCGGGGTAAAAAATGGTTTGTCGTTTCTGTTGATTCCTGACTTGTACTATTGACGGCTTACATAGCCGTCGATAATTTCGCCTTGTTCACAATGCCCCTGAGGTTTGTCTCCGGAGCCAAAGGCCGTGAGTTCGAATCTCGCCGGGCGCACCAAATGACAGTCCGCATCAGTCCGCCAGGGTTCGCAATACCCTGACGGACTTCTTTTTTTCGATTTCGCATTTCGCATCGGTTCGCATCCGTTCGCTTGCATCCGCTGTATTTGCTGGTATAAATGCTGGCAAAGGCGCCTGAACCGCCGCTGTCACTGCTGGTATTTCGGCCTTTTTTCTGCTGTATCGACGACATTTCAAGGAGTTGCTCAATGCTTACGGATACGAGAATTCGACAGTTGCGCCCGAACGGCAAGGTCCAAAAGGTCTCCGACGGAGGGGGCTTGTACGTGCAGGTCGCCCCGACGGGGACGAAGTCATGGCGCATGGGGTACCGCTTCGAGGGGAGGCAGAAGACGCTGACCATCGGCCAGTATCCCGATGTTTCCTTGGCCGACGCGAGGCTCGCCCGCGAGCAGGCGAGAAAGCTGCTGGCGCAGGGCGTGGACCCTGCCGCCAAGAAGCAGGAGGAAAAGTCGGTCGGGAAGGGCGACGAGGCCGACGGCAGGACTTTCGAAATGACCGCCATGGAATGGTACGAAAGGAAGCGGGTCGAGTTCGCGCCTTCCCATGCGCGCGACGTCCTCCTCCGCCTGCGGAAGCATTTATTCCCGTTCATCGGGTCGATCCCCATCGCGGAACTTCGGCCGAGGGACATCCTCAGGGCCGCGAGGGCAGTCGAGGAGACGGGATGCCTGTACACCGCGCGCCTTATCGCGAGCATGGCGGCGCGGGTGTGCGCCTACGCGCAGGTTTGTGAATATACTGATATCAACGCTGGGGCGGGGCTCACCAGCGTCCTGACGATGCCCGTCGAGAAGCACAGGGCGGCCGTCGTGAAGCCCGACGAGTTTGGGAAGGTGCTCGCATCGCTTGACGATTACGCGGGGCACCATTCCGTCCGGTATGCCCTCAAGCTGCTGCCGTACGTCTTCTTACGCAGTTCCGAGCTGCGCAGGGGCAGGTGGGAAGAGGTCGATTTCGCGTCGGCGACGTGGACGATTCCGCCTGAACGCATGAAGATGCGGCGCGAGCACGTCGTGCCGCTCGCAAGGCAGGTCGTAGGGCTGTTGCACGAGCTTCGCGAGCTCGATAACGGCGGGGAGCTCATGTTCCCCAGCCCGAATTCCCGATCCCAGCCAATCAGCGACATGGGGCTGCTGGTCGCCCTGCGGCGGCTTGGCTACTCGCGCGAGGAAATCTGCGTGCACGGGTTTCGTTCTTCAGCGTCGACGATGCTGAACGCCATGGGGAAATTCAGTCCGGATATCATCGAGGCGCAGCTGGCTCATGCGGACAAGGATAAGGTGCGCGCCGCGTACAATCGCAACGACTACCTTGAGCAGCGGCGCGAGATGATGCAGGAATGGGCGGATTACGTCGATGATCTGCGGGATAGGGCAATGAAGGGCGCCGTCCGATGAGCAACCTGCCGAGTACGAAAGAAAAAGCCCCGCGTCGACGCGGGGCTTTCGTCGTTCCGGTCGTTGCCTACTTCCTCCGCTTCCTTCCCGGCTGCGCCGTCATCTTCCCGATGATGGCCTCCTGCTCATCGACGCGCTTCTGGAGCCTGTCGCGTTCCGCCTCGGCGGTTTTGGCCCTGTTCTCGGCGGCCTCGCGGACTTCCTTTTCGGCGGCTCTGCCGCGCTCCTCTGCTGCTGCTACATCGGCCTTCGCCTGCTCGAGCTCTTTCGTGAGCTCCTCAAGCTTATTTTCAGCCGTTTCTGCGCGCTCGGCGGCGTCGACATATTCCTTAACGGGGTCTTCCGTCGCGGCGGAGCTGGCGTTCTTCGCGTTCACGGCCGCCAGCTTCGCGGTGGCTCTTTCTCCTGCAAGGTCCGATTTTAAGGATGCGACCTTCTCTTTCAGCTCGTCTTTCTCATTCATTGTCTTATCGTAGCGGGCCGTCATCTCGTCGAGCGATTCCTTCAGCGTCGCCGCTGTCGCCTGCGCGGCCGAGGCCTCGACCTTCGCGTTCGCCAGCTCCCCGCGGACCGTTTCCGCGTCAGCGCGTTCCTTTTCCGCTTTCGCGACGGCCTCGTCGCGCGTCCGCGTGACTTCGTCGAGCAGCCTCTTCGCCGCCTTGTCGGCTTCGTCGAGGCGCTTCTCGCACTCGGCGGTTTTCTCGCTGAGCAGCCGCTCGGCGAGTTCCTTCGCGCTGGCGGCCCTGTCGCGCTCGGCCTCGGCTTCCCTGCGCGCGGTGATAGCCTCTTCGAGCGTTTTCTTCGCCTGCGCGAGCTCGTCCTGCGATATTTTCAGGGCTTCCTCTTTCTCCGCGAGCTTCGCCTCGGCGGCGGCCTTCTCGGCGACGGCATTGTCGCGCTCGGCGATTGCCTTGTCGCGAGCCTGCTCGGTCTCACCGAGCTCGGCGTTCAGGGAGCGAGCCGCCGAGTTCGACGACTTCACGCTGTCCTCCATGTCTTCGCGCGCGCCCTTGGCCGCTGTCTCGGTCTCGCGCGCCAGCAAGGCGCGGATGTCGGCTTCGAGCTTTTTCGCTATCGAGGAGATCGCCTCTCCTGCCTCGTCTCGCAGGCCGACGGGCTCCGAGGCCACCTCCGCGGTCGTCCGTTCGTTGAACTCTCGGACGAATTCCGCGATCCGCGATGTCTTCCCGCCCGTGCGCTCGCGCACCTCGTTCACGAGGGGACGCTTTCCCGTTTCCGCGAAAATGGCGCCGCACGCATCAAACACCTGCTCCTTCGTCACAGCCATGTCTATTTCTCCTTTATTCCCAGTATGATGGGGAAGAGGGAAATATTTGTCAAGGGGAAAAGGGAAATTTCCCATTTTTCCCTTTTTCTCGCGAGACGTTTCCATGTCCTGCGCCGGAAGGCACGTTCTTTTCCGCGGGGCCGCCGTAGGCGGGCGTGCTGAAAACCGCGTGCTGCTCGGTCCATAGAGGGCTTGATTGTTTGGCTGTCCGCTACCTGTTCCGCATCAACGAATAGCGGCGACGCCCCCTCTGGGCGTTCAGCCCTGCCGAGAAATCGGTGGGGCTTTTTTTGTGTCTTTGACGGGGGTGCAGGGGGTCCCCCCTGCATGCCTTTCGGGGTGTCCAGAGGGGGGTGACCCCCTCGGCGAAATAGAGGATAAGTTAGCGCAGCGGGTCCCGAAGGACAACTTATCCTATATAGAGCTATGGGGTATTTCATACCCGCCTGAAAAGGCGAGGAGGTTGGAGATGGCTGGCGTATGCCATGTCGACAAGTATCACCGCGGTGATACGGCCGGAGTCCAGAAGCACAACGAGGAGCGTGAGTCGCGCACGAACCCCGATATTGACCCCGCGCGCGAGCATCTGAACGAGTACGTCAAGTGCGGCAAGCCGTGGAACGCCGCCGTCGACGAGCGCGTGGCCGAGATAGACGCCGAAAGGGAAAGGCTGGGGCTTCGCCGCATGAGGCATGACCGAAACGCGGTGCTCGTCGCGGGCGTCATATTGGGAGCGGATCACGAATTCTTTGCGAAATTGACGCTCGAGGAGCAGCGCCGCTTCCTGCACGAGTGCGTTGCCGAGTTCGGGAGCATGGTCGGCGAGGAGAACGTGCTGTCGGTGGATCATCATTATGATGAAGAGACGCCGCACGTCCATGTCGCATGGGCGCCTGTGATATACGAGGAGGCGTATTCGCCCATTCTCAAAAAGATGGTGCCCGCAGAGGCGCTGTCGGGGTCGCGCCAGATAACGAGGGGCATCCTCTACATGATCCAGCAGGAGATGTACGCGCGCGTCTTTTCGAAATGGGGCTTGCCCGACCGCGAGAAGGGCTCGAAAAAGCGCCATGTCGAGACGAACGAGTACAAGGAAGGGGTGAAAAAGCTGCGCGAGCTGCAGAGGCGGCTCGCGGACATGCGCTCCGATGTCGAGACGACGGAGGCGGAGCTGGCGGACATGAAAAAGAAGGTGGGCGAGGCCAAGGCCGCCGTGCGGAAGGCCGAGCGCGAGAAGGACGATGCCGAGAAGTCCGCCGCGAAGGCGAAGGCCGAGAGGGACGCCGCCGTCATCGAGCGCGACGAGGCGAAGGCCGTCGCCGAGAGCGTTCTTTCGGATGCCGAAAAGGCCATTTCGAAAGCGAATGACGAGGCGGACGAAATCAAGCGGAAAGCCAAGCAGGCCGCGGAGAACGAGGCTTTCGAAATTCGAAAGGGCGCGGAACGCGACGCGGAGGGCATCCGCGGCAAGGCGAGGGTCGATGCCGCTGGCATCGTCGATACGGCGAGGACGGAAGCGAAAGGCATTGTCGACGCCGCCAAGGACGAGGGAAAGAAAGTCGGCTCAGAGATGGCGAAGGGAATCGTCGATGCGGCGAATGCCGACAGGGCGGCCGCGGCGAACGAGCTGGAAGGCGCGAGGACGACGAAGGCCGAGGCGCGCCGCCTGCTTGCCGAAACCGAGGACTTCGTGGAAAAGGCACGCTCCGCGACGGATGCCGAAATCGTCGCATGGGCGGCGGCGAAAAAACTTTGTACGGAGCAGGCGGCGCTCGACGAGGCCGTCGGGAAGATTGAGGCCCAGCGCAACCGCGCGGCTGCCGCATGGGATGCGAAAAGCCGACGCGCCGTCAGCTTGGACCGTGCGAAGAAGGCGCGGCAGATTGCCGCCGAGCTGCGGAAGTCCGCCGAGGACGTCCACGCCGCCGTCGCAAAGGCGCGGAAGGCGTCGGACGCTGTTGTCGCCGCGGAGAAAAAGACGCGGGAGAAGATCCAACAGATAGACGCGGCGATGAATGCGGATTCCGCGTCGACGACGGCGCCGCGATAAGGGAGGGACGAGACATGACGTTTGCCGAAAAGGAAATGAGCATAGGCGCGCTGGTCATACAATCGGCGTTGCTGTACGAACGCCTTGCCGATGCGGCGCGCGGGACGATGCCCGCGCTGTCGTATGCCGCCGACGTCGTCGCATCCATGCGGCGGGCCGTCCTCGCGGATTTGTGGAGGCCGAAGGGCAATCCGAAGGACGATCTCCCGAAGGCGCCGGCGCCGTTCGTCGAGATGGAGGCCGTTGACGCGACGGAGGAAAACGTCGGTGACCTCGTCGACCTCGCCGCCAAGACGGACGACGCCATCGCTAAGGTGTTCGAGGCGCGTCCGTCGTCGAGGGTCGGCGTCGGTACGTCGAGGTCGAAGGCGTGGATAGCCAACCTCGCCGCCGTGAGGCGCGAAAAGAACGGGCGTTTCTGTGCGGCCTGCGGGTGCGGCGTTGATGCGTCGGGAGAGTGCGCGTGCGGCGCGAGGGCCGAGTTTCATCCCCGCGATTTTTGTTAAGACATTCAAGTAGAGCACAGGCGGGGGGATGGTCAAGGAAGGGGGGCGGCAAGCCCCCCTTCCTTGTTCTTCCGCGGCGGCGCCACGCGCCAGCGGGCGGTGTCGCGGTTTTTTGCGATGCCTTTTCGGTCGCCGCGCCAGCGCGGCCTTTCCCGCGCCGTAGGCGCGTTCCCGGCCTGCCAATAAATGATGGTTGCTGACATTATCCCTTGTGAATGGAAAAGTCTACACGCGGGCGGGTGCGATGACGGAAACAAGAACGTTTCCTGCTTCGGTATTGAAGCGGACGAAGCAGCCAGCGCAGGGCGCTCGGAACGGCCTTTGGCGTGGAAGCCGCTTAAAGCGCCTTGAGGACGGCCGCAATTGTTTTCGCGGCGTAAGCGAGCTGTTCTTTCGTATGGCTCGACATGAGGGCCGCGCGTAACCTTGCCTCTCCGCGCCTTACCGTGGGATAGCGGATGGCCGAAAGCACGATTCCCCTTTTCCAGAGCTCTTCCGCCACGCGGAGCGCGCGTTTCTCGTCCCCGACGGCTATGGGCACGATGGCCGTTTCGGAATGCGCCGGAAGGCCGGCATCGGTCAGGCGTTCGCAGAAAAAGCGCACGTTGTCGCGTAGGGCAAGCACCCGTTCCGGTTCTGTTCGAAGCAGTTCCAGCGCTTTCATGCTTGAGGCGGCGGTGGCGGGAGTCATTGACGTGGAGAAGATGAACGGGCGGGCCTTGTTGCGCAGGTAATCAATGAGCAGTTCCCGACCACAGATGAACCCTCCTTCTACGCCTAGCGATTTGCTGAGCGTTCCCATGAGGACGTCCGGTCGCGCCTGTCCGTTGAAATGCTCGACGATGCCGTAACCATTCTTTCCGATGACGCCTGTGGAATGGGCTTCGTCCACCATGGAGAGCAAGCCGTGCTTTTCGGAGAGCTGGACGAAAGTCGGCAAGTCGAGAATGTCGCCGTCCATGCTGAAGACGGCGTCGCTGACGATTAGCCCCCTCTCGAAAGGTGTGCGACGCAAGGTTTTTGCCAGTGCTTCCATGTCATTGTGGCGATAGACGACGATTCTGGCTCGGCTCAGGCGGCATCCGTCGATTATGCTCGCGTGATTCAGCTCGTCGCTGAAGATGACGCAGTCCTTGTCCATAAGAGCCGCTATCGTGCCGAGGTTTGCCTCGTAGCCTGTGCTGAAGAGAAGGGCTGATTCGCAAGCTTTGAATTCGGCGAGCGCCTTTTCGAGGCGTTCGTGCCATGCTCCGTTGCCCGTCGTCAGGCGTGAGCCGCCTGAACCTGTGCCGAAGGCTTCGGCTGCGAAGGCGGCGGCCTTGCGGACGCGCTCGTCGGAAGAAAAGTCAAGGTAATGGTTCGAGGCCAGCATGATGCGCTTGCGCCCGTCGCAGAGGACTTCCGCAGATTGCGCGGAATCCATGCGTCGGAGGGTGCGGTACAGGCCCTGCGAGCGCAAGCCGTCGAGCGATTCGCTGAGGAATTTCCACTTGTCGGGACGGGGAGCCTCGGCATTTAGCGGCTTCAGTCCGCTCACGATGACGGGCTGCCTCTCCAGATAATCGATGGTCTCCCTAACGCCCGCCCGGTCCCCGCGGTAAAGAAAAACCCGCCCGCCGTCCTCGCTGCCCATTTCCTTGACGCAAGTGATACGCCGATACCCTGCGGCGGCGGAGGACACATAGCCCGTCACGTAATCTGGGTCGTCAGAGATGCAGAGCTCGCCTATGATGTGCGGAGCGTGCGCGACCTTTGTCGCAAGAACGAGCGCCTCGGCGTAATGGTTTTTTGACTTGCAGGGAGGCTCCTCCGTTTCCCGTTCCCTGTCCATGCAGGTTGCGCGCACGCCGCGGGTGTGGTCCGGCTCGAGGCGTTCCAGCGTGTCCGCGTCAAGCAGCACCGCCCCCCGCATGCCTCTCGCGGCATCAAGCACGCGCAGGACCTTGTCCGGCGAGGCGATTTCGAGGCCTCTCAGGAAAGCTCCCATGGCTTCTCTGCCTTCCCGACTATCTTTCGTTTTCACCGTGCTGACGGGCAGGGCGTCCAGATGGAGTATGTCCGCTTCCTGAAGGCGTTCTATCTTGACGTTGAGGAAATCCACAGGCCCCCGGGGATGGCTCATTCCTCGTTCGGCAAGGTCGGCCGTGGAACGGGGGACTTCGGCGGCCTCGACGATCCTTTCCGAACCGGAGACGTGTTTCGATGCGGCGCTCGCGCGCATTTTCAAAGAGTAAAGCTTCATCGCGCCCTCGATCGTTTTCAAGAAAGTGGCGGGGGAACGTCTTTGATTTGCGGCGTGCCGCCGTGACTCGCCGCGGAACGCGCCGCCGCGCATAGCGCCCGGGTGAGGCGAGCTAAATCATCTGGGGAGGCGATGAGCGGAGGCATGACATAGACCGTATGCCCGAACGGCCGTATCCATACGCCGCAGGCCACGAAGAAATCCTGCCAGCGCTCGACATCGACGGGTTGCTCGGTCTCGACGACGCCGATGGCGCCCAGCACGCGCACGTCGGCGACGCCTGGAAGGCCGCGGCACGGGGCAAGCCCTTGGGAGAGCGAATGCTCTATGGCGGAAACCCTTTCCCGCCAAGGCGAGGCGAGCAGAGTGTCGATGCTCGCGCAGGCGACGGCGCAGGCCAAGGGGTTCGCCATGAAAGTCGGCCCGTGCATGAAGAGCCCGCCGCCCCTTTCGGGCGGGGCCGTGGAGATGCCGCCCGCTGTTTCCGCCGTTGCAGCGACGGCGGAAAAGGTCATCATGCCGCCGGTCATGGCCTTGCCCATGCAGAGGATGTCGGGCGTTATCCCCGCCCATTCGTAGGCAAACATTCTGCCTGTGCGACCGAAGCCCGTGGCGATCTCATCGGCGATGAGAAGCATGCCCAGCTCGTCGCAGAGGCTGCGTAGCGATTTGATATACTGCGGGTGATAAAACCACATGCCGCCGGCGCCCTGCACGACCGGTTCGATGACGACGGCCGCGATTTTGGCGGCATGCTCCCGCAGGGCTCGCTCCATGGGGTGGAAGCTTCGGGGGTCATAGGGTTCGTGAAAGCGGCAGGTTGGACGCTCCACGAAAATCTGCCGGGGAAGGAGGCCCGTGAAAAGCGCGTGCATGCCTGTCACGGGGTCGCAGAGCGACATCGCCCCGGTCGTGTCACCGTGATAGGCGCCGCGAAGGGCGACGAAGCGGCTTTTCTCCGTATTGCCGAGCGAACGCCAGAACTGGACGGCCATTTTCATGGCCACTTCAACGGCGACGGAGCCGGAATCCGCATAGAAGATGTGTTCCAAGCCTTTCGGCAGAAGGGGGAGGAGTCGTCTGCCAAGCTCGACGGCGGGCGCATGCGTGAGGCCGCCGAACATAACGTGGGAAAAGCGCGCCGCCTGTCGCTGCGCCGCCTTGACGAGCGATTTGTTTCCGTAGCCGTGCAGGGCGCACCACCATGACGACATGCCGTCGATAAGTTCCTGTCCGCCTCGCAGTAAGATTCGCGCGCCGGAAGTGCCGGTCACCTCGCGCACGGGTAGAGGGGCGAGGGCGGAAGTGTACGGATGCCACAGATGGGCGCGGTCAAAATCGAGAATTTCCTGTGCAGAAAGGGCAGGTTGGGTCGCAAGGTCGCTCATTCCGGATTTCGGAGAAGCGTCAGCGGCATCGCATGAAGCAACGCCGAGGAGATGCTCCGCCGCCGGCATGAGCAGCGCCTCAAGCCTGTGCCATGCGTAGGGATCCTCAGGCGAAAAATTCGGGATGAAGGGAATGTCCGCTAGAAAAGGTATCTGCCGCTTTCCTGCGAGGCCTTTCAAAAAACGGGCGTTTTCCTCAAGGATGGCGGTTTCTGCTCCGGTTGCGGTGCCGGGGTCGGGAATGCTGGGCGGCAGGGTCCTGCACAAGACAATGCCCGCCGTATCAATGCCAGCGTTTTCAAGCGCATCAAGCGAAAGGATGGCGTGATTGATGCAGCCGAGCCGGTTGGCGACGACGAGAAGCACCGGCAGCATGAGTTCCCGCATCAGGTCGAGCATCGTGTCCTGCTCATTGAGGGGCACGTAAAGGCCGCCCGCTCCCTCGAAAAGCACGATATCCACCCCTGCGGCCTCGGCGCGGCAGGCTCTTGCGAGCTCGGCGAGGTCAAGACGCGCATGCTCAAGGCGCGCGGCGAGATGCGGGGAGCATGGCACGCCGAATGCTTTCAAGGCTTTTCCTCGTCCCCCAGCCTTGCGGTACAGTTGGACGTCTGGGGCTTCATTCAGGCCGTTCACGGGCATGCAGCCCGTCTGCACGGGCTTGACGGCGCGAGCGGGGACGCCTTTGGCGGCGAGGGCGCGCAAAAGGCCTGCGGTCACGATGCTTTTTCCCGCATCGGTATCAGTGCCCGTTATGAAGAAAGAGCGCGCCATCAGGCGAGTCCCGATGTCTGGAGTATGCGCCCGTCGTTTTCTGCCGTGGAACCGAAGGCGGCGAGATAATTATCCACCACGACGGGTAACATTTGCCATTTATTGGCAACGAAACTTGAAACAGAGAATTTCGAGGCGTCAATGATACCCATTCGGCCAGCCTCCTCCTGCATGAAAAATAGGCCCGCAGGCGACAGCGCAATGGCCTGCGGGCCGAGCGCGGGGCCTATCCCCGTGCGAATACGGGCCTAACACTATCCCATGGGCAGGCGCGGCGCAAGGCAGCATTGTTCTGACCGTTTTATAACGATAACGAATAGCGGCAAGGCCGCTGTGAAAGACAAGCCCCACTCCTCACCGAGCGGGGCTTCCTTCTTGCTGGACGCCACGGCGCGCATGGTGTAGCATGGCGCCGCGCGGCTACCCTCTGGCCAAAAGCGTCGGCACGGCGCAAGTGGAAAAGGAGGGCAGAGCCATGCGGAAACTCGTTTTCGTCCTGTTGCTCGTCGTTGCCCTGGTCCTGTTGCTGGCGCCTAGCGCTAGGTAACAGTTGACCCCGGCTCATGCGGTGGGCCGGGGTCGTAAAACAAAAATCCGATGAAGTAGCCACGCACGGGGGCGCTTAACCGCGCCGTGCCAGCCCCGCTTCCTGTCAGCGCAGGAGCGGGGTTCCCTTTTTAGATATCCTTTCCGCGCGCGCTTGGCAAGGGGCTTTCGCGTGGTTCGCATGCCCGTGCCGCATATCGAAAGCGCGTGGCACAACGGTTTCCGCGTTGTCCGGCTGCCTAGCGCGGGCGAAGAAATCCAGCGGGCGGTAGTTTCTTCCGCTAAACGGGCAAAACCGTTGCGGTGTCTGGTTTTTCGTCGCCGCGGCGCGCTTTAATGCCCATGCCCATTGTTTCCGAGGGCAGGACTGGCTTATCTCATGATTTCGGGCGGTTGTCAGGATTTTTCGGTCCTTTCGCGGAAAGAATGGCCTTGCTTTTGCGTTCCTGGACGTTCCTTCGCCTCCTGCGGCTATCGACGAACGCCCTGAGCTCGTCCTCCGGCCAGACGATGGCGCCGGTCGAGAGCTCGATGCCTGGCGGCAGCTTCCCCTGTTTTACCCAGTCGTAAAAGGCCGTCTTCCCGATCCCGAGCAGCTCGATGGCTTCCTTCATGCGCAGCATCCTTCCCGAAGGACGGGCGGGCTCGGCCCGCGCGGGCCTCGGCGGCGTCTCGGCTGGCGCGCGCCTGCCGCGCTGCTGAATCGTCCTGACGTAGTCGGGATTTTCCTTTTCCAAGCGGAGCACGTCGCCGAGCAGGAACCAGAGGTAGTCGTCCAGCATGGGGTCGCCGTTCTCGTCGATGGTTTCCTTCCCGCAGTCCGACGCCACTGGGCGGTTGCGGGCGTCGCGCACCTCGTCGTGGAACTCGTGGACGTGGACGATCCGCAGCGCGCCCCGCCGCATGGGATGCAGGTACATCGTTTCCGCGTCAGGGTTCCCGTCAACGGGGGCCTCGACCTCGTACGGCTGAAGCAGGGGAGGGCGCCCGTCGTTCTCGTTGATGAGGCGCTCAAGTTCGTACAGGCTAATTTTCGGCCATCGCCTGATGACGGCCCATATGGACAAGCACTCAGCAATAGGGTATGTGTTTCCGTGTTCCATGGCGTCATCCTATCGTGCGCGATGGCCGTTGCCAAGCGGCAGGAGCTGGGTCGAAAAAATGGGGCACTTTTTTGAATTGCTGGTAAAATTGCTGGTAGAGATAATTTTTTAAACTTATTTGCGCCTGTAATTTCAATGGGATAGATGCAGTGTTTGCATCTCGCCGGGCGCACCAGAAAGTTCAATAAAATGAGGCAGTTAGATGTATTATCTAGCTGCCCCTTTTGTTTTTTGAAAAATGGCCTAGTGTTGGATTTGTTGGATTCCTGAAGAAAAATTCCTGTAACCTATTGAAATATCAGTACTTATTGATCCAAACGGAATCCACGTCAGTCTTTTCCCCAGAAGAAAATTGGCCGGATTTTGGATGAGTTGGAGAGTGATCCAACCGGCTGAAATGATTCACTTTTAGGATAGAGCGAAAATTCTGTTCTACTGACCTAAAAACAAATGGCATTAGTATTGGATTGGAAAAGGTGAGTAGTCTGGACTTATAGAGGGGTACGGCCTATAGCCCTTGTAGTGAGAGGCCGATTTGTTGGATTAAACCAAGAGAAAAAAGGAAATAGGTCGAGTTCGGCTGTGAGCGTTGGATTGCCGATAGGTGAATTCAACACGGTTGGATGATTCTTTGGATAACTGTCGCAGGCGAAAAAGATATTGGTGTAGGGGAATATTGAATTATTCTCCCTCATAGCACGCCAAAACTCCGGCCTTGACCGTGACGCTCCGCTACGAACAGTGTGCCTCCCCCCATGCATAGAGCTTGCGCAAAATAGGCACCAGTTCCCTTGCGGCATCCGTTAGCGAATACTCTACATGCGGCGGGATGACCTCAAACTGCTCGCGCGTCACAAGCCCGTCAGCCTCTAGCTCCCGCAAACACTTTGACAGCATGATGCTGGTGACGCCGCTGACGCGTCGCCGCAGCTCGTTAAAACGCACGCTTTCTTCCTTTGACAGAAACCACACGATGGGCAGTTTCCATTTGCCGCCTATCCTGTCCAATGCAAGCAGCAGCGGACATTTCTCTGCATAGACAGATGGCGAATTTTTCACGCCAGTCAGATTTTTTTTCATATATTTTTGTGTGTTGTTTATATTTTACGGTAAGAAAATACTGCGTACTTGTAGATTCCAAATTATGCTTTATTTTTATTTCGGTCAAGTTTTCTAACCCTTAACTGTTTGAATCAAGGCGCATGCGCATGAAAACCATCTTCGACTCAACAATCATCAGAAGCGTATCCTTGAAGAACCGCATTTTTCGTTCCGCCACCTGGATGGGCATGGCAGGGGCGAACGGTTGCGTCACGGATGCCATCGTAGACGTTTACCGCGAATATGCGCGGGGACAGGTAGGAGGCATCATTACCGGCTTCACCTCCGTCTCTCCCTGCGACGGGGAACTCCCGGGGGCCATGCGCTTCACCGGGGACGAGCACATTTCCGGGCACAGGCGCATCACGGAAGCAATTCATGCGGAAGGAAGCCGGGTATTCCTGCAGGCAGCCATGCTGGACACATATGTGCCTGACGCCAGCGGGCACGGCGGGCTGAAAATCGTTAACGATCTGACGCATGACGATATGCGAAGCATCGTCGATACCTACGCGAATGCTGCCGCACGGGCTGAAAAAGCTGGATATGACGGCCTGCAGATCCATGCGGCGCATTTTTTCGGCCTGAGTCGGTGCATCAGTCCGCTGTATAACCAGCGGCAGGATGAGTACGGCGGTAGCGCAGAAGGCCGGGGGCGCATCCTCGTGGAAATACACGACGCCATACGCCAGTCTGTAGGAAAACACTTCGCTGTTATCATCAAGATAAATTGCTCTGATTTCATTGAAGGCGGTCTCACAGAACGTGATTTCCTTGTCGTCTGCGAAATGCTTTCCCACGCAGGAATCGACGCCATCGAGGTTAGCGGCAATTACACTTCGCGGACGAATGTGCGTGCCGGAGTCGGCGAGGCGTACTTCAAGGAAGCCGCTCTCCGGCTCAAGTCACGGGTGCCAACGCCGGTCATTCTTGTAGGCGGCCTCCGCAGCATTGAGACCATCAATGGCCTCATCGGCGAGGAAGGCATAGACTATGTTTCGCTATCGCGGCCGCTCATCTGTGAGCCTAATCTTGTAGCGCGCTGGCTCGCCGGAGATACGCGACCGTCTCGCTGTGTTTCCTGCAACTCCTGCTACCACACGCCCAACCACCAATGCGTGACGCGACTGCACGACAAGGATGCGTAACATGGCTATGAACGAACTGAATGTTCCCACGCACCGCGGCGTAGTGTTGAACGGCGCGCTTTTCGCTACGGAGAAGAAGTCGGATACAGTGGTCATAGCCATCACGGGCATCCACGGGAATTTTTACTCCAATCCCTTTTACTACAATATCGGAAACACCCTGAATACAGGCGGCATCGATTTCATCTATGCCCAGACGAACGACGCATTCGGCCGCATCCCAACCTATAATATCAAAACGGGCAGGGAGGAGATTATCGGTTCATGGAATGAAAATTTTGACGATGCGGATGACGACGTGGGAGCGTATGTGCGCCATGCCGCCGAGGCGGGATGCAGGCACATCATTCTTGCGGGCCATTCTCTGGGAGCCAACAAAATCATCCACTACCTGTCACAGACTCACGACAGGCGCGTGGACCGCTTCATCCTGCTCAGCCCGGCCAACGTCACCTGGCTCACAAGTCAGGTGACGTTGGAAGAAAGGGACTGCGTCAGAAGTATGGTGGAGCGCGGCGACGGGCAAAAGATGCTGCCCTTTCCCCTTCTTGGGTGGATAGACTGCGTTGCTGACACAGGCTGGCAATGGCTTTTTACCGACACTCTCAACAATGTGCATGTGGAGGCGGACAAGGACTTCTCGCAGGTGTCTCGCATGACGCACAGCGGGGCGATGCTCATAGGAACCTACGATACTTTCACCTATGGCGACCCAGCAGGATTCCTGCAAACCATCAACAGCCACATGCCAACGGCCAAGGAAAACATCCTTCTGTATATCCAGAATACAGGCCACACGTACAGGCAGAAAGAGCAGGAGGTTGCCGACGAAATCCTGTCACTAGCTCGGAAGTGGCGCTCAATTCCTATGCCTACGTTCCCTCCATTACAGTCTGATGAGGCGCTCCGTCCGATTGCAGCTTGTGCGCTGCAAAGCTGACTTTCGGAGATACTGCGTGTTGGCGCCCGGTTAGATTTGGGAGCGCCGAGGTTCGACACCTTTCGAGCACCATGATTATCCTTCAATCAGGGATGCTCCCATAGCTTCGGCCTTGCGGCAGTCGTCGGCGAAATGCTCCTCCCGGTATTTTGCTTTCTCCTCTCCGGAGAACATGGTGCAGACATATTTGGAATAGTCGCTGAACTGCACGGTATTGTTAGCGTACAGCACACTCGGCACGCTGCCGAAAATATGGCCCACGTAGCCCTCCATCATGTTCAGGCGGGCCGGATACTTCCATTCCTCCATAAGCGGAGCAGGCACGTTCATTGTATAGACGAACCCGGTACGTACTTTTTTGGGAGCAATGCTCGCATGTCCTTCGGTATATGTGAGGAATGGGAACAGCAGCCGTTCTTCAAGGCAGCGCAGCATACCCGAAACTCCGCCGAAATAGATAGGAGAGCCGAAAATGATGGCGTCAGCCTGGGCGAGTTTTTCGAGGACTGGCGTGATGTCGTCCTTAACGGCGCACTTGCCGTAGGATTTTCCTCCTTTCAGCTTGCAGGCAAAACAGCTTTTACAGCCTGTGTAGTGGTACGAATACAGATGAAGCAGCTCCGTCTGCACCTTGCCGTTTCCAGCGGCCTGCGCTCCGTCGAGCGCGTGCTGGAGAAGCGTGGCGGTGTTTCCCTTTTTACGGGGGCTGGCGTTGACCGCATAAATATTCATGTCAGACTCCTTATTTGAAAGAAGATGATTGCGACATTCTGAAATATACACAACGTTGGCACAGGCGCAAGCGGTTAACTTTTTCTTACTGTAAAGCGCTTGGTGCAAAACAATAAAAATTCGAATTGTTCCCGAAGGGTTGGCCGCCCTGAACCGCCAGATGGCTGCCGAAGAGAATTCCGCCAATGCCTTGGTCATGAAGCTGTTGCAGGAGGAATGTGAGAAGTGGCGGGCCACCAAGAAGGCCGTTGCCGTGACAGCAAAGCAGAACCTGTTGGCTGCTGACGCCGGAGCGGATATCACCGCCGAGATCGTCACCGCTATGAATGGCCGTGTGCTGGATTTCCAGCTCTTGCCCGCCGTGCAGGTCAAGAAGCGTGAGTGCGGCGACAAGCCCAAGGAAGAAACGAAATAGCTGACAGTTTTTTGTCTCCCAGAAGAGAGCGCTCCGGTTCCGGATTCGGGCCGGGGCGTTTCTTGTCTGAAAGCCGTTCTCCGCATCTCCCCGATTCTTGAAAAGAGGGGAATCTCCGTTTACATTTCAGAAGACGGAGGACCTATGCGACACGAATTTCAGAAATCCGAACCAAGGATGAAAGTTGAAATCCTTGGGTCTGCTGCGCCTGTTGACCCATCTCAATCGGGCCTTCCGCTGTACCTTTCACCTGTGGAGGCTGGTTTCCCGTCGCCTGCCGAAGACTATCTTGATGAGCGGTTGAATCTGCAAAAGCTTATCGTTAAGCACGAGTCGGCAACGTTCTTCCTGCGGGCGCACGGTCTTTCGATGATAAATGCCGGAATAAACGACGGGGATTTGCTGATCGTTGACCGCTCCCTTCCCGCCGAACACAACCGCGTTGTCATCGTCGCCCTTGACGGAGAGCTAACGGTAAAACGGCTTGTGCGCCGAGGCGGGAACGTGCTGCTTGTGCCAGAGAATCCGGACTACCCTGAGATTGATATTACCCAACGGGAACATGTTCACATCTGGGGAGCGTAACCTATGTCCTCCACCAGTTGTAAAGGCCAGAATAATCAGGGATACCTATTTGCAATAACCGGAGACTAAAAATGAAAACAATCAGATTACTGTACCCGGATTACGTCAGCGGCGGTCTTGAAACATACTACTTCGGCGCAAACCTGCTTCAATACATTCTGCCGAAGAATGACGGCCAACCTCTTGTCACGGTGGATATCCTGCCTCCGGATGGCAAGGAGAAATCCATTTCAAACGGAATATACGCCGAGAGCGAAGTACTGTATGGAATCATGGATGCGCAGTCCAAGCTTGCCGCTGAAAAACCGGACAGAGTCATAACTATAGGCGGCAACTGCCTCGTTTCGCTCGCCCCATTCGACTACTTGAATGGGCTGTATTCAAACTGCGGGATCGTCTGGATTGATGCCCATCCTGACGTCTCAACCGTGGACGACGGCTACCCGAACGCCCATGCGATGGTGCTTGGAAGCCTCATGGGGCATGGAGCCGCACAACTGTCCGCGCAAATGAAGAATGAGAAGTTCAAGCCGGACGAGATTCTGTACGTAGGCTTGCAGCCGCTTCATAGCTATCAGGAAAAGTTCTTGGCAGACATGGGCGTAGATTACAGGATTCAAGACAAATTTTTTGTTTCAACGGATGAAATCAAGGCTTTCCTTGGAAAACATGACCACATACTCGTTCATTTCGACATTGACGCCCTTGACGAGCATGGCTTTCACTCCACGTACTTCGCCAATCCGGAATTGGTAGGAGACGGTGCTGGCGGCGGCAAAATGGACATGGAAAACCTGTCCGGTATTCTCAAGGCAATCACTGAGGATTCAGATGTCGTCGGATTCACCATCGCCGAATACCTCCCCTTTGATGAGCATCGGCTTCATAAGATGCTGTCTGGCATAAAACTCTTTACTGAGTGACAAATGTCGTCCACCAGTTGTAAAGGCCAGCTCTGGGGGCTGGTGGACTGCAACAGCTTCTATGCCTCTTGCGAACAGGTTTTCCGTCCAGACCTGAAGGGCAAGCCCGTTGTCGTACTCTCTAACAACGACGGCTGTATTATTGCCCGTTCTGCCGAAGCAAAAAAACTCGGCATACCCATGGGTGAAGCCTATTTCAAGGTTCAAGGTTTCCTGAAAGCCAAAAACGTCGCGGTATTCTCTTCAAACTTTGCCCTGTAGGCGATCTGTCAGCAAGGGTCATGGCCACCATGGAGGAAATCTGCCCCGAGATTGAGCAGTATTCCATTTTTAACAGGGTTCAAAAGCCGTTCTACTGACCGAAAAACAAACGGCATTGGTATTGGCGGTGCAGTCTGGGGGATAGAGAGAGGCCCGGCCTATAGCCCTTGTAGTGAGAGGCCGGCTTGTTGGATTAAACCAAGAGAAAATGGGGAATAGGTCGGGTTCGGCTGTGAGCGTTGGATTGCCGATTGGTGAATCCAACACGGTTGGATGATTTTTGGAAAACTGTAGCAGGTGAAACAGAACGGCTGACGCGTCACCAATGCTGCTGGCAGGCAAATCGGGATTTATGAAGGAGAAAAAAAATGAAAAAAGTGTTAGCGATCAATGCGAGTCCAAGGAAGAACTGGAACACTGCTATGGCGCTCAAAAGCACT
>JAILMX010000156.1 GCA_024692205.1 Desulfovibrio sp. | reverse complement strand
AAGAAGGCATTCAAATCAGCTTGTGATCGAGCAGAGATTCCTTACCAAGTTCGGATGTACGATTTCCGACACCTCTATGCTACGATGATGCTGAATAATGGTGCTGATTTGGCGGCTGTCAGTAGACTCATGGGTCATAGTAGGATTTCGACTACCGCCAATAACTACTATGAAACTCGTTCCTCTGAAATGAAGCGAGCTGTGTCCTTGTTACCGAAGATGCCAGAATTTGATGATAATGAAGACACAGCCGTTTGAATTTATTGTTAACAATCAACAAAAAAAGGGAGGTCTAACCCTCCCTTCTTAATTGTCAACATTTTACTGTAGTATCTGGAATGTGTATGGTCTGGATAAAAAATATATTCTGTTGCTTATCTTTAACTTTTGAGTCGTGAATGAATTTTTTATTTAATTTGTGGCTGGTGAATAATTTTCCACTTTATTTTGTGGCTGAAAACTTTTTCTCAATTGATTTTTACATGTTATTATTATTGATTTTCCACTGTAAACCCATGCCATTCAAGCGCTCTCCCAACTGAGCTACACCCCCACGGCAATTCGGAGTCTGCTCGAAAATCGGCCGAGTGTCAATACAAATTTCTAAGAAAATAAATTGAAGGATACGAGAATTCAAGTTTTTATTTTGATTTCAGTGTGTTGAAGATTGATTGAGAGATAGTGTTGACAATCTTGCTTGAAAATCTATGCTTAGACCTGTACGGCATCATCCTTGCAATGATAGCTACTTATTCAGCTAAAATATTTGATATTTTATCTCCAGCTGGGGTTAGGAATTCACTTGGTTTTTTTGCAAACGGTCTTGACAGTAGGAGGAATAGCGCGTTCACAGTACGTCTTTTCCTCTCCTTCTCAAGGCAGCAGCGAGGCTTCGTAACGATGCACGCTAGTGACGGGTGCCGTCGCGTTCGGTGATAAGGGCGGGAAGAAAATCCGCAACCGTCGCGCTGTGAGAGCACCCGCCGCACACGCAGGCGCAGTCATCCTCAAAGCCGGGGGCATTGTATTCTTCCGAGATGCCGTCAGGCGTCGCGGCCGTGGCTGTGACATAGAAAGGGCCGGAGCCTTGGCACTTTGGGCAGCGCCAGTCCTTGAACAAATTGGGGCTCATGATCGTATCCCTGCAGGGCGCGGGTAATGGATTCCATTTCTTCTCCTCATTGCAGCGACGCTGTTGTCGAATGAGGAAATGTTGATCTTATCCGATTGTAACCGTCGGGGCAAGAAGTATTTGCCGGTCACAACGGTTTGCGCCGCCGCGTTTTCCTCCCTATCGCTGCGCTGGCTGTTCCGATATGCCCGCCCGCTTGAAAAGAAGTTGCCATCGTTCGGAAATTCAGCCATGCTTTTGTCATGTTTTCGCAGGGAGCATGCACATTGCCGCGGCGGGCGTGTCGAGAATCTCAAGACGCTCGCTGAAATGCTCAGGGCGTAGCGATGCGAAAGGCTATGGGGGTTGCCCTCTGTTTTTTGGGGGGGCGATATCGCGCATGCTGAACAAAACCGGGCCGGAGAAGGAGCAAAACGGCTCCTGAGACGGCTCTCGGAGGGGAATATGTGGAGCACGGTTGCGCTGATTGCTGTGGTTGTCGCCGTCGCGCTCTTCGTCAGCCGCGCGCTGCGGGGCACGCCCTTTGAAGGGCGCCCATTCGGGTGAGGAGCGGGCTGCCAGCCCCGGCGGGGTAAGAAGGACGTGGAGGATTGCAACGACAGACGCTGAGCGGGCCTGCTGCAGGACTTCCTCTGGTTTTTGCTTGGGGATGTTATCCGCCGCATGTTTGGAGGATCTGCGAGTGCCCCCGGCCAACCACTTGGAGGCTCTGAAGGGAGATAGGGTGGGGCAGCACAGCATTCGCATTAACGGCCAGTGGCGAGTCTGTTTTGTCTGGCGTGATGGCGCGGCTTGGGACGTTGAAATCGCGGACTGTCACAAGTGAGGAGCATATGCGCATCCGAATCCATCCCGGCGAAGTGCTGTTGGAAGAATTTTTGAAGCCGCTTTCCCTCTCGGCACACGGGCTGGCACTCTCGATAGGCGTGCCGCCAACGCGCATTGCCGACATCGTGCACCAGCGGCGGGGGGTCAGCGCCGACACTGCGGCTAGGCTTGCCCGTTACTTCGGCACCACTGCCGAATTCGGGTGCAACCTTCAAAGCGCACATGAGCTTTCCGTGGTGGAGGCAACAAAATATCAGGATCTGGCGCACATCGTTCCGCAAAAAAATGAGTCCTGACGAGGGGTTGAAGACTCATCAGGACTCATGAAGATTTTCAATTGGTACCCGGGGCGGGACTTGAACCCGCACGCTCATAGAGCCAGAGATTTTAAGTCTCCTATGTCTACCGTTCCATCACCCGGGCGCATCTCTCTTCGTAGCAGGTGCAGGACGCAAAGACAAGCGGAATGTGTCGCATGGGCGGCGTGTCGGGCTGACGCCCGGCGCCTTATTCCGCATCGGGGGTGGAGGTTTGCGTGTCTGACTCTGCCGCAGGCGTCTGTTTTTCGGCCTCGTCCGTCAGGGCCTGCGCATCCCCCGCTTCAGCGTCTACCGAATCGGATTCCGGCGCGGTCGGCACCTGCCAGACGCGCAGTTCCTCCGGGCCTTCCCGCGGGATGGCGCGGCTCTCTTCGCGCCACTCGCCGCGCGTGAGCCAGAAGATGCGCTGGTCGACGAGATTGTGCGCCAGGCACACGATGCGGCCGCTGATGCCGCTCGGCAGAACGGCCGCCACTTCCTGCGCGAGCTTGCGGAAGATATAGAGCTTGTGGCCGGCAAACGCGCACTGGAACATGAGCGCGTCCCCGAGAGGCGAGAACTCCACGTGTTCCGTGCAGGCATCCTGAAGCAGCCTGCCCAGGTCTTCGATGAAACGGTCTTCGACGGAGAGAAGCTCCTCGTAGGTCATGCTCTCATCGTACTCGAAGGCGCCGAATATCTCTGTGCGGTCATTTTTCATGGGCGTTCCTCATTGGCGGCTGCTCGGGCGGCGTGCGGGCGGGTGCGAGGGCAAAGGCCGATGTGGCATTGCGGGCCAAAGAACGCTATACTGGTCGGAGAGGAGGTTGCCATGACGTTGTCTGACAAATGCATCCTGGCCTTCTGCCGTCTCGGCCCCGCCGGGCTCGCCCCGAAAGCGCCGGGCACCTGCGGCACCGCGGTGGCATGCCTGCTCGCGCCGCTGCTTTTTGTGCCTTTTTCCCTGCCCGTTCGGGCGGTGATCCTCGCCGCGGTTTTTTTCGCGGGGGCATGGGCCGCTACCCGTGCCGAAAGAATTCTGGGCCGCAAGGACCCCGGCGAGGTCGTCATCGACGAGCTCGCCGGCGTGTGGCTTGTCCTTCTGCCCATGGCAAATCCGCAGTGGTGGGAGATTGCCGCCGCCTTCGTTCTTTTCAGGATCTTCGATATCTGGAAACCGTGGCCCGTGCATGCCTCAGAATCGTGGCTGCCCGACGGCTACGGCATCATGATAGACGACATCCTCGCGGGATGCTGGGCCCTGCTGTGCCTGAGCCTTGTGCGAATGTGCGTCTGGGCCGGCTATTTGACGCGGTAGGTGATGCGGCCGCGCGTGAGATCGTAGGGGGAAAGCTCCACCTTGACATGGTCCCCCGGCAGGATGCGGATGTAGAACTTGCGCATCTTGCCGGAGATGTGCGCGAGCACGGTGTGCGCGTTCTCGAGCTCAACGCGGAACATGGCGTTGGGCAGAGCCTCCTGCACGACACCGTCGACTTCGATGGAACCTTCTTTAGCCATGGAAACCTCTCTTTGATCGCCGACGGGCAGGTCTTTTGACGCGTCGCGCCGCGTTGGCGTTTCCTTATGCAACAAACCTTCTTCGCTGAAAAAGTGCCTGCTGTCAACTGGACGGTTCGGGTGGCCTTCGCAGAAGCAGCCAGAGCCCGATGGCGAAAAGCGGCAGGCAGAGAACCTGTCCCATGGTGAGCCAGCCGAAGGCGAGATAGCCCAGCTGCGCGTCGGGGATGCGGACGAACTCGACGGCGAAACGCACCACGGAATAGCCCACGGCGAAAAGGCCGGAGATTCTGCCGACGGGGCGCTTCCTGGCGGAGTAGATCCACAGGATTGCGAAGAGCAGGACGCCTTCGAGCAGTGCCTCGTACAGTTGCGACGGGTGTCGGGGATAGGGGCCGCCTGTCGGGAAGATCATGGCCCAGGGCAGGTCGCTGACCTTGCCCCAGAGCTCACCGTTGATGAAGTTGCCGATTCTGCCGAAGAAGACGGCCTGCGGCACGAGCGGGGCGACGAAGTCGGAGATCTCGAGGAAGCGTTTCTTGCGCGTGCGGGCGAAATACCAGAAGGCGGCGAGCACGCCGAGAAGACCGCCGTGGAAGGACATGCCGCCGTTCCAGATGCGGAGGATCTCGCCGGGATCGGACAGGTAGACCGGCAGGTCGTAGAAGAGCACATAGCCCAGACGCCCGCCTATGATGACGCCGAGCATGGAGCAGGTCAGAAGGTCGTCGACGTCGGATTTCGTCCAGCCGATGCCGAGGCTCGGCGCGCGGGAACGCCCGAGCAGCCAGCCGATGCCGAAGCCCGCCAGGTACATGAGGCCGTACCAGCGCAGCTGAAAGGCGCCGATGGAGAAAGCGACGGGGTCTATGGACGGGGCGAGCATGTGCCCTCCGCAGCGTCAGGATGGAAAAATTCGTTTTCGTGCATGGGGCTGTCTGTAGGTTTCACTGCCGGAAGGGGCTGCGCTGCTTGGGTGTGGCCCGGTAGGCCGGATCCTCGGGAGAGATGGCCGCCCCCCTCTGCTGACGCAGACCCATCTGATGCCGTTTGATTGTATACTCCATGACTTCCGGGCGATTTAAGTTATAGAGCATCTGCGGGATGGCGCCTTCGCCAGTCATGGGCATGCGCATGGCGTCCACAGCCGGAGCGGGGGTATGCGGCAGGTCGTTGTCTCGTGATGAACCCTCGCCGATGTTCTTGGGGCCGCAGGCCGCGGTCGCGAGGCAGGCGAGAAAAAGTGCCGCGCGGGTGGCAATGATGCGTATCTGCATGTCAGGTGTATATGCTCTTGCAGTACATACCGCAAGAGGGTAGACTGCAACGCCGGGCGCTTCATGCGCCAGGCTTCAATCTCAAGGAGAAAACATGGTACCCGCTTGTTCCGGAATAGCCCCCGAGGGGCGCCCGGCCATCGGCCTGACGGCGCTCGGCGCCATCGTCTTCGCCCTCGTCGGCTGGAAGTTCCTCGCCTTCGTCTTTTTCGTGCTGTGCGCCTTCAGCGTGCATTTCTTCCGCGATCCCGAAAGGGTCGCGCCCCGCGGGGAAGGCGTGGCGGCAAGCCCCGCCGACGGCCGCATCCTGCATGTCCAAAAGCGCCCCGACCCCCTCACCGGCGAGGAGAAGGACTGCATCAGCATCTTCATGAACCTCTTCAACGTGCATGTGAACCGCGTGCCCGTGGACTGCGAGATCACGGATATCCGTTACTGGCCGGGCAAATTCATCAACGCCTCCTTCGACAAGGCCTCGGAGGACAACGAGCGCTGCGCATGGCAGCTGCGCGATGCGGACGGCGGCATCTGGTGCATGGTGCAGATAGCGGGGCTCATCGCCCGCCGCATCGTCTGCCGCGCCGCCGTCGGCGACAGATTGGCCAGAGGGGAACGCTACGGCATGATACGCTTCGGGTCGCGGGTCGACCTCTACCTGCCCGCGGGCTATTCCGCCACGGTCAGGGAAGGCGACAAGGTCTATGCCGGCCAGACCGTCATAGCAGCGAAAAACGATGCGGTCGGAGCTGACCATGAGTGAGGCGCAGGGGAAAAAAGTGCGCCGGGGCACGTATCTTCTGCCGAACATGATCACGACGCTGAGCATGTTCCTCGGTTTCCTGTCCATGATACTCGCCGGGCAGGGAAATTTCAGCGACGCCTGCCTCGCCATACTTCTCTCTGCGCTGATGGACGGGCTTGACGGCAAGGTCGCCCGCCTGACGCACACCGCGAGCGAGTTCGGCGTGCAGTACGATTCCCTCGCCGATGCAGTGGCCTTCGGCATCGCGCCGGCCATGTTCCTGTGGTACTGGCAGCTGCACGCCTTCGGCGGGCTCGGCATAGCGGCCGCCTTTATCTTTGCGGCCTGCGGCGTGCTGCGCCTCGCGCGTTTCAACATCAGCGCCTCGACGGGCAGCAAGCGCTTCTTCGTCGGTCTGCCCATACCGGCGGGGGGCTGCACCGTGGTGACCTTCTACTATCTGGCGAGCGTGCTGCCCGAATCCTTCGCGGCCGCCGTCGCGGGCTTTACCCTGTTCCTCGCCGCGGGCACGGGCGTGCTCATGGTGAGCAGCGTGCGGTATTTCTCCTTCAAGGAGTATGATTTTGTCCGGGCCCATCCCGTCCGCTGCCTGGTCGCCTTCTTCTTTCTGCTCGCGCTGCTCGTTTCGCAGCCGAAGGTCTTCGGCTTCATATACTGTCTGCTGTATATCGTCGGCGGGCTGGTCTACACCTATGGCATTCTGCCCCGCCGCGACCGCCTGCTTCCGCGGGCGGATGCGGACCAGGGGAACTGATCTCGACCCCGCCCGTCCTGCGCGGTCCGTGTGCCGCGCAGGGTGGCGAAGGGTGAACCGCATTCCATTTTCGAGAGGAGTCTATGTCGGATCGCGTTTATTTTTTCGATACCACGCTGCGTGACGGGGAACAGTCTCCGGGCGCCACCATGAATTTTCAGGAAAAGCTGCGCCTGGCGCACCAGCTGGAAGTGCTGGGCGTCGACATCATCGAAGCGGGCTTTCCCGCATCGAGCCAGGGCGACTTCGAGTCCGTGCAGGCGATAGCCAAACAGGCGGGCGAGGGCATGCAGGTGGCGGGCCTTTCGCGCTGCATGGTAAGCGACATTGACCGCTGCTGGGATGCCGTGAAGGTCGCGAAGAACCCGCGCATCCACGTCTTCATCTCCACCTCGCCCCTGCACATGGAGCACAAGCTCCGCAAGTCGCCCGACCAGGTGGTGGCGATGGCGGTCGAGAGCGTGAAACGGTGCGCCGCGTACACGCCCAACGTCGAGTTTTCCTGCGAGGATTTCTCCCGTTCCGAGAAGGATTTTCTCTGCCGCATTGTCGAGGCCGCCATTGATGCCGGCGCG
>JAILMX010000139.1 GCA_024692205.1 Desulfovibrio sp. | reverse complement strand
CCAGCCAGACAGTTCTTGGATAAACCGTCTTGCAGAGTAAGGGTAGAGAACTTGCTATCAAGGTACTCAAACACCTTGATACGGGTTTCCAGATTCAGCGTATCTGGATACCCAGAGCCTTCAGACTCCAAAATCTGTTTTAATGTTTTCATTTTATTACTCCATATAATAATTTATGTGATCATGCCGGGATTGGCATGTTTTCACCATATAGATGCAGAAACGGACGAAATATCTTCTGTGTCAGCAGGGAATTTTCGACCGATTTTTTCACAGTAAATTAAATGGTCGTTCTGTATAAGAAAATGACCAGTTTTATTGTCACACTCAGGGAGGGTTAAAACCCCCACCTTCAGGTGGCGGCTTTAGCGTTTCTTTTGTAGGCTGTGGGCATGAGCAACTATCGCCAAGGTTCCCATAGTGTTTTTTCTATCCATGTGCACTTGGTCTGGATAACCAAGTACCGGAAAAAGATCTTGTCAGGCGACATCGCCCAGAGGGCCAGGTCGCTGATACGCGCCATCTGCGAGAAGCATCAGGTGGAAATTCTCAAAGGTCATATAGCGCCCGACCATATCCATCTTTTCGTATCGCTTCCGCCCAACATTGCCGTGAGCAAGCTGATGCAACAACTGAAAGGCCGGACCTCCCATGCCATGATAAACGAATTCGCACTGTTGCGCCGGCAGTATTGGGGACGCCATATGTGGGCGCGCGGCTATTTCTGTTGCAGCAGCGGCAATGTGACCGATGAGATTATCAAACAATACATTGCGCAGCAGGAAGAAGCTGATGACACCTTTCGGATTGAGGGTGAATGGCTTCAGCCTGCTTCAGCAGGGCCAATACCGGCTTTAGCCGGAAACGGTTTATCCAGTTTTACCCGATTTGACCCAAGTTATTTCAGTGGGATACTGTACTATTCAGGTGTAAATTCGCCCTGTCATTCTCCCTTCAGCCGCGAGCATAATGATTCGAATGCCAACCTAGAGCCGTAGTTCGCAAAGGAAAACTCCTGGCATTTGGAACGGTCTCCCTTCCAGTATACGAACAGCCACGGCCCTGAACCTCCGGATTCGGTATGCTCCACGCGGTTCTTGACCGTTCCGCCTTTCAGGGCGTCAAAGAACTCGGCCCACTCTTGCCCGCTCAATTGCCTGCCGCCTGAAACCGTGACGTCCTTTTCCGTCAGGGGCCATCTGTTTCCCTCGCGTTTTTCGTGATAGAAAGCGGGTTTCCCCTCTTTCAAGTAAAAACGATAGCGCTGAAACTCAGGCGGATTAGTCGAGGTCGAATAGGTGTAATAGAAATCCGTGACATCTCCGATGCTGATGTCTTTCCCGACCGTCATGGTCCTTGCAAAAGGATTCATCGGGCTAATCACAAGGATAATGGCCGCGACAGCGAAGCAGCAAAAGAGAACCTTCATTGGGCATCATTCAAGGAATCAAGTATGGACTTCATCGTGTCGGTGTCGCGGCCGGCCATGGTTACAGCAAGGAACTTGTCTTCGCTGACCATGCACATTATCGCCATCCTCACCCCTTTTTCAGGCTCGGCATATATGATTGACTGGGAATCATCTTCCTTCTCAATCTTGAGGACCTTGTAAGGAAGGTTCTTCGCTATTTCAGCCGCGAAATCAGCGGCGCTCTTCCCGCCGGCCTTTTGAACCTGGATGCTTAAGGAGGATGTTTCATCCGGGGAATCAATCTGGCACCCGCCCTGGTTAGGCGACGCCTTCCAGCCGGCAGGCACGTCCACCTTGAAACGGGCGAAATCCGGGCCGAAGACCTGTGTCGTTGCAGATGCCGATGCATCCTTGACCGTGCCGTAAATCTTCTTCATAGCATCCTGCTCAGGACCGCCGAAAATGGCTCCGTTGAGGATGTTGCCCTCCTTGACCACGAGGGCGGAAAATGGCTGACCATCCACCAGGCCTTCCAAAAAGGCCGCGTCGTTCTCTGCCTTTTCGCTGGTAACCTTGACATTCATTGCCTCTGCCATGCGTTTCGCCATGTCCATGGCGGCAATGCCATTGCCGGGCACGAACTGCACCGACATGGAATTCTTGCCGTCGGCGGAATTTATCTTGCAGCCGTCTGAAATCGCCTCCGATTTCCAGCCGTCCGGCACGTCAACTGTGAACTTGCCAATCTTGGTGTCATAGGTCTGGACAGCGGCCATGGCGACGGAGCTGGCCAGCATCAGGACGGCGACGAATAACAGGGATCGCAAAAGCTTTTTCATGGATTGTTCCTCATTAGCTATGGTGCAGGATGCGGGGTAAGATAGCAGTAAGGGCGTGGCTGTCAATGATAAGCAATGTTCAGAATGTATCAGTCTCAACCGTAAGTCGTTCAGAGGCGCCTGGTATTCCGTCAATTATCACTCGGGTTTCATTGCCGTCACCACTGCCGACATGGTTGGCTCATTTACGGCATGCGCCACATGTTGGAAACCTGATGCGTACAGGTCGCTCGCAATTTCGTCAAAAGTGTAGACACGGCCATGTGCAGTGCTGACCAGCATATTGAGGCCGAACAGGGTTCCGGCTTCAGGGGATGTCCTGTCTGCGTCCATGACAAAATCACGAATTGCAACCATTGCGCCCGGTTTCAGGGCATCCAGCGTCTTGCGGAACAGGCTTCTGCATTCTTCCCGACCAAACTGATGGATGATGGCGCTGATCCAGGCGAAGTCGAAGCCGTCAGGGAACCCCCTCTTCGTGAAATCTCCTTCAAGGAGTTGGACGCGTGGCCCCATGTCAGAGTGTTCAAAACGATGCTTTGCCTCGGCTATGCCAGCCGGCAAGTCGAATATCGTAGCAGTTGCATGCGGCATCCTTCGCAGGAATGTTTCCGTATACGTGCCTGAAGCCCCGCCAATATCAAGAATCCTGGCATCGGGTGGAAGGCTGTCGAATAGCCCGGCTTGTTCGAGGTCTTCCATAGTCTTTGCTGCCAGTCGCAGCGCAATGGCATTCATGGCCGTTATGAATGAAACACCATCCTGCGCCTCGCCAAGGAAGCTTGCCGCTTTCTCTTTTTGGGGCTTTCCTTCCTTGACAGCCCATGAAAGGCGGGACCAGTGACGCTGCAATCGCGCGCGATGTCGAAGCATGGGGACGTATGATGCGGCTTCGCGGCTGTCGAGCAAGGAGGCGTATTGCGGAACAACAGGGTACTTGGCAGTCGTGCCGGTGCCTGACTTGGAAAAGTAGCCGAGTGCAACGAGCGCATCCAGCAACACTTCCATCCCCCTTGCATCTGATCCGCATTCCTTGGCTATCTGGGCGGAAGTCGCAGAATGTCCAAGAGTCAAAATGGCCGTTGCCACGTCGAGCTCGGCCATGGCGGCAATGACGCTTGCACGCATAAAGCCGGAGCTGTCGTTATCAAGCTGAACGAAAGGAGTCTCCATTACGGGTTCCGTGTTTAAGCTGTACCGGATTAGATGATAGAACTATTTCTAAACAGCCTATTCTTTATTTCAGAATTCAATAAACCATTCGAAATTGGAAGTATTCACCTGCGTGCAATGGAATAGAAAGTATAAAGGCAAAAATTAACAGAGAAATTCATGACAATATCTTCTATAAAAAATTACTATATTGATGTAAATACCGCAGATACTCTGAAACTACTATGATTGTCATCATACATCACTTGCATGTCTTCATCACCGTGCCGCTATTGCCGATCTTTCCTGTCCCCGCCAAAAAGATCTCTCACGCCCTCCGACCCCTGCCTGAGGGCGTTTCCGAGCGAATTACCCAGCGTCTCCATACCCTGCCGCATACCGTCTATGCTCTCCCGGTACGTCCGGCCCGCCTTCTC
>JAILMX010000106.1 GCA_024692205.1 Desulfovibrio sp. | reverse complement strand
GTATTTTTAGAGGAATGACAATACGAAGCGCGCGGGCAAGCGGGTAGGCCCCGGCTTCGAGGGCCGCCGTTTTCAGCCACACGGGTACCTTGCCGCGGATGAAACAAAAAGAACCCCGCTCAATCCACCCCTTTTCTCATCGTATTCGCAAAGAGATGACTTGTACAGAAAGGAAAATCGCTTGTGCACATGTCTTGTGGAAATCAGCTTTTTAGGCTATAAAAATTTTTTCCGTGAACAACTTTTTCACAACGATTTTCATGCAGCAGGACTCCTTGAAAAACACATTGCGGCGCGCCCTTTTCGGTGCCACAGCCGACAAGGGTGAGGACTGGTTCGAGAGCCTCTCCTTCAGGCACGCTGCAGGCTCCCTTGAGGTCTTTTTTCCGCATGCCTATTTCCGTGGCTGGTTCATGCAGCACAAAAAGAACGCCTTTGAAACGGCGCTCGGGCTTTGCTTTCCCGATATGCTGCCGGGTCTCGTCTATTCTGACAAAAACCCGCATTCCTCCATGGACGGCGCACCGACGGAAAAGACAGGGGCAGGGTTTCCTGCCCACGAGGGCTATTCCATAGACTCAAGCGAACATTCACCGCGAAAGAGGGAGACTCTCGACTCCTTCATCTGTAACGCGAAAAATGCCTTTCCGCTGGCGGCGTTGCGCAAGATAGCCGAGACGGATCCCGGGCAGGCCTACAATCCCGTCCTGCTCTGCGGCCGCAGCGGCACGGGCAAAAGCCATCTTCTCCACGCCCTTGCCGATGCATTATCCGACAGAATCGGCTCAAAAGCCGTCTGTTGCGAGGACACGCAGAATTTTTGCATCGCCAACCCCGCCCTTGAGCGCGACCCAAGACTTTTCTGGAACAGACGCCGCGCGCTCCTTCTTGACGACGTGCAGCAGGCGGCGGACAAGCCAGCCATGCAAAAAATGCTCACCGGCCTCATCGACGCCTGCCCGTCGAACGGACAGCTCGTATTCACGCACGGCGGCCGCGCCGAAGACATGAAGCGGCTCGGTGAACGGCTTTTAACGCGGCTCGAGGGCGGACTCGTCGTCGACCTGCTTGAGCCTGACATGGAGATTCGGCTCAACTACCTTCAGACCCTTTGCAAGAAGCACGGGATAGCACTTGAAAAAGATCAGTTGCTCTATCTTGCACAGCGCTGCGTCCATTTCCGCCCCATGCAGGGCCTGATGCTCAAAATAGCGGCCTTCGCCGCGATCAGCGACAGGGCGCTGACGCAGGCCGATCTTGAGAACATTATGCGTTCTGGAGGCATAAAACGCCCGCTGGATTGCCGCGACATCATGAACCGTGTGGCCCAGCGCATGAACGTGACGGCAAGTGACATACTCGGCACGCGCCGCCGCACCGACTTCGTTCTCGCCAGACAGCTCGCCATGTACGTGTGCCGCCGCAAGCTCGGCCTTTCCTACCCGGAGCTCGGCCGCGCCTTCGGCGGCAAGGACCATTCGACCGTCATCTATTCCATCAGAAAAATAGAGAATATGCTGCTTACCGACCAAGATATCAACCAGCTGGTGAAACAACTGGAAATGGAGAGTTTTTCCTGACAGACAAAGGGCGTTTCGCGCCAGTCCTGTTTGTAAGGTAGATGTGAACGTCGCCAATGTGTCGATAAAAAATCCTTTGATTCAGAAAAGATGTCATAGTTACCTATCAGAAAAGACAATCTCTATAATAAGGGTAAATAGGTATGAAACTAACCATCAATAAAGAAAAATTCGTCGAGGGTCTGCAGAAATCCGCCTCAATCATCCCCGCCAAGTCAGGCACGGCCTTTTTGCGTTCGGTCTGGCTTAAGGCTCAGGAAGGCGTCATCTCGGTCATGAGCACGGATGCCAACGTAGAGTTCACCGGCAACTACGAGGCCAACGTCGAAGAATCCGGATTTGTCGGCGTACAGGGCAAGCTTTTCGTCGATTTCGTGCGTACCCTTTTGCCAGGAAAGATCACGCTTTCGCTTGATAAAGCCCGTGGTTCGCAGAACGGTCAGCGTTCCCCGGAAGGGGATGCCGATGAGCCCTCCGTCCTGCTCGTCAAGCAGGGACGTGCACGCTGCGAACTGCCCGTGAGCACAGCTGACTGGTTCCAGAGGTTCTCTGAATACCCCGAGGAAGGGGCCGTTATATGGTCGGGCGATTTTCTGCAGGACCTTCTGGACAAGATCTCCTTCTGCATTGACGAGGAGAGCGGCATGGACGCCATCACCTGTCTGTTCATCAAGCCCGTCGAGAACGGCCGCATCGATGTCTGCGGCCTGAACGGCCACCAGTTCGCCATGAAGTCCTTCATCCATGACGAGCTCTTCGCAAGGCTCCCCGAGCAGGGGCTGCTCGTGCAGAAACAGTATCTGCAGAACATCCGCAAGTGGCTCGGTCAGGACGAGATAGAGGTGAATTTCACCGACAAGCGTTTCTTTCTGCGCACGCAGGGCGGCAATGAAACAATAAGCGTGCCGCGCGCCACCTATGATTTTCCGGATTACACGGCCTTTCTGTCGCGTCTGGAGGATGATGCCACCAAGCTCTGCTTCAACCGTAAAGATGCCATAGCGGTCTTAAGCCGCATACTGCTTTTCAACACCGATGCCGAACCGTGCACTTATTTCGATCTTTCCGAGAACGAATGCCTGCTTTACGTTCAGGGCAAGGACGTGGGATCCGTCTCCGACAGTTTCGCTGTGGAATACAACGGTACGGTCAAGCGCATCGCCTTCCCCACGAAGAAGCTCATTGAAGTGCTCGAGCATTTTGTCTCCGACAAGATAGAGATGACCATCACGAGCGAGGAGGGCCCCTGCGGCATACACGGGCAGGACGACCCCTTCTACACCGTCATCATCATGCCCATGAAAATTATGGATCAATTCTATTCAAGTGAAGAGAACGCCTAACGGGATGCCCCCTTCGGGTTGCTCGCGGGCGAGCGAATTATGATACGCGGGAAAGAGGAAAACCAAAGAATGGCCCCTGAACAGACGAACAATTCGTACAAGGCAGACAGCATAACGGTACTTGAAGGCCTGCAGGCCGTGCGCAAGCGCCCGGCCATGTATATTGGCTCGACCGACTCGCGCGGCCTCCATCATCTCGTTTACGAGGTCGTGGACAATGCCATCGACGAGGCGATGGCCGGATTCTGCACGCATGTGAAGGTCGTGCTCCACGCCGACAATTCCGTCACGGTGCGCGACGACGGGCGGGGAATTCCCGTCGACATCCATCCCAAGGAGGGCGTGCCCGCGGTTCAGGTCGTCATGACAAAGCTCCACGCCGGCGGCAAGTTCGACAACACGAGCTACAAGGTTTCGGGCGGCCTGCACGGCGTTGGTGTTTCGTGCGTGAATGCCCTTTCTGAAGAGCTGACCGTCACCGTGCGCCGCGACGGCAAGCGCTGGCGTCAGCACTATTCCCGCGGCGTGCCCGTCGACGAGCTGACCGTCATAGGCGAGGCCGAGGGCACGGGCACGACCGTTCGCTTCACGCCCGACGAGGAGATCTTCACCGAAGTTCAGGAGTTCTCCTACGACATCCTGAAGAAGCGTTTTGAAGAGCTCGCTTACCTCAACAGAGGCCTCACCATCGAGTGTGAGGACGAGCGCAGCGGCGAAAAGCATGTTTTCAAAGCCGAGGGTGGCATCAGGCAGTTCGTTGATGACCTGAACGCGGGCGAGCAGGTCGTGCACCCTGTCATCAGCGGCGAGGGAACGATCGACAACGTTGCAGTGGAGTTTGCCTTGCAGTACAACACGAGCTACAAGGAGAACATCCACACCTTCGCCAACAACATCCGTACCGTGGAGGGCGGCACGCACCTCGTTGGCTTCCGCACGGCGCTCACCCGCGCGGTGAACGCCTACATCAAAAACCAGCAGGATCTCGTCAAGAAGCTCAAGAACACCTCGCTTTCGGGCGATGACGTGCGCGAGGGCCTGACCGCCATAGTGAGCGTCAAGATAGCCCAGCCGCAGTTCGAGGGGCAGACAAAGACACGCCTCGGCAACAGCGAGGTGGCCGGCATCGTGGCGGGCTTCGTCTACGACAGGCTCAACGTGTATTTTGAGGAGAACCCGCGCGACATACGCCAGATCATTGAAAAGGCCGTTGACGCGGCAAGGGCGCGCGAGGCGGCACGGCGTGCCAAGGAACTCGTGCGGCGCAAGGGCGCCCTTTCGGACAACTCCCTGCCGGGCAAGCTGGCCGATTGCCAGAGCAAGGACCCCGCCGAGTCGGAGCTCTTTATCGTCGAGGGCGACAGCGCAGGCGGCTCCGCCAAGCAGGGGCGCAATCCGAAGATACAGGCCATACTCCCTCTGCGTGGCAAGATCCTCAATGTCGAGCGGGTGCGCTTTGACCGCATGCTGGCAAACCAGGAGGTCAAGTCACTCATCACCGCCATGGGCGCCGGCGTGCAGGACGACATCGACCTCGACAAGCTGCGCTACCACAAAATAATTATAATGACCGATGCCGATGTCGACGGCGCGCACATACGGACGCTTCTTTTGACCTTCTTCTTCCGTCAGTATAAGGAAATGGTCGAGAAGGGCCATATATACATTGCCCAGCCGCCTCTCTACCGGGTGCACAATTCCCGCATGGAAAAGTTCATCAAGGACGACGTCGAGCTCAACGATTTTCTTCTGTCGCGCGTCACGGGCAGCGTGAGCGTCGTGGCCGGCAAAGGGACTGTCTTTGAGGGCGACGGGCTCATGACCCTCATGCGCACCATCGAAAAGATCGGCCATCGCGTTGATGAGGCTGAGAGCAGCGGAACCCCGCGGGATCTCTTTCTTGCGCTTGTCACCTGTCCAACGATGGCGACCGTCTCAGAAATCGAGGCGGGGGCCGGTGAGATGGCCACGTGGCTTGAGAAACACGGCTACAGCCTGCGCCTTGAGAAGGAACATGTCGAGGAGGACGACGAGGAGCGCGTTTTCGCTGTCTTTGAGAACACGGGCAGCCACATAACCCGCCGTGGCATGGAATTCTTCGCGTCGCGACTGTACCGTCGCACATGGGAGACGTTTGCGGAGCTGCGCCGCCAGTGCGGTGAGCTCGCCTTCACCCTGAAACGCAAAGACGGCGAGACGAAGACCGACGACATCTTCGCCCTTCTTCAGCTTGTGCTCGATGAGGCGCGCAAGGGTATCAACATACAGCGCTACAAGGGTTTGGGCGAGATGAACCCCGAACAGTTGTGGGTGACGACAATGAACCCCGAGAACCGCGTGCTTCTGCAGGTTTCCGTACAGGACGCGCTCTCAGCATCGACGGCCTTTGAGGAACTCATGGGCGACCGCGTTGGGCCCCGTCGCGAATTCATCGAGCGCAACGCCCTGGCCGTTCAGGATCTGGACATATAAGGACAACAGTCAACAGCAGATATATTCGGCGGCTCCATGCCGCCGCATCAAGCGAGGGAAACCTTGTCCGAGCAGTTTGAAGAAAAATTTCCGCAAGTGGACATAGAGGGCGAACTGCGCCAGTCGTATCTGGAGTATTCGCTCTCGGTCATCGTGGGACGTGCCATACCTGACGCCCGCGACGGACTGAAACCGGTGCATCGGCGTATTCTCTTTGCCCAGCATGAGCTCGGCAACGTCTACAACAGGCCGCACAAGAAATCTGCCCGCGTCGTCGGCGACGTGATAGGCAAATACCATCCGCACGGCGATTCGGCCGTCTACGACGCCATCGTGCGCATGGCGCAGGATTTCTCCATGCGCGACCCGCTCATAGACGGGCAGGGCAACTTCGGCTCCATCGACGGCGATGCGCCGGCGGCCATGCGTTACACCGAAGTGCGCATGTCGCGGCTCGCGCAGGAGTTCCTCGACGACATTGACAAGGATACCGTCGACTTCAGACCGAACTACGACAACACCCTGCAGGAACCATCGGTAATGCCCACCAAGGTGCCGAACCTTCTCGTGAACGGTTCTTCGGGCATAGCGGTCGGCATGGCCACGAACATACCGCCGCATAATCTGGGCGAAATCAGCGACGCGATACTGCATCTGCTTGATGACCCGCAGGCGAGCGTTGACGACCTGATGGACTACATAAAGGGCCCTGACTTTCCCACGGCTGGCTTTGTTTATGCCGGCAAGGGCCTGTACGACGCCTACCATACGGGCCGCGGAACGGTTAAGGTGCGCGGTCGCGTGGAAATCGAAGACCGCAAGAAGGGCTTCCAATCGGTCGTAATACGCGAGATACCCTTCGGCCTGAACAAGTCGGTTCTGGTTGAGCGCATTGCGGCCCTCGTCAACGACCACAACATCGACGGCGTATCCGATCTGCGCGACGAATCCGACAGGCGTGGCATACGCATCGTGATTGACCTGAAGCGCGGCGCCATACCCGACATCGTCGTAAACGCCTTGTACAAGTATACGCCTCTTGAGACGAGCTTCGGCATCAACATGCTCGCCGTTGTCGACAACCGCCCGGTTCTGCTGAACCTCAAGACGGCGCTTACCTGTTTTATCGACCACAGGCGCGAAGTGGTGATACGGCGCACCCGCTTTGATCTCGACAAGGCTCTCGCCCGCGCCCACATACTTGAAGGCCTTCGCATCGCCATCGATAACATTGATGAGGTCGTCAAGCTTATCCGCGCGAGCTCGACTCCTGACGAGGCCCGCGAAGGTCTGATGGCACGTTTTGACCTGTCGGATATACAGGCCCGCGCCATCCTTGACATGCGTCTGCAGCGCCTGACGGGACTGCAGCGCGACGAGCTCGAGGCCGAATACGCCGACCTGATGAAGAAAATTGAGTTCTACCGCTCGATACTCGAGGACGCGGAGGTTCTGCGCGGCGAGATGAAGCGTGAGATACGCGAGCTGAAGGAGACCTATGTGACGCCGAGGCGTACGGAGGTTCTTCGTGAAGCCTTCGCCGGCATAGAGATAGAAGATCTTATCCCCGATGACGACGTTGTCATCACGCTCTCGAGGCGCGGCTATCTCAAACGCACGAATCTTGAGAACTACCAGCAGCAGAAGCGCGGCGGCAAAGGCATAGCGGGACTGCACACGGCCGATGACGACTACGTGCAGGACTTTCTGACGACCTCAAACCACCAGTACCTGTGCCTGTTCACGAACAAAGGGCGCATGCACCAGCTCAAGGTGCATCAGGTGCCGGAGGGAAGCCGCACCGCCAAGGGCGTGCACATCAACAACCTCCTTCCCCTCGACGAGGGTGAATGGGTGACGACGGTGCTTTCTCTGCGCGAATTCGCCGAGGACAAGTACTTCCTTTTCGTAACGCGCCGCGGCATGGTCAAACGCTCTTCCGCATCGCTCTACGCGCGCTGTCGCAAGAACGGTCTTATGGCCGTCGGCATGCGCGAGGACGACGAGCTCGTCACCGTCAGACCCGTACGCAACGATAACCATGTGGTTATCGTTACCTCTGACGGTTTCGCAATACGTTTTTCCTGCGAGGATGTCCGGCCAATGGGCCGCGCAGCGACGGGCGTCAAGGGCGTGGCCCTGCGCTCCAAGGACCAGGTCGTAGCGGGGGTCGTCATCAACCACTCCGACCAGACGACAGAAATTATGTCCATATCCGCCAACGGATATGGAAAGCGCACGCGCGTTGATCTGTACAGGCTGCAGTCGCGTGGCGGCAAGGGCATCATCAACTTCCGTGTGACGGGCAAGACAGGCCCGGTCGTCGGAGCCATGCCTGTGCGTGACAACGACGGGCTTGTTCTTCTGACCTCGGCCAACAAGATCGTGCGTATCGGCGTTGATGACGTGCGTAGCAAGGGCCGCGCCACAATGGGCGTCATGCTCGTCAGGCTCGACGACGGAGCCCGGGTCGTGGCTTTTGACAGGATTGTGGACGACGAATCCGCCATCAAGCCGGCGGAGGACGAGGCTGATGAAGGCGACAGGGATTCTATGCCCGAGGCTTCCGGTAAGGACGATGGCAACGGGAACGCATAGCGCGTTTTTCATCGTGGAAAAGTAAATCAAGAGCGCATCAACGCTGGAAGGGCTCGTATGATTCGGCATTATTGCGGCCTAATGGGCATATACGACCATGAGGAGGCCGCCCGTCTGACGTATTTCGGTTTGTACGCGCAGCAGCACCGCGGTCAGGAAAGCGCCGGCATAGTCACCTATGACGGCACGCGACTTCATGAGTGCCGAAAGATGGGACTCGTCCCCGACGTATTCAGCGAAGCTGATCTGCAACGTCTCACCGGCAGGACGGCCGTGGGTCATGTGCGCTACTCGACGACGGGCGCGAGCCTCACCCATAACGTGCCTCCCTTTATAGCGCAGTACCACGGTCACAATATCGTCATAGCCCACAACGGCAATCTCGTGAACACGGCCGAGCTGCGTGATGCACTTGAGGCCGAGGGGGCCATCTTTCAGAGTGACAACGACACCGAAGTCTTCATGCATCTTTTGGTCCGCGCCTTGCGTGCGCATGATCTGCCCGACGCCGTGCGCGATATGTGCCGCCGCGTGCGGGGGGCGTATTCGCTGATCATCATGTGCGACGGCACTCTTATCGCCCTGCGCGACCCCTTCGGCATCCATCCGCTGGCGCTCGGCCGTCTCGACGGCAGCCCGGTTTTCGCCTCAGAGACCTGCGCCTTTGATCTGC
Organism: Desulfovibrio sp.; assembly: GCA_024692205.1. Taxonomy (GTDB): domain Bacteria; phylum Desulfobacterota; class Desulfovibrionia; order Desulfovibrionales; family Desulfovibrionaceae; genus Desulfovibrio. Next base: position 22,444 of record JAILMX010000106.1, on the reverse strand, counting down.
TCGAGGCCGAATACGAGCGCAGCATCGAACCCGGGGAGATGTACGTCGTGGACGCGAACGGAGAACACAGCGAGAAGCTTGCCGGCCTCATACCCGACAAGCCCAAGCAGTGCATCTTTGAGCTCATCTATTTCGCAAGGCCCGATTCATACATCTTTAACGAGCAGGTCTACGTCTGCCGCAAGCAGATGGGCTGGCAACTCGCTCACGAGTCAGCTCCGGACGTCGATTTCGTACTCCCCTTTCCCGATTCGGGCGTCTATTCTGCCGTGGGCTTCGCCCAGTGCGCCGAGCTGCCGTATGAACACGCCATGATACGCAACCACTATGTGGGTCGCACTTTCATCCAGCCTTCGCAGAACATGCGCAATTTTGGCGTCAGGGTTAAGATAAACCCCGTGCGCGCCATGATAGACGGCAAGCGCATCTGCATTGTCGACGATTCCATAGTGCGCGGCACAACCATGACGACCCGCGTCAAAAAATTGCGCGAGCTTGGCGCGAAGGAAGTGCACATCCGCATATCCTGTCCCCCCATCAAACATCCCTGCCACTACGGCATCGATTTCGCCAGAAGAGAGCATCTGATCGCCGCGAACCATTCCGTCGAAGAGATACGGGAAATACTCGGCGTCGACTCCCTCCATTACCTGAGCGTTGAAGGCCTGCTGCGCTCAGTCATGCATTCACGACACTACTGCCTCGCCTGCTTCACAGGTGAGTATCCTGTACCCTGTGAAGGTTGCATACGCTGATTTCGAGGACACCATGAGTATAACACGCATCAAGGGCTTCGCGGACATGTTCTCGCCCGAGAGCACCCTTTTCACCCGCATGGAGAACTGCGCGCGCGAGACCTTCTATGCCTGCGGCTTCGAAGAGCTGCGCACACCCATTCTGGAATTCTCCAACCTCTTCCGCCGTTCGATCGGCGAAGAGACTGACGTCGTGCAGAAGGAGATGTACACCTTCCCCGACAGCAAGGGCCGTTCGATGACCTTGCGCCCCGAGGCGACCGCCGGGGTCATGCGGGCCTTCATAGAAGCAGGCCTTGCGAATCAGAAGCCCGTGACCCGTCTTTTCACGACAGGCCCCATGTTCCGTCATGAACGCCCGCAAAAAGGACGCATGCGTCAGTTTCACCAGATAAACTGCGAATGTCTAGGATCGCACAGCCCGCTCGCGGATGCCGATCTCATCTGCATGCTTATGCGCTTTCTGGGCAGGCTGGGCCTGAAGAAGCTGGAACTTCAAATCAACTCGCTCGGCTGCCCTGAGTGCCGCAAGAATTTCAAGGCCGCTCTCGTCGCCTATCTGCGCGGGCTTTCGGTGACCGACCTCTGCGCGGACTGCACCCGTCGCCTTGAGACGAATCCCTTGCGCGTGCTCGACTGTAAGCAGCCGGGCTGCCGCGAATTGACCGACAAGGCTCCGCATCTTATCGACTTTTTGTGCGGCGACTGCCGAGCCCATTTCGATATGGTGCTGGGACTTCTTTCCAGTCAGGACATAGAGTACGTGCTGAACCACAGGCTTGTGCGAGGGCTCGACTATTACTGTCGCACGACATTCGAGGTGGTGAGCGGGGACATAGGTTCTCAGTCGGCTGTGGCCGGAGGCGGGCGCTACGACGGCCTCGTAAAGAGTCTTGGTGGCCCTGACGTGCCAGGCGTCGGTTTCGCATGCGGCATGGAGCGCCTCGCGTTGCTTCTGCCAGAAGTCAGCGAGAACCGGCCTGATTTCTTCCTTGTTTCCATGGATGACGCCTGCCGCGGTGCCGGCTTCGGCCTCGTGCAGAAATTGCGCGCGGCGGGCCTTACCGGAGAGATGAATTTCGTTACCGGCGGTTTCAAGGGTCTCATGCGTCAGGCCGGCAAGTCAGGCGCACGTTACTGTCTCATACTCGGCCCGGACGAGCTGGCAAGGGGAGAAGTGACGGCCAAGAACCTCGACAGCAGTGAACAGAAGGCGCTTTCCTTCGCCAGCGTTACAGAACATATCAAGCAGGGATTGTAAGAAATGAGCGAACAGCAGACACAGGATCTTCAAAAGGAACATCAGAAATACATCGTCGACCTCGACGGTTGGCAGCGCACGCACGACTGCTGCAGCCTGACGATAGCCGACGATGGCAAGGACGTCTGCCTTATGGGCTGGGTGCAGTTCCGCCGCGACCACGGCGGGCTTATCTTCGTTGATCTGCGCGATCGTATGGGTCTTACGCAGATAGTCTTCAGCCCTGATATCGCCCCCAAGGCCCACGAAACGGCGCACATTCTCCGTTCTGAATACGTCATCGCAATACGCGGCAAAGTCAGGCCAAGACCCGACGGCATGTGCAACGAAGGACTCGTTACGGGCAAGATAGAGGTCGTCGTGCTTGATTGGAAACTGCTCAACACCTCGAAAACACCGCCCTTTGCCATCGAGGACCGGTCGGACGCCGGCGAGAACCTTCGCCTCGCCTGGCGCTATCTGGATCTTCGCCGTCCGGTCATGCAAGGCAATCTTCGCCTTCGCCACACGGTTGCCCAGGCCATACGCAGCTACCTGGACGAGAAGGGCTTCATTGAGATCGAGACGCCTTTTTTGACGAAATCCACGCCCGAAGGTGCGCGTGACTTTCTCGTTCCGAGCCGTCTGAATCCCGGCGAGTTCTACGCCCTGCCTCAGTCGCCCCAGATTTTCAAGCAGATGCTCATGGTATCCGGCTTCGACCGTTATTTCCAGATAGTGCGCTGTTTCCGCGACGAGGATCTGCGCGCCGACCGTCAGCCCGAGTTCACCCAGGTGGACATGGAGATGAGCTTTGTCGACGAAAGTCAGGTCATGGACATTGCCGAAGGCCTCATGGCGCGTGTCTTCAAGAAGGTCTTCAACAAGGATATACCCCTGCCTTTCCCCCGTATGACGTGGGGCGATGCAATGGCCCGCTACGGCGTCGACAAACCGGACACGCGTTTCGGCCTTGAGCTTGTCGACATAACTGGCATCGTGCACGGCTCGGCTTTCAAGCTCTTCGCGCAGGCCAAGCTTGTCAAGGCTATGAAGGTGCCCGGCGGCGAATCGCTCACTCGGAAGGAGATTGACGCCTTCACCGATTTCGTGAAGGTTTACGGCGCCCAGGGCCTTGCTTGGATCAAGATAAAGGCTGACGAATGGCAGTCACCCATCGCCAAGTTCCTTTCCGAAGAGGAGCGTAACGGCATTGCTGAACGCCTGGGTCTTGAGAAGGGCGACATCGTTTTCTTCCAGGCGGGTGAACCCTCCATGGTGAACGCGGCCCTCGGAAATCTGCGCGTGCATCTTGGCAACCATCTTGGTCTCATACCCGACGGCACCTACAATTTCCTCTGGGTGACCGATTTTCCTCTCTTCGAATACAGTGAGGAGGAGAAGCGTTATGTAGCCTGCCATCACCCCTTCACCTCCCCTAAGGACGGGCATCTTGAACGCATGACCAGCGACCCCGCTAATGCCCTCGCCCGCGCTTATGACATGGTTCTGAACGGAAATGAGGTCGGCGGCGGTTCCATACGCATTCATTCCGCCGAGGTGCAGAAATCAATGTTCAGGGCGCTCGGCTTCAGCGACGAGAAAGCTGAAGAGCAGTTCGGCTTTTTCATGCGTGCGCTCGAGCACGGAGCTCCTCCTCACGGCGGCATAGCCTTCGGTCTTGACCGCCTTGTAATGCTTCTTGCCTGCGCAATGAGCATACGCGACGTGATCGCCTTCCCGAAGACCCAGAAAGCGACTTGCCTCATGACGGAATCCCCTTCGCCCGTTGCTGCCAAGCAGCTTCGGGAACTCAACCTGCGCCTTCGCGAGCAGCCCGAAAAATCGACGTCACCCGCGAACCTCCAGGAACAGTCCTGATGTTGCTTGACATTGTTAAATATCCGGACCCGCGGCTCAAGCTTATCTGCGAACCCGTGACCCAGATAACCGAAGAGCTGAAGCGTCTTGCCGATGACATGCTGGAGACGATGTACAAGGCCCCTGGAGTGGGTCTTGCCGCGCCGCAGGTTGGTCGCTCCATACGCATGCTCGTCATGGATGACGCTTCGGGCGAAGATGCGAAGAACCCGCGGGTTCTCTTCAATCCCGTTCTTTCTCTTTCAGGAGACGACGTGTTGAGTGAACGCGAGGGTTGCCTTTCCGTACCCATGGACTACCGTGCAGACGTAGTCCGCAAGAGCGACGTTCACCTTACGGCCATGGGAATAGACGGCGAGCCTATAGATGAGCATCTCACCGGCTTTTCGGCCATCATTGCACAGCATGAGACGGATCATCTTGACGGAATTCTCTTCATCGACCGCATAAGCAGGCTCAGGCGGTCCCTTTATGACAGCAGGCTCAGGAAATGGCTGAAACGCAGGAACAGAAACGCATAGTTTTCATGGGCACGCCAGCGCTCGCGGCCAGCGTGCTCAAAAAGCTTCTTGCATGGCCAAAGGGTCATGTCGTAGCTGTTTACACGCAGCCAGACCGCCCAGGTCGCAGGGGTATGAAATTCCTCCCCTCTCCCGTAAAGCAGGCGGCTCTCTGCGCCGGACTTCCTGTCTGCCAGCCGCAGAACTTCAGGGACGCAGCCGAGATCGAGAGGCTTCGTTCTTTTGCGCCTGATTTCATCGCGGTGGCTGCTTACGGCGTCATTCTGCCGGATTCTGTCCTCGCCACCCCCGCTATCGACATTCTGAATGTCCACGCCTCCCTTCTTCCCCGCTACAGAGGGGCCGCGCCCATACAGCGTGCCATCATGGAGAATTGGGACGAGGGCGCTGAAACCGGCGTGAGTATCATGCGCATCGTCCACGAACTTGATGCCGGACCCGTCTTCGCATCCGCCTCTCTGCCGATTTTGGATCACACGGCGGCTAGCCTGCATGAGGCATTGGGTGTTCTCGGGGGTGATCTCCTCGTCAGCGCTATGGACGACATCCTCTGTAATGGGGCTCTTCCCATCCCACAGGACGATTCCTCCGCCACCTATGCGCAAAAGCTCGTAAAGGCCGACGGCGACATACGCTGGAACAGACCCGCACGGGCTGTGCATGCCCACATTCGCGGCGTCACTCCCTGGCCGGGAGCGCATGGCGTCTTTCTTTTCTCTGCTCTAGCCGAGCCCGTTTTGCTTCAGTTTGCGCCCGGCACAATCGAGGGACCCTGCAACGGTTATACAGCCGGGACGGTACGCATGGACAAACTTGGACTTTCCGTTGCCTGTGATGACAACTGGTACCGGCTGACAAGCGTGAAACCCTCCGGAAAGGGTATGATGCCGTCTTCGGCCTGGGCCAACGGTCATCTCAAAGGCACGAGCGGCGTCTGCGGGCGTGCGGAAGCCCCTGACGCCCTGCGATGAAACCCGCACGGCGATCCAGCCCTTTGTCGGCCCGCCGGCTTGCGGTAGAGGCCCTGCTCTGTGTCGATGACGGAAAGACCGCCCAACAGGCTCTTTCTGCCGTTCTTGACGCGTATTCCACAGACGTGCGTGACCGCCATCTCGCCTCTGAACTCACCTATGGGCTTTTGCGCAACGAGGGGCGCGTGCGATTTCTTCTCAACAGGCTCCTTCCCCGTTCTGCCGACCTTCCCAAGGCTTTTCTCCACATCCTCGGCCTTGCCGTCTATACGCATATTGGTCTTGAGCGCATACCGTTTCACGCCGCGGTGAACGAAGCTGTGGCAGAAGCGCGTTTTCGTTTCGGCTCAGCCCTTGCCGGTGTGGCGAACGGTGTGCTGCGAGCTCTCGAACGTCTCGGCACTGCTGTTTTTTCCCCTTCCTTCTATGCGCTACCTTCAGACGGGGATGTTCGTGATCCTTCGGTGGCCAAGCTTATCCCCTGGATGCGCCTTGCCCGTTTTCATTCTTTGCCCCTGTGGATTGTTCGTCTGTGGCTCGCTCATTACGGATCTGCCGATACTCTTTGCCTTATCCGGCGCGCCTCGTCACGTCCCTGGCGGGCCTTGAGGGTCAACACGTGCGCGAACGGGAGCGAGCGTCTTTATACGGCGCTCGCCGCCTGTGCTGACGGATTCCGCTTCCGCCGGTGCGGTGTATCCGGTTTCGTTGCTGCGCCGGAATTTCCCTTCCCTGTGGTTCTCGGCCGTTGTGTTGATGACTGGATTGCTGACGGTCTGCTTTCTCGCCAGTCCTGCGGATCGCAATCCGTCCTGAAGGCTCTCGGATTTGGTATGCGCCGCGATAGGCCCGTGTGGGACATGTGTGCGGGTTTCGGTGGCAAGACGGCCTTTCTTCTTGAAAGGGGAATCACCGTAGCGCTCTCGACAGACATCTCATTTAGCAGACTGTCGCTGCTTGGCGCAGATTGCTCCCGTCTTGCTCTTTCAAGCCCGCCTGTAGCCCTGTCTGACGCAAGCCGGCCGGCTGTCCGTTCCTTTGGCGGCGATATGCTGCTTGACGTGCCGTGCAGCGGACTCGGTGTTCTCGCCGGACGCCCGGATATTCGGCGGTTACGCCAGACAAAGCGCTCGATACGTCTTTTTCCGAAAACGCAGGAAGCCATACTCGATGCGGCTCTCTCTTTACTGCGACCCGGCTGTGAACTCGCTTATGTCACCTGTACCCTTGTTCCGCACGAAAATGGCCGGATAATCGAAGGCGTCCTCGCCCGTGATCCCGGCCTTGAATGCTTGCGTGTCTGGCAAAGCCCGAACACCTGCCCTTGGATCGAGGGGATGTTCGGGGCACTGTTACGGCGCAGATTTTAGAGAAGGGGTTCCACGCCGAATTTTTCCAGCAGAGAGCGCAGTTCCTCCGGAGATTGATAGGAGATTGTGATCCGCCCCTTTGTTTCGTCGCCGCTCATGCTGGCGCGAACCGCAAGTGCGGAGGCGATGTTTTTCTGCATGCGCAGCATGACATCGCTCTTCTTTCGGCGGCAGGAATTCCCCTTTTTGGGCTCCGCATAACAGGTTGCTGCGTTTTCCCAGGGGAAAACTCCGCTGGCCTTATGGGCGCATACCGCATCCTCTGCATCACGCACGGTAAGGCTGGCAGCGATGATACGCTGCCTCAGTCGTTCGGCTGCGTCAGGGTCATCTAAGGAGAGGAGACTGCGCGCATGGCCGGCCGATATCCGGCCGTTTTTCAGGTCATTCTGCGCGGCTTCGCTCAACTGCAGCAGGCGAAGGGCGTTTGCGATTGCCGGACGGCTTTTGCCGAGCTTCGCGGCCAAGGCATCCTGGGTCATCTTGAGGGTTTCACGCAGTGTTTTCAGGGCGATGGCCTCGTCGACGGGGTTCAGATCTTCGCGTTGAAGATTTTCGATGAGAGCGGAGACCATCACTTCTTCATCGCTCAGGTCGCGTACGAGTACGGGCACTTCGGTAAGACCGGCCAGTTTTGCAGCCCGCCAACGCCTTTCGCCAGCGACGAGCTGATAACGCCCGCCTTTCGGCCGGACGAGCAGCGGTTGTATGATGCCCTGGCTTTTAATGGATGCCGCCAGTTCGCCGAGCTTTGTTTCATCAAATTCCTGTCGTGGTTGCTCGGGATTCGGGTCAATGTCGTCGAGTGAGAGAGTGTTCGGAATGCTTGTCGCGTCGTCGTCGACCTTTGCTTCGAAAAGCGCGTCGAGGCCGCGTCCGAGTTTTCTTTCCTGTGGCATTTTCTATCCTTTCCCCAGTGCCGGGCCACCCTTGACAATGCTGTGAGGCCGGAGCAATTTTTCTATATTCATGGAGGTACTCTTATGAAAGAACATCTGCATTTTCTCGTTACGGAAGCCGGTGAAATACGCGCCGTTCAGATATCCCCCGATCTGTGGAAGAGAGTTGAGTCACGCGTACGCAAATCTCTTGCTGACCTTGAGTGCGCTTCTGGCCCTCGTCCGGAACCCCTTGATGATTTCGACACCTTTATGAAATATTGGGATTTTCCCTATTCTTACAATCCCGCCGTGACGTGCCCGCACTGCGGGGCAAGCGCCGCCGACTGGAGAACAGAGCCCGGCCATCCCTTTCATCTTTCAAACGCTACCCTCGGCGGGCTTTTGGTTTTCCGCTGCAAATGCGGTACGATCATACGCCAGAAGCATTTCAAAGATCATGTTGCCTACGAACATGATGTTGTCAAAAACGACTGATCACCCTGTCATGCAATATTTTTTGGGCGCCTCAGAACGACCTCTTTTGCGAGACCTATGTAGGCTTCCGCCCCTTTTGACTTGATGTCGTAATGGATAATCGATTTACCGTGGCTTGGGGCCTCTGAGAGGCGCACGTTCCTCGGTATGAGCGTTTCAAAAATGTGCTCGGGAAAACACCGGCGCACTTCATTCTGCACTTCGCGTGAGAGGTTGTTGCGGCCGTCGTACATCGTCAGCACCACTCCCAGAAGAGAGAGTTCCTTGTTCAACCGCTTGCGTACCTGTTCCATCGTCTGCAATAGCTTGACAATGCCCTCAAGCGCGAAAAACTCGCACTGCAGGGGAATGAGCAGCTCACGCGAGGCGCAGAGCGCGTTCAACGTGAGAAGTCCAAGCGAGGGCGGGCAGTCGAGGATGATATAATCATACTCATTCGCAACAGTCTTCAGACATTCGTCCAGAAAATATTCGCGCGCCATTTTATCGACGAGCTCGAGCTCTACGGCTACGAGATCGGTGGAGGCGGGGAGCAGATCCAGAAAGTCGCTTTTCGTTTTGTGTATGCTTTCTACCGTTTTTTCAGGAGCGTAAAATACAGAGTAGAGGTCTTTCTCTATTTCTCCTGGTAAGCAGCCCAGGCCGCTTGTTGTGTTTGCCTGGGGGTCGCAGTCGACGAGAAGGACTTTTTTTTCCATCACTGCCAATGCAGCCGACAGGTTGATCGCCGTCGTCGTTTTGCCTACGCCGCCTTTTTGGTTCGCGATGGAAATGATGCGTGCCATTTGGGGATCTCCTTTCCAGCCCGGCGGCGTCTTCGATGCAGAATGAAAGTTTCACATGAAACAAGCCGCATGAACTGCAACGCATTTGTAAAAGAGGAAGCCGTCCGCGTCAAGCCGGTAAAATGGTGGAAAAAAAAATCGATACGGGGTAAAAACCTCATGAGGTGCTTTTAAAAAAATACAGGGCCGCATGCGAATGTGGGGCAATGAGCGGTTGCCAAGCGCCTTTCATCATGGCGTGCGTGTGGGAACGAGGGGCTTGATGGAAGAAAGCAAAAAAAGGGTGCGGCTCCTGCTTGTCGATGACGAGCAGGAGGCGACACAGATACTGGCGAAAAGGCTAACAAGGCGCGGTTATGAATGCCGTCTTGCCTGCAACGGCCGGGATGCCATTGATAAGATGGGCGTATTGGAATCGCAAATCGTTGTCATGGATGTGAAGATGCCCGTCATGGACGGCATAGAGGCCTTGTCGATGATAGTTGCGAAATGGCCTTGGGTGAAGGTTATACTGCTTTCTGGCCATGCCGATATGCAACTTGCCGTCGAGGCCATGAATATGGGCGCTTTCGGCTATCTTATGAAACCCACTGACATGGATGAGCTTCTCTTCAAGATCGAGGATGCCGTGCATCAGCAAGAGCTTGAAATTGCCATGAAAGAGGTGTAATCAGTCGAAAAAATGATGGAGAGCGCACAATGAAAACTTTGTTTGGGAAAAGGCTTCTTTCGGCAGCAGTCTGCCTGCTTGTTCTGGCCTGCACAACGGCACCCGCCTATTCAGACGATATGAACAGGGATGCGTTGAAAAAGCTTATTGAGCAGACCTTGCGCGACAATCCGAGCCTGGTGCTGGATGTGCTGCGCAAGAACAGCGAAGCCGTGCTCGACATCGCTCAGCAGGGCTCGAATGTGCGTCGCCTGCGCAATCTTGAGGCACAATGGAAGCAGGACATAAAGGCACCGAAGACCGTCAAGACCGACGGTCGCCCCGTATTCGGCAACGCGAACGCCAAAGTGCGCATCATTGCGTTCTCTGACTTCACCTGTCACTACTGCCAGATGGCGAGCAGCACCATAGAGACATTGCTCAAAGAGTACGGCGACAAGATCTGCCTCATCCCGAAGCACATGCCCCTGGAGGAAAAAAGCCCTTCATGGATTGCGGCGCAGTACTTCATCGCCATAGCGTTGCAGGACGAAGGGAAGGCATGGGAATTCTACAGGAAGATGTTTGCGAACAAGGACAAAGTTGTTGCTGAAGGCGCGGATTTCATCAAAAAAACCGCCAAGGAAATCGGTGCCGACCTGAACAAGGCCGCCAGGGAAATCCGCAACAGACGGGGTAAGGTGGCGGAGACCCTGCGGGACGATGCGGATGACGCGGCAAAGCTCGGCATAGAGGGAACGCCGTATTTTCTCGTGAACGACCTCGTCGTGCGAGGGGCGTTGCCGCTTGAATTTTTCCGCCGCGCTATTGACATGGCTCTGAAGGAAGCGAAATAACTCTCTCGTCATTATGGCGAGAAAGGCCCCGCGACGGCTATGCGGGGCCTTTTCTTTTAGGTGATTCTGGTGACCGTTTTGCGGAGAGATCAGGCTGCCGTTGTGGCAGATGCATTGCGCTTAGCCTGTATCACGCGTGCAAGCCATATTCGCAATTGCTGTAAGTCGGCCTGCTGGGTTTTTTCAGAATTGTCGAGGAGCAGGCGCAACGTATCGATTTCTTTGCGCAGTTCTGCATGTTCGGAAACCGAATTCGCCGAATTCGTTCCGCCGTTGGCAAAGCTTTGCGCTATTGTTCGCAAAAGAGCCACAATACCCTCAAGCGCAACAGCTTGGCGTTCCATCAGGGTGAGGGCTGATGAAGGGAATAAGCCCTGCGCAGCTGAAGCCTGTTCGCGCACGACTTGCGCCTGGGGCTGTCTGAGCGCCGGGGTGTTTCGCGGAAAACGCTGTGCAAGAGCCTCTTCAACAGCGCTTGCGGTGCGGGATCGCTTCATCTCTTCGAGGATGGCAGCGATAACCTCCTTGGTTTCAGTGCGGTAACGACGTCGACGGCCTTCGCCGACGGCTGGTATGTAGGCCGAGAAGCGTTTGCAGTAATAGCGGCAGGTTGATTCCGGCAACGAGAATTGGCGCGAGATATCAGCAATACTCAGGAGCTGTTCCGCCGAAGGAGTGTTTTGCATGGCAGCACCGCGATTGTTATTGTGAAAAAAATCTAGAAATTTTTTTGACAATAAGCCTAAAAAGACAAAAAGGCAAGTCGCGGCATTGCGAACACTGCAGAAGTGAGGTGTTGCGAAGAAGAAAAACGAGCTGGTTGTCTTACAAAGACTTTGCTGAAGAATGGTTACGGAATAACGCGGCGTACGGCGACCAGATTGCTCTTCCAGTAATTGCTCATATTCTCCATGCGAACTCTTTTGCCAGGCCTTGGGCTGTGTATGAAGGCGCCGCCGCCTGTGTAGATGCCGGTGTGCAGCCCACGCGGGCTTGCGGGAGAGCGGAAGACGACGATGTCACCCGCGCGCATTCTGTCTCTTCCAACGCCGCGGCCGGTCTTTGCCTGTTCGGTCGTCGTGCGGGGAACGCGCATTCCGTTTGACCGATACGCCCAGTATATGAGCCCTGAACAGTCGAAGCCCTTTTTTGGCGAGGCACCTCCGGATCGGTATGCGGTGCCTATCTGTCTGTAGGCTGTCGAAACGACGCGCTGGGCTTTTTCGGGTGTCGGGTCTGAATTGACGCCGCCCAGAAGGCCGCAGCCGGAGAGAAGGACTGCTGCGATAAGTGCGAGAAGAATGCGAAGGTTTGCCATATCTGTCACCATGTGCTAGCGGGAGTATCCGCCTACTTGAACCAGCTGATACATCAGTGACAAAGATAATGCAAATCCCGTGCAATACAGACTTTTTTTAGAAAAAATCGTGCAATGTTAGGTTCAGGTTCCGAGATTATTTACCCACTTTCGAAGGGTGGTACCGTTGGGGTACGAGGTGGTTTTCATGATAGCGTACCCGTTTCACCTGCAGAGCAAGGGGGGCACCTGAACATGCGGGCATATCGCAAGAAATGGCCGACGCTCATCAAAAGCTGAGGCCGTATCATAAAAAATGCCACAGGAGACGCCGCTACAGCAGGCTCGCTTGACTGACAACCTTGCGCGTGTGCAGGCCGAGTTTCGTGCTCAGGCAGAAGCGGCGCACATCGGCCACGAAAGAGGAAGGCTGCAAAAGGGTCTTTTTGCCGTACAGGATATGTTCATGGCATGTGCTGATGAAAACCGCCTCGCTCGCGCGCGTCAAGCCTACATAGAAAAGGCGCCTTTCCTCGTCTTCATCACATTCGGGCGCCGTGCCGGTAAGAAAGCCTGAGCCATCGAGGTCTGCATCTGGATCGTCCTGGTCCGGGAAGAGCAGGGCCCGTTTGAGGGGCAGGAGACCTTCATCAAGGCCGGGAAGGAACACGGCACGGAATTCGAGACCCTTTGACGCATGGATGGTGAGCAGTTGAACTTTCTCAGCCTTGCGGTTTATGAGTTCGGCTTCATTGCGCCAGGCGAGGTGCTCGAAGAAGGACTTCCATGTGCCGCATTTGTGCCAGAGTCCGCAGAGGTTTCTGAAGGGTTTCGAGACCGTAAAGGCATGGCCGGCCCACGCAAGAGTGTCAAGCCATTGACGCATATCCATTGGCGCGGGAAGCTGTCCTTCAGGCCAGGGCGGCAAATCTGCGTTGTGAAAATGACGACCTGGGGCGCCTTGGGCATCGCGGGACGGGCGCGGCGGCATGAGGCCCAGATGCTGCCCGGCGAGAGCTATGAGGCGGGTGCAACGCTCGTCGTGCGAGAAATCAGCACGAGCTGGGAGGGAGACGGGGATTCCCGCTTCTTCAAGCATGCGGGCGATAGGGCCCATCTGGGCCTTGAGGCGAACGAGCACGGCGATGTCCGAGGGGGCGAGGGTGCCGTCGAGTCCATGATGCCCTCCTTTTCCGCCGTCGAGAAGGGAATGGGATGTCGCGCCGAGCAGGCATTTGACGTGATGCGTTATCCAGCGCGCCTCCGCAGAGTCGTCGGGCGCGGTAAAGATATGAAGATGCGCCTTCAGGTCTCGGAAAGCCGTCAGATTTCCGCAACGGGCTGCGTCATGCATGAGGCCCTGCGCCATGTTGAGAACCGACTGACTCGCGCGGAAGCTACGGGCTAGGCGAAGCACCGAGAGAGAAGGCCAGTGGCGCATAAGATCCTTCTCGCAGTCGCCGCCGGCGCCTCGGAAGCCGTAAATCGACTGATCAGGGTCGCCGATGGCGAAAAGGCCCTTGCCATCCGGGGCCAGGAAGGTCTTGAGAATGATGAGCTGAAGGGGGGTGCAGTCCTGAACCTCATCCACCAGCAGGTGGAGTGGTTTATCACTGTCGTAAAGGCATACGCGCGGGCCGGAATAGGGCGTTCCCCCGGGCAGCGGTAATGCGGAAGCATCGGTGGCGAGGTTTGCGACAGGTGTTCCCCCGTGCGGAAGAATCCGCCGCGCAGGATCCATGTCTACCGGAAGGAACATTTCCAAAAGGTCAGTGAAATCGAGGCAGGCAGGTGCAAACGGGGAATATTTTGCCGCAGCGTATCGCTGGTAGGCCGTAAGGAGATCGGCGGGCCAGACGTCACTGGGGGCAAGCTTTTCACGCAAAAGGGAAGCGCTTTCCCACAGGTCGCGTATCCGTCGTTTTGCGATCTGGGGATTCGCCTCGGAAAAGAGCGCAATGGCCTCCTCTTCCGCAAGCAGATGAAGGGCGGGAAAGCGGGTCAGGGCTAATTGCCAGCAGCGGCCGTGCAAGGTATCGCAATGAGGCAAGTGGGATTCGGGGATGAGGGAAGCCTGAAGGCGGTCGCGCATCTCACGCGCGGCGCGACGGGTGAAGGTCACTGCAAGGATTCTGTCTGGCGGGGTGCCTTCGCGTATGAGGCGGAGCATACGTCCCACGAGCACACGCGTCTTACCGGCTCCGGGCCCGGCGAGGACGAGTACGGGCCCCGGTCCTGCCAGGAGGGCGGCGTTCTGCTCATCAGAGAACTGCATATCCATTTGGGGGGGGGCGGGAGTCCCAGAAAGGGGCTTTGTGACACTGCGGAAAAGAGGAAGAGAGTCAATGCCCGTATGCGCCTGGCGTTGTTGGAGAAGGGGTGTATTGCCAGCCTTGCGGGTGGCCGGAGCGGCGGGCACGAGACGATTGCGCCTGTGAACGTCAAGCTCGTCGGGTGCGAAGACGCGAACGGTGCCGTATTCACCGTCGTAGCCGCCCTTGAGAAAGACACGGCCGCTTCTTAGGCGGTCAACGGCCTCGCCAAGGGCATCCCAGTATGCGCGGATGTCGCTGACAGGCATGGAGCAGAGTACGGAGAGTTCGGTGCCGAGATCTCGGAGAACCTCGGCATAGCGTTGTTTCGCCTTGACGGACGCTGGCCCTACACCAAGCAATTCTGCGGTGACTTCAGCAAGGGGAATGAGGGGACGGGCTTCCGGCTCGTCGGGCAGCGCGGCCGGAGCCGAGCGGTCAGCGAGCTCCATCACGCGGTGGAGCACCCCCACAGTCAGAGGTTTGCCGCAGACTGGGCAGATGCCGCCGCGGGCTCGGGTTTGCACCGGGTCGAGGCAGACATCGCAGGCGCGGTGCCCGTCGAGATGGTACTTGCCCTCTTCAGGATAGAATTCAAGCGTTCCCAGAAAACGGCAATCATCGTCCGCATCGCGGTTGCGCATCGCGGCATTGCGCAAGGCGCCGAACAACCCGGCGTAGGTTGCCTTTCCCTCGAAGAGGTTTGCCTCCCGACCAAGGTTTGCGCCAGAGTGGGCGTCCGAATTCGAAACGAGCGCGTAGCCGTCAAGGGCACTCACATGGCGGTTCATGGCCGGGTCAGAGGAAAGGCCCGTTTCAAGGGCGAAAATCTCGTCTGCGAGGTCGCCGAAGCATTCCTCCATGGAGTTGAAGCCGGAGCGCGATCCGAATAGAGAGAACCATGGCGTCCAGATATGGGCGGGTACGAAGAAGGCTCCTGGGCATGTTTCGAGAACCATCTCAAGAAGATCGCGCGAATCGAGGCCTAGTATGGGCCTTCCGTCCGAGGCTATGTTACCGATGAGGGCAAGCTTCGCCGAGAGCCTGTCCGCATCGTCGAGGGTCGGCAGGTAGACAAGATTGTGAACCTTGCGGACTCTGCCGCCTCGTTTGTAAATGGAGCTGATTTCGGTCTGCAGGCAGAAGAGGGGACCCCTTGCGTCATCACCCGAAAGCGCTTCCTCCATGCCCTGGAGCTTTTCTGCCTGGCAGGCGAGACGGTAGAAGCCGCTGTCCTCGTCATAGGCGAGATCCCTTCTCAGCTCTTCGCGCCAGACAGGGTGGGTGAGATCGCCCGTGCCGAGCACGTCGATGCCTTTCACGCGTGCCCATGCGGCAAGGTGGGGCACGGTGAGCTGCCTGCTCGTCGCCCGCGAGAAGCGGGAGTGGATGTGGAGATCTGCTATGAACATGAGGGAGCCTCTCTCGCTGAGTGTTTGTCGCGGGCGCTGCAAAGCCAGGGACAGAAGCGAATTGCCTCGTCTGTCCAATTCACGCCGTGCGGTTCGCTGCCTCGCGGCAAGGAGGGGGATGGGGGCAAAAAGGAGGACGGATGAAGAACGAGCGGCGCTTCGAGCCTCAGGTCGTCAGCGGCATCTCGCCGCGCTTCGACAAGGACTCGCGAGGCGGATTCTCCCCGCCTTGCGGCGACAGGCAATATCCGCCGAACACCCAGGCGTGCAGCGGAGAGGGCGAGTATAAGGCGTGCCGCGTTATTCGCGCTGAAAATACAGAAGAAGGGCGAGTGGTGTTTCAAGAGAAAATGTGCGGTGCGAGAGAACAGTTTCGGGGCATCATCCTCGCGCAGGGCCTTTTCTCGCGAACCGTGGGGGGAGGGTCTTCCCTCGTTGGTAAAGGCGTACGGGGGATTTGCGATAACGCAACTGCAGGATCCCGCAATATCGGAGAGTGCACCGCAATCCGCAATATTTGCGGTGAGGAAGGTTATCCTTCCGGCAAGCCCAAGATGCTCCGCGTTGCGTGAAGCGGCGCTGGTCAGGGCGGGGTCGATTTCGATGCCGCAACCGCAGACGTTGCTTTGCAAAAGCGCAAGTCCGAGAATGGCCGCCCCGCAACCTGTGCCGAGTTCAGCGCAAAAGAAAGGTCGCTTGCCGTTGCGTAAGGAAGCTGCAATGCGCATTTTTATGCTTTGGGCTGCAAAGGCCGCGAGCAAGAGGGCGTCCGTGCCGAAGCGCAATGTATGTGGCGGCTGAAAGAGACCGCGGGGAAAGGCGGCCCGTGCCGCATCCGAACAGGCACCGGGCATCGCTTACAGCAGGGCTCCGTCCCAGTTGAAGAGCCCCGGGCGTCTTGCGGCGGGCAGTTCCTTCGGGGGATTCTCGCGCATATGCGCGAAAAAGGCGTAACCCGCCCGCAGCAGATCCTCCTGCTTCGCGGTCAGGTCAAGCGGCCAGCCCGGGTATATCCAGACGTTCTCCCCGTACTGCCGCGACCAGAAAAGCTCACCGCGGGGACTTGCGAAGGGCAGGTTCGGCTTTATCCCGAGCAGCCCGAAACGACTTATCCCGCAGGGCCAGAAACCGTCCAGCACAAAACCGAGCGGCAGGGGGCTTGCTTTCGGCAGGGCTAGGGCCTCCTCGGCGGGAAGTTCCGGACTTGCGAAGGCCGCACCGAAGCCCATGCGTGCGAGAATGCCGAGAGCTGCTGAATTTGTGATGTTGCAGAAGGGGCCGGCGATGAGGTGGCTTTCGCCCGGCAGTTCTTCTGGAAAGAGCCTGCGTTGCCACGGTGCGTTGCAGACGAAATTGCGGCATCCGTCCTTCCACAGGCCGGCCACGATGCGGCGTAAAGCGGCCTCCTCGTCGGGCCAGACGACGGGCGGCAGCCACCATGCGGCCTTGCGGGCAATGGGCCGCGAGATCTCAGCCGTTCGGCGGGTCAGCCACAGGGCGAGGCGTGTGCTTGACCCCGTGCGGTTCTCACGTCCCATCGGCACGGAAGCCAGAACGCGCATGTCGGGCATGCGTTTGGCCCTGCGGGGTGAGGGCAGTTGCGGCGTGCCGCTGACGGGCTGCGCCGGGGGCGCAGGCAGGGCGTCCAGGCGCTGCTGCCATTCGCGCAGTATTTGGAGAAGCTGCGGTTCACGGCGGTCGATGAGAAAGACCGGCGTTCCGTTCGGCGGGGTCTTGTGGCGGGACAGGCGCAGGGTGAAGTTCGATGACTTGTGCACGGCGCGCGTTACGGGCAGGGTCGCGTGCCAGCGCTCGTCCTCAACGCCGATGCGCAGGTAATCCTTGGGGAGCAGGTCGATGCGGGGCCGTATCTGCGGGGTGCCGGCTTCGTCGCTGCGTATCTTGCCGATGAGCATGCCGGAGCTCGTGAGCCCCGAGGGATCGGTGGGAACCCGGTTCTTCTGGGGAAGGAAGCGGGCGTGGGTTCCCGGGCGGCCAAGGGCCATCTCGAGTATTTCGGTTGCGTCCTTGCGTACATGGGCATCGTTCGGAGCGTCGCGCAGCATGCGGTAGGCTGTCACCACATGGTAAACGTAATGAGGGCCCTTTTTGCGACCCTCTATCTTCCATGAGGCGAGATGCGGTATGCCGAGAAGGGTCTTTGCCAGCACATCGAGCGAGAGGTCCTGGCAGGAGAAGAAGCGGGCGCTGTGGTCGTTGCCGCGCGCGGAGGGGCGTTTCCCGCCGTTTGACTTGTCAGCGATGTGCAGTATGCCCGGGCCTTGCGTGTACATGCGGCGGCAGGGCTGCACGCACCGGCCCCGCAGGCCGCTTTTGCCGCCCTGATAGCTCGACCAGTAGCAGCGCCCGGAGACGCAGTAGCAGAGCGCCCCGTGCACGAAGATCTCCAGGTCGAGGCCTTCCGGGCAGATCTCGCCCATGGCGCGGATCTCGTCGATGGAGAGCTCGCGTGGCAGGATGACACGCGAGGCGCCGAGGTCTTTTGCCGCGGCGAGAGATTCGGGATGCGTCAGGTTGGCGAGTGTGGAGAGGAAGAGGCCGCCTTCGAAGCCCGCCTGTCGCGCCAGATCGAGCACGGCGAGATCCTGTATGATGAGGCCGTCGCAGCGGACAGTCCGCGTGAGGCGCCGAATGAGACGGTAGCAGGCGTCGCATTCCGTCTGCTTTACGAGGGTGTTCATGGCGACGTAGACGCGCGCGCCCTTGCCGTGTGCGAGATCCGTCAGCCGGGCGAGTTCTGTCGTGCCGAAGTTCTCGGCTTCCATTCGGGCCGAAAAGTGCTTGAGCCCAAGATACACGGCATCCGCTCCGGCGGCGAGGGCCGCGAGAAAGGATGGGGTGTCGCCTGCGGGGGCGAGGATCTCCGGTTTCCGTCCTGTCAGGGGCTGCGGAGTATCTTTTGTCATATCCTGTAATACTCCCTGTACCATGCGGCGAAACGGGCGATTCCCTCCTGCAGGGACGTGTTCGGGGAAAAGCCCGTCACGGCTGTGAGATCGGCGGTGTCGGCCCATGTTACCTCGACATCGCCGGGCTGCATGGGCAGAAGCTCGAAACGCGCCTTTTTGCCGAGCGCGTCCTCAATGGCGGCGATGAAGTCGCGCAGCTCCACGGAGCGTCCGTTGCCGATGTTGAAGATGCGCCATGGCGCGGAACTTGAGGCCGGGTCGGGATTTTTCGGGTCGAAGGCGGCGTTGGGCTCCGGGGCGAGAGGGAGGAGCCTCGCGAGGCCTTCGACGATGTCGTCGATGCAGGTGAAATCGCGGCGCATGCGGCCGCCGTTGAAGAGCTTTATGGGCTCGCCGCGCACGATGGCGGTCGCGAAGAGGTATGGCGACATGTCCGGGCGTCCCCATGGTCCGTAGACGGTGAAGAAGCGCAGGCCGGAACAGGGGATGCGGAAGAGATGGCTGTAGGCGTGGGCCATGAGCTCATCGCTTTTCTTCGTTGCGGCGTAGAGGCTTACGGGATGGTCGACGTTGTCGTGCGGAGAATAGGGGCGGCGGGCGTTCATGCCGTAGACGGATGAGGACGAGGCGAAGAGCAGATGCTCCACGGGCGTGTTGCGGCAGCCCTCCAGCACGTTGGCGAAACCCACGAGGTTCGATTGCACGTAGGCGGCCGGGTTCTTCAGGCTGTAGCGCACTCCTGCCTGCGCGGCGAGGTTGACGACATGGGTGAAGCCCTCTTCGGCGAAGAGGCGGGCCACGCCCGCACCGTCCGCAAGATCGAGTTTGCGGAAATGGAAGGCTGCGGCGTTCGGGCCTGCGGCAAGCTGCGCCAGGCGATCCTTTTTGAGCTGTACGTCGTAGTAGTCATTGAGATTGTCGATGCCGACGACGGTGTGGCCCTCGGCGATGAGACGGGCGGCGAGATGGTAGCCTATGAAGCCTGCGGCTCCGGTTATCAGAATATGCATGCGCGGTTGTTCCCCCGCCCCACTGTAAGCTGTCTGCCGATCAAGGGCAAGAGGCGTCACGCGCGGGTCTTTTCCCCCGCGCCCCATTCTTGCCAATGGGGGGGCCGCATAGATTCGGAAGAGGGGAAACCCTGCGCGAATCCGCTAGTGCCACGCTTACGAAAATCTATTGCTGACAAACGGGCTGTCCAGCGAGTGGGCGATGCCGTCAAGCTGGCTGCGTATCTCTGTAAACTCCCGGTTTAGATCCAGCGTACGGGCGCTGATGACATTGCCGTCCATGATGTACTCACTGTCCGGGCGAACAGTCTCGTCGGTTCCGGCATAGAGCAGGAGCCCCGCCACAGTGCCGTTTTTGTCCCTGTCACGGTTTTTCACATAGGCGTATATCTGGTAGAGATTGGCCGAGTGCAGCTTGTGCCCGCCGTAAAGGTTGGACGCCATGCTCCTGCCGTAGTATTTGGCGTCGATGATGAGTGTCCGTCCTGCCTTGTGCAGGGTGACGTCCGTCACCATTGCGGGCAGAGCAGCGTCGGGCGCGCTGTCCAGATTCCAGTCCACGCGTTCGGATGCGGCGGCAAGGCCGGCGTGTTCTTCCCTGAAATAGGCCAGCAGGAATTTTTCATACAGGCGGCACATCTGCTGGTCGTCCAAAAATTCGGCCATGCGTCGCGCCCCGGATTCCGTGGAGAGCAGCCGCCCGTCAAAAAGCAGTCGGCAGACGGCCAGCAGCGCCGAATATGCGGCATTGCCCCGGTGGAGGCGCAGATGCCGCCAGGGGATGCCCCCCGCGGCCAGGGGCTCCACGCAAGAGAGACAGTCCAGAATTCGCCGCAGGGCATCCCTGTTGTCCTTGCTGACTTGGCCGTGCCGCGCCAGCAGCAGGGCGGCGGTCTTGCAGATGCGGTTCACCAGGGCATTGGCCGTCAGCTCGTCGAACTCGCATCCCAGACGGGGGCGACAGGCACAGCGTTCCGCCATCGTGGCGGGCATGTCCAGCTTGCCTCGCAGGGTGGGCAGGGCCGCCCGCTGTTCAAGGTATTCCCGGTACAGGCCGCGGCGGATCTGTCCGGCCAGCCCGCGCGCCAGAATGGCGGCGAACAGGTCGTGGATGTGCCCGAAATCCTCATCCGCCAGCTGCTTGCAGTCGCCCTGCCGCAGGGCGGCATAGGCGTAGCTCAGCATATGGTAGACGTTCTTGATGCGGACGCCGTGGCGCGCGCTCACGAGAGCGCTCCTCGCAGCTCTTGTTCCCACCGGCAGCGCTTGTCGACATCGTCGAACCAGTATTCCTCCAGCAGGGGCAACAGGTCGCACTCCACGATGTCCGCAAGCCTTTCTTCCGTGACGTCTTCCGGCTGCATGCCGCAAAAGTAGCTGTGGCCGATGCAGTAGCCCCGGCCTAGCGAGGCGTCCTCGCTGATGGCTTCATTGAGCTTCTTGACGGCCTCCACCAAGGCGCGCAGCATGGGCTTGCCGCCGAGGCTTTCCAGGTAGGCCGCAAAACCCGCGCTGCCGAAGCCGGGCGGCATGGAGCAGAAGCCGAAGCGCCGACGCAGCGCGTAGTCCATGAGGGCGAGGCTGCGGTCCGCCGTGTTCATCATGCCGATGACGTACAGGTTCGGGGGCACGGAAAAGCGCTCGCCGTTGTACGGCAGGGGCAGAGATTCGCCGCGGTGCCCGTTTTCCAGCAGCATGAGCAGCTCCCCGAAAATGCGGCTCAAATTGCCCCGGTTGATTTCGTCGATGATGAAGAAGTGCGGCCGTTGCGCATCGTTGGCCGCCCGCTTGCAGGCCTGGTAGAACACGCCCTCGCGCAGGACGAAGCCCGCGCCGTCGGGCCGGTAGCCCATGACGAAATCCTCATAGGCATAGTTTTGGTGGAACTGCACCATGGTGACGCGGCTGTCGTCCTTGCAGCCCATGACGGACCAGGCCAGCCGACGCGCCGCATACGTCTTGCCCACGCCGGGAGGCCCCTGGAGGATGATGTTCTTTTGCCGCAGCAACAACTTGCACAGGCGGGCATGGCGTTCCGGCGCCATGTAGACCTCGCGGCAGAAGTCCTCCGCCGTGTAGGGGGGCGCGGCGTCCGCCGGAGGGCGTGGATTGCGCTCGCGGATGCAGTTCATGAGCGCAGCGGCTTCCTCTTCTGTGAGGCTGAACAGGCTGCCGTTGGGATTCTGGAAGAACTGCATGGACGCCAGTTCCGGCATCTCCTTCAATTCGGCGTAGCTGATGGGGTCGGCAAGCTGCTCGTCCTTGCGGAAGATGATGTTGTCGCAGTCCTTGGCCGTGATGGTGCAGAGGGCCACCAGTTTTTTCTGCGGCTGCGACACGTAGCCGACAAGTTTGTCGCCCACGGCGGCGTCCGAGAAGTTCTGGTACACGCGGCGTTTGTTGCCGTTTTCATTGAGGGCGGTGTAGGTCTGCGTCTCGCCCGTGGGCAGGTCGGCAAAATTCCAGATGCGCGGATTGGCTACAAGCCACCAGTAACGGGGAGAGGCTAAAGAATATGTTTGCTGCATATTGGTTATTGTAGTTGCCATGTTATGCTCTTTATCCTTGTCGTTAAAAATATACGATTTGTGGATATCTACTATATTATTAAAAGCTGAATTATTGCCACTAGTTTCATTTAATGGCTTATTTAATCCAGACCAGCCGTTGAGTGCCGGCAGCAAATATCTCGCTCAATTACCGCGTTTGTCATTTGTCAATATATTATATAAATGAGTATATTTATTTTCTTCATTGCATAGCATTGCAGCATATTTTATTTGTCGTAAAAATTGTAGAAAACAGGCTTTTTGATTATCGTTGTTATAATTGTAGTTTCCATTTGTATCACATATATTATATATGTCTGCAAACTTCTGTATTTGTTCATAATCCCATTGGTCTATATTTTCTTGCAATGAATTAAGTTTTACACGATCTGAATAATCAACATGAATAATTTCTGCTTCAATTTTATTTATGTTTGTATATAAATTAATATTATTTATCTCATCAACTGTTTTTAAAAATTCTAGATAATATCTGATTCCAATTTTCAAATTATCCATTCGAGTGTTA
>JAILMX010000099.1 GCA_024692205.1 Desulfovibrio sp. | reverse complement strand
AGGCTTGGCGTGGCGGACACGAGGTCGAAGCAGGCGGTGTCCAAGGCCACGGGATCGGTCGATGCCAGGATGCCGATGTCCGGCACAAGCACGGGATCGGACCAGCCCGCACAGTCGCACTGCGGCGTGACGTTCATCAGGAAATTGATAAACAAAAGCCGCCCTTCCTTGCCCTTGAGCGCGCCGAAGGCATATTCCACCATGCGCTCGGAGAAATCCTCGTATTCATTGGGAAGGTCGATGCCGATTGCCCCCTGCTTGCAGACGCTCATGCACTCGTAGCAGCCGAAGCATTGCTCCTTGTCAATGACACAGCGCCGCCCTTTCTCCGCTTTGACGAGGGAGAGCGCCTGTTGCGGGCAGATTTTCACGCACTGGCCGCAGCCGATGCAGTTGCCCATGATGACAATGTTGCGCCCGTGCTGGTCAATCTTGCCTTCGTGCGGGGCGCAGCCCATGGCGAGGTTCTTGAGCGCCCCGCCGAATCCGCCGAAGGCGTGCCCCTTGAAGTGCGAGATGACCACCATGGCATTGGCCGAGAGAATGCCGTCGGCAATCTTTACGGATTGGAAGTGCTTGAGATTCACGGGGACCTCGCGCCAGGCGTGGCTGTTGACGCCATCCGCAATAACCACCGGAGCATTGACCACATAGGGCGTGAAACCGTGCAGATAGGCGGTTTCCAAGTGATCCACGCCGTTGTGGCGAAACGCCTTGTAGAGCGTGCAGGTATCCGTGAGATAGGGGCTGGCCCCGGCGGCGCGGACCTGATCCACCACTTCGCGGACAAATGTCGGGTGAATGTAGGTGTCGTTGCCGCGCTCGCCGAAATGCACCTTGACGGCCACCAGTTGGTCTTCCTTGCTTATCTCCAGAGGTTTGACCTTGGCTTCAAGCTCCGCGGCCTTGCAGATGCGACGAATCTTGGCAAGCTTGTTGTCGGCGGGATTCTTGACCGTGAGCTTGGCGAAATAGACGCTTGAAGACATAAAAACTCCCTCTTGTTTTGCTCGGTGCCGGGGTAAAATGGGCTATTTGTCGTCCCCATAGGCTTTCTTTGCCATGCCGAACACGGCCCAGGCCTTGGGCCAGTCTGCGTAAAAGCCGAGCTGGGTGATGTTTTCCACCATCTTTTCCTTTGATACGCCATGTTTTTTTAGCTAGAGCACTATGGGATTTCAAGGAACTCGTCAGGGTGAGTATTCTTGCTGCAGCGCTGGCCGCTCCGTACCCGTCGCCGATATTCATCACGCCCGTACCGGGTTCGCCGCTTGCCGTCACGCCGCCTAGCGCGATCTCTTCATCTTCAGCGACGCCGTAGCCCACCGGCGCGGCCATGAATGCACGTCTCTTCATCGGGCGGCATCCTCCCCGGTATTTTTGATGCCGGCAATACTGCGCCTGGGCGGGTCTCCGAACAGGCGCTTGTACTCCCGGATGAACTGCGTGGAACTTTCGTACCCTACGGCAAGGGCAGCCCTCGTCACGTCATATCCCTCGGCCAGCATAAGCCGCCGGGCCTCGTCAAGACGCAGCCGCTTCTGGTACTGCAGGGGGCTGACTGATGTGATTTCCTTGAAATATTTATGGAATGTTGAAGGCGCCATATGGACAAGCTCGGCAAGGCTCTCCACAGCAAAAGGCTTGGAGTAATTTTCTTTCAGCCAGGCGATGGCCCGTGACACTCTGTTGCCGTGTGAACCGAGCGTGGTCAAGGAACGAAGAACCGAACCGAAGGGACTGCCCAGGAGGCGATAATAGATTTCACGCAGGACGAGGTCGTTCAGGGTCTGCGCAGGATGTTCCGCCAGTTCCACAAGACGGGCGAAGGCGTCCAGCAGGTTCGGTTCAGCCGTCTGCGTGGCAGCGCCCGAAAAATGCGTTCCGTCATGCGGGAAAGGCGGCATCTTCGCCGCCAATTCCGCCGCAAGGCTGACGTCCATGCTGAGTGAGAGCGCGAGAAACGGCTCCTCGGGACTCGCTTCAACCACGCAACTGGATACCGGCATGTCTATGCCGCACAAAAAGCAGACCCCTGGGCCGTACCGAAGCTTCTCGCCGCCGATTTCGACGGCCTTCGCCCCTTGCGCGACAAGGATGGCAAGCGGTTCGTAAAAAAGCGGACGCATGCCCCCGCCACATGTCTGGCAGTGAAATCGCAGCCCGGGAACCGAAGAAACGGGATAGTTTCCCGAAGAAGGGCAGGCACGCATGATTGCGTCACGAATAAATGCCAGACAGTCTCCCGCATGAACTCTTTGCGCAGCCATGCTCACCTCGACTCGTTGCAATACTGGTGTACGCCATAGTGACATATTTTTTGTATCCTGTCCTGACTGATAGAGGATTAGGCAGAAAAAATAGAGGAATGGGCTATCGTACCCATGCGATAATGCGATAGGGTAATCAGAACCGGGCTTTTTGCCCGAAGCCCGCGGCGGGGTGGCGTTTGCGCAGCGCTGCGGTTCGGCAGCGGCATTCTCCCAGCGCAACAAACATTTCACCATCCAGGAGATGTTCGTGGTGTCCTCGCGCTCCTGGAATGACGTGTTCGCCCAAACGCCCGTGGAAAGCGCTTCCTGCGAACAGCGATGCCCTTTCGAGGACGCGGCCATACGCACCATGGAAAGCGCGGCGCGGTTATTCGGAGCCTGATGCAAGGAGGAGACAATGAATCGACGTGAATTTCTGAAAGACACGGCCATGGTGGCCGGAGCTGTGGCAACGTCCGGGATGCCGGGCGGCAATGCCGCGTTAGCCGCGGACGCCCCCGTTGTCTGGCATTGGAAGGACTGCACCCCGGAAAACCTGCTTAAGGCACTCGCCAAGATCCGGACGCAGCTGTCCGGCAAGATTGCGGTCAAGCTGCATTCCGGCGAGCCACACGGGCCGAACATCCTTCCGCCTGCCTGGGTAAAAGAACTGGTGGCGGCCCTGCCCAATGCCACAGCTGTGGAGTGCAACGTTCTTTACAACAGCCCTCGCAAGACAACCGAAGGGCACCGCAAGGCAATAAAAACCAACGGCTGGGGGATTCCCATCGACATCATGGACGCTGACGGGGACACCCCCCTGCCTGTGGGCAAAGGCTTCCACCTCAAGGAGGTGGCCGTCGGCAAGAACCTCCTCAATTACGACTCGCTGCTCATCCTGACCCACTTCAAGGGGCACGCCATGGGCGGTTTCGGCGGCAGCCTCAAAAACATCGCCATCGGCTGCGCGTCGGGCAGACTCGGCAAGGCGCAGGTTCATGGCGTGGACAAGCCGGGTGCGGCGGAGAAATCCTATCGGGAATGGCCCATGAAGGAATGGTTCATGGAGGCCATGGCGGACAGCGGCAAGGCCATCACAAACCATTTCAAAGGGCACTACGCCTGCATCAATGTGCTGCGCCGCATGTCCGTGGACTGCGACTGCGCGGGCACGCGCGCAGCGGAACCCACAGCGCCGGATCTGGGAATTCTCGCTTCCGCTGACATTCTCGCCATAGACCAGGCGTCCATCGACCTTGTGTACGCCCTGCCGGAAAAGGACAAGAAAGACCTGGTGGAACGCATAGAATCCCGCAAGGGACTGCGCCAGCTCTCCGCAATGGAGGAACTGGGCATGGGGAGCCGGAAGTACCGGCTTGTTGAGGTATAACCT
>JAILMX010000051.1 GCA_024692205.1 Desulfovibrio sp. | reverse complement strand
CCTTTCGGCACGAAGCCCGAACCGAAGTCATGATAGACGCTTTGTATCATTGAAACCGCATTGCCGGCGGCATCCGCAGTCCCGAGCCAGATGGTGTCCCCATGGGGATCAAGCGGCGCGGCGAAGGATTGCGCCTGCCGCATGTCGATACGCTTTGCCTGACGCGTGGCGTACTCAGCTGACAAGAGCTCCCTCACAAGGATCTCGGAGAAATCGGGATCGGTCACCCAGAGGTCCCTGTCGGCGAAAGCCAGCTTCGTCGCCTCAACCATCACATGATAGTAGTCGGCTCCGGGGGAATCCGGCATGTCGTCGCTCCCCCAGAGAGTACGAACATCGAAATTCTCCAGAATCCGCAGGATGGCCAGGGAGGCCATACCCTGCGAGTTCGGGGGCAGGTTGCACGCCGTGAAGCCCCTGTACCCCACGGTGAGCGGGGTGACGAAATCAGCATGGTGCTCAGCGAAATCATTCAGCGTCAAAAGGCCGCCCTCTGCCGTCAGCCTGCCTATAATGCGTTCAGCCGTTTCTCCGCGGTAGAATTCCTCCGCGCCGCCTGCGACGAGCCTGTCAAAGGTTCGCGCCAAGTCAGGCTGGCGCAGGATATCCCCCTCGGAGAACGCTTTTTTCCCGTTCAGAAAAGCCTCTGCAAAACCGCTGAACCGCTGCAGGCCTCCCTGAACGTTTTCGGGATCCTCCGCATCCTTGCGTTCCCAAAATGCCAGAGACGAGCTGACGGGTGCGCCATCCCGGGCGAGATCGGTCGCACAGGTCAGTAGTTCGGCCCAGGAAGATCGCGAGCCCATATGATCCCGCGAATAGCGCCATGCCGCATCCCAGCCGGAAACGATGCCGGGCACCGTGTTCGCGGCCAAAGGCCCGCGGGAAGGAATCGCCTTAAGTCCGAAGGCCGTATAGAAATCGCAGGAAGCCTTCTCCCCTGACCGGCCGCTTGCGTTAATGCCGACAGTCTCGTCCGTTGCCGCATTGTGGATGAGCCAGAAGGCATCCCCGCCGAGGGTGCACATATGCGGGTAGACGACCGACAGCACGGCCGCAGCCGCTATGGCGGCGTCAACGACGGTGCCTCCGTGGCGCAATATGTCCAGACCGGCTTGGCTGGCCAGATGGTGCGGCGACGTCACCATGCCGTGCATCGCCATAGGATTGTTCAACTGAGAGGGCGTCATATGGTTACTTCCTTGCCAGACAGCATTATACCTGCTCCAGAATCAGCGATATGGCAGTCAAGTAGGAGGCCGCATGGCCAAAAACGGGAATGGCTTTCCGGCGCTATTGGCAGCCGTTCCCAGGCGTCCCCAAGAGCGCCGTTTAGTTCAGCGCGTCCTTCAGTGCCTTCGCCGGCGCGAACTTCGCCGTCCTGCATGCCGGGATTCGCGGGTTGCGGCCCTTGCGGGCCGGGCGTGATTTCACGCTAAGCTTGCTTAAGCCCGGCAGGGGGACTTCGCCGCGCTTATCGTCCCGGGAAGGCCAAGGCTTTAGCGACGTTCATGATCCCGAACGCGCCTTCCATTCCTTCCTTCACATTATCGCCCAGCAATCGAGCGGCGCATTCCAGCGCGGCCGCATCCGGAGCGGCCACGGTCACGCGGTCTTCCAGCCGTAGCTGGAGGCCGGGTGCCGGAGGCACGATCACGTCTGCGCGGCGCAGAATCGTCACGTGCGCACCGTCGGGCAGGCACAGGGCCGCCAGTTTCACAAGGGCGGCCGGACGCGTCACTACCAGCTCACGACGGGGCAGTCCGTCATCTGCGTCGGCCTCCATGGGCTGGCGGTTTGCATGCTCCAGCGCCTTTATGTGCTGCAGTTCTGCTTTCACGTTGATGCGGAGGAGGGTCCGCAGCAGCATGGTCAGGATAATGCCGAAAATGCCGAAGGGATAGGCAACCGCATAGGCCATGCCGATGACACGCAGGCCGTAGGCTGCGGCTTCGGCGTCGCCCGACACCAGGCTCCATGCCTCGGACGCTGACCCCAGGGCAGGGGTGTTGGTGACGGCCCCGCTGAACAGGCCGGCCGTCTGCGGAATGGACAGCCCGAAGCATTTCCAGCAGAGCACTGCTATGAGCGCACCGGAAACGACGATGAACACGGCAATGCAGTTCAGGCGCAGGCCTTGGTCGCGCAAGGACTCCAGAAAGACCGGCCCCACCTGCATGCCCACTGCGTACACAAAGAGGATGAGACCGAATTCCCGCGTGAAGACCAGCAGCCCCGGATCAAGCGAAAAGCCGAAATGGCCGATGATGATGCCGCTGAACAGGATGCCGCCGATGCCAAAGCGGATGCCGCCGATGCTTATGCGGCCCAGCAGGATTCCGAAAACAATGGTGGCGCTCAGCACGAGCACCGTCTGCACCGGCCCGTGCGTCACAAAGAGTTCTGTCAACAGTTCCATACGGAAGTCCTTTGGGGCGGGGGAGACGCACAACCCCGTCCGTTGTTGATGCGGCAGAGAAAGCCTTACGCCCCGGCGCAGTCATAGTCCCGCAGCTTCTAGCGCAGGAATTCCGGCAGGATGGCGCGCACGGATTCCATGGTCGCTATGCGCCGCATGATGGCAAGCTGGTCCCGGAGCGGGATCTGCTTGGGGCAGACATTGTCGCAGGCAGCAGGCCCATGCAGCCGAAAACCCCTCTGTCGTCGTCGATGAGGTCATAGAAAGCAGCATGCGGTTGTCCAGGGTGAAGAGCACGGCGTGGCCCGTGCCGTCCGAGGTGTAGCAGGTGAGCCACTTGGCCGTGCCGCCGAAGGCGTGGGAAATGAGCAGCGGGGCTGCAACCTGCGCGGCATAGGTGACTTCCAGCAACAAGGCAACGCCTTTGGTGATAACGGGGCTCAGCACCACACTCCCCTCCAACACCAGATGGATGCAGATGAACAGGGCCAGGCACGCGCCGGAAAGCGTCTGCCAGAAATCCAGGCGATTGCGGACTGCCATCACCGGGGGAACGGGGGGTCATACAGCCTCCTGCAGCGTTTTGTAGGGGGTCTGCCCGGCCTCATACTGGTTGTTGCCCACACAATCAATGACGACAATGGCGGGGAAGTCCTCCACCTCCATGGCGGCCAGTGCCTCCGGTCCCAGTTCGGGCCAGGCGAGTACCGTGTATTTCCTGATGCGGCGGGCGATGAGCGCGCCCGCGCCACCCACGGCGGCCAGATAGGGCACACCGTATTTCTTCATGGCCTCCACAACTTCAGGCTTGCGGTAGCCCTTACCAATCATGCCTCTGAGACCTTCGGCCAGCAAACGCGGCGTGTAGGCGTCCATGCGCCCGGCGGTTGTTGGTCCGGCGGCACCGATGGGCTGCCCCGGTCTTGCTGGGGAAGGGCCGACATAATAAACCACCTGCCCGTGCAGATCTACTGGCAGAGCCTTCCCCCTGTCCAGACATTCCACAAGGCGCTTGTGAGCCGCGTCGCGCGCGGCCAGGATTGTGCCCGAAATACGGACGCTGTCCCCGGCGCGCAGGGATCGCGCAGTGGCTTCGTCAAAGGGGGCGCGGATGTGCTTCACGATTGCGTCAGACATGGTGTTCTCCTACAAGATGGCTTCGGCGTGCCGCGCCGCATGACAGTTGATGTTCACCGCCACCGGCAGGGAGGCGATGTGGGTGGGCGCCCATTCCACATGTACCGCCAGAGCCGTGGTGAGACCTCCCAGCCCCTGCGGCCCGATGCCTGTCCGGTTGACTAGGTGCAGCAGTTCCTTCTCCAGCGTGGCGTAGCGCGGGTCGGGATTTGCGCTGTTCAGATCGCGTACGCAGGCCCGTTTGGCCAGCAGGCAGGCTAGCTCCATGTTGCCGCCCAGCCCAACACCCACCACCATGGGGGGGCAGGCGTTGGGGCCGGCTGCCTGCACCGCGTCCAGCACGGTTTTGCGCACTCCCTCCATGCCGTCCGCCGGAACGAGCATTTTGAGCACGCCCTTGTTCTCCGAACCGGCCCCCTTTGGGGCAAGACGCAGACGCAGGCCGTCTCCCCGTACGATGCGGACATGCAGCACGGCAGGCGTGTTGTCGTCGGTGTTTTTGCGATCGAAGAGCGGTTCGGCCACACTGGACTTCCTAAGGTATCCCTCGACATAGCCCTTGCGGATGCCCGCATTGACTGCCTCGGTAAAATCCCCGCCTGTGATATGCACGTCCTGGCCGATATCAGCGAAGACGACTGCCAGTCCCGTGTCCTGGCAGATGGGCATGGTCTCCTTTTCGGCGATTTCGGCATTTTCAAGAAGCTGTCCCAGAATGTCGCGTCCAATGACCGAGGGCTCGCTTTGTCGTGCTTTCTCGAAGGCAGTATGAATATCGCCCGGCAGACGGCAGCAGGCCTCAACGCACAGCCGTGCCACGGCCTCGGTGATGGTCGATGCGGAAATATCTCTCATGCGCTTCTCCTTTGATTTTTGCGTTGCTGCACGAAAGGCCGGGGCCGGACGCCGCAACACCTGCCGTCAGGAGCCGTGGTTGCGGTAGAACTACATCCTGTTCACATGGTTTCGAAGCGAAACAGCTTGAGTCGTTATCCGTCGGCTATTGGTGCCAGCGCCATGACAGTGGTCAGTCGAATGTGGCAAGCGAAACCGTATTGTGATATTATTCACATGTCAAGCTTTCTCCTGCTGAATTTATTATATTGACCGGGTACATGCAGTTATTGAAACCGAAAGTTTTTCGAAAAGACCCTACACGAGTGAGCGCCCGCATATGTCTCGAGACCGGGGGCGGCTGATCTCGCTTTTTGTTGCTTTTCAACCCGCATGACTGAGTTGTCGGCTGTGTTCGATACAAAGATCGAGAAGGATTTTTACGCTGCATTTTCCTTTCAGAGATGGATAGCTTCCCCCGACACCATTTCGCCGCAATCCGTTGCGCGGATGCGATGTTTCGAGTATCCTAATGAGGCATGTTATAAGACCATAGAAAGGGGTATCATCCTGCCACGAGAACCTCGCATCGACTGGACGATAGGCGATTTCAGCAATCTTGCAAAACAGCTAGTGATGTCCTTGCGGGCAGCCTGTCGGGCGTGATGGGTTTGTGAAAGTCAATGAATAACAAGGGATACGTCATGAAAACAATAGGTCTTATTGGCGGAATGAGCTGGGAAAGTACAATTACCTATTATGAGATTCTAAACAAAGAGATTGCCGAAAGATTAGGTGGTTTTCATAGTGCTAAGATAGTAATGTATAATGTCGATTTTGCTGATATTGAGCATAACATGACGCATGAAAACTGGTATGGTAATTCAAAAATTTTGTCAGATGCTGCAAAAAAATTAGAGAATGCTGGTGCAGATTTTATAGTCATTGCAACGAACACTATGCATAAGCTTGTTTCTAGCATTCAACAAAATATAACCATACCAATACTACATATAGCCGATGCTACGTCAAATTGTATACAGCGCTCTGGAATCAATACTGTTGGATTGCTTGGTACAAAATTTACAATGACTCAAGATTTTATAACTGGTAGCCTAAATGATGCTGATATTGAAGTCATCATCCCTTATGAACATGATATGAATATTATAAATGATATAATATTCAATGAGTTATGTTTTGGGAAAGTTTTTGACTCATCGCGTGAAGAGTTTAAAAGAATTATTTCAGATATGCATGATAGAGGTGCTGATGGGGTTATATTAGGTTGTACTGAAATTGGTATGCTTGTCAGCGATAAGGATAGTGTTATTCCTGTATTTGATACAACGAAAATTCATGCTTTAGAAGCTGCTATTTACGCTCTTGCGTAATTGAAGATATAGTATATAGAGTAAATAGGAGTTAGTTTGATACTATAAACTTGTACTATAGCCAATTCAACTTAGGAGGTCCTCAATGGATGCCGTTCTTGAAGCCATGAAAGCACGACGCAGCTGCCGTAAATTCAAACCTGACATCGTTCCTGATGCTTTGCTGCAACAAATAGCTGAGGCAGGCACATTCGCCGCTTCCGGCATGGGCAAGCAGCCATGCCGCATCATCGTCGTGAAGGATAAAGCCAGTCGCGATCAGCTTTCAGCAATGAATGCCAAAATCATGGGGGTCAACAGCGATCCCTTTTACGGTGCACCTGTGTGCATGGTGGTGCTGGCTGACAAGGCCCGTCCCACGTACGTCTACGACGGTAGTCTTGTCATTGGAAACCTTATGCTTGCTGCTCATGCATTGGGGCTGGGAAGCTGCTGGATACACAGGGCAAAAGAAGAATTTGAAAGCGATGCGGGCAAGTCTCTGCTCAAGGCTTGGAGCATTGAGGGCGACTACGAGGGCATCGGGCATTGCGTCATCGGCTATCCTGCCGCGGAACCTGCCAAGGCAGCACCCCGCAAATCTAACTTCGTTACATTCGTCTGATTGAGGTCGGGACAGGACTGTATTTGAAGAATTTACTTGACAGAGATCGCTGGAAGAGGTTAATAAAAAGAAATCGGGATGTAGCGCAGCCTGGGAGCGCACTTGAATGGGGTTCAAGGGGTCGAAGGTTCAAATCCTTTCATCCCGACCAGAAATCTCCAATAAGTTAAGGGGGTTACAGAGATAATCTGTAGCCCCCTTCTTATTTTCCCAAGAGGTCCCTCCGTTATTCAAGGGGCTTCGGAGCCTTGGGGAAGTTGGCTCAGTATTGGAGCTATGGGATAACCATCCAGAATAGAACGGGGATATGATCCAACTCCAAGCCACACGGGATAATGCGCACGGCGAACCGCCACACCTACACTGATACAGCATGAGACAGTCTTGAGACGGAAATTCACTC
>JAILMX010000043.1 GCA_024692205.1 Desulfovibrio sp. | reverse complement strand
GAACATGCTTGTTGTCCTCATCACGGCGTTCAACTTTCTTTTCACCCGAGATGGAGAGGGTGTTGTCCTTCGCCTCAAGCGTAATGTCCTCCGGTTCAATGCCGGGAAGTTCAACGACAACTGCGTAGGCCTTTTCATCGCTTATCATGTCGAGTGAGGGGATGAGACCCTCATGAGCTCCCAGTTCACCAAAGGGATTTCCTGGCATTTTCCCCCAAAGGAAGGGGAATCCGGTGAAGGCATTGCGGAAATAATCGTTGATCTCATCGTGTATGCTGCCACGGGTAATTGGAGCGTTAGTGTGAATGCGGGTGGGGAGTAATGGTGTCGTTCTCATTGCTAATCTTCTGTTGAAAAATTGTTTATACAGGAAAAAGTGACTGTTAGAAATATGTCAATATCATGTGGAAAAATTTTTACAAAACCGTGTACCCCTAGTCATTGACATCGCCTTAAGAGCATGCTTTTTTGTGCGTAACTATTTGTGAGGAGGGGTTGTATGCCGCCCGACAAGACCATAGAAAAAGGCAGCAAG
Source organism: Desulfovibrio sp. (assembly GCA_024692205.1). GTDB lineage: Bacteria > Desulfobacterota > Desulfovibrionia > Desulfovibrionales > Desulfovibrionaceae > Desulfovibrio. The sequence goes on along the minus strand of JAILMX010000043.1, from coordinate 16,370 downwards.
GTGCGCGTCCATTATACGGGAAAGCTCAGAGACGGCAGCGTGTTTGATTCATCCCGTGGGCGTGAACCCTTAGAATTCACGCAAGGGGCGGGCATGCTCATCCCCGGATTCGAGGCTGCCGTAGCAGGGCATGTGGCGGGCGATATCGTGAACGTCGCCATCCTCCCGGCCGAAGCTTACGGCGAGCGTGATGCATCCCTTGTCTTCACCGTGCCCCGTGCGCAGGTGCCCAGCCATGTCCCTCTTGAAGTCGGCACGCTTCTGCAGCTTTCAAGCGAAAAAGGTGATATGAACGTCTCCATCACCGCAGTCGGGGCGGATGACATAACCCTTGACGGCAACCCTCCCCTTGCAGGACAGGAACTTCTTTTCGAAATTGAAATCATCGACGTGCAATAGGTCAGAGGAGCTTTCAGCATGAGCAGCAACAGCGCCCGGCGTGACGCCATACAGGCTATCACGACCTACAAGCCGACCGTTCCTCCGCTTAATTTCGCGGATACGCGGCCAACGGACATCTTTGGATGCAACGTCTTCAATGAGCGCGTCATGCGCGAGCGCCTGCCCAAGGCCGTCTACCGCTCCCTTCATAAGACGATAACCTTCGGTGAACGCATGGATCCCTCCATCGCCGACACCGTCGCCGCCGTCATGAAGGACTGGGCCATCGAAAGGGGCGCGACGCACTTCACGCACGTCTTTTATCCGCTGACCGGTCAGACGGCCGAGAAGCATGACAGCTTTCTCATTCCCGATGGTCTCGGTGGTGTCATCGCCGAGTTCTCCGGCTCCATGCTCATCAGGGGTGAACCGGATGCCTCGTCCTTTCCTTCCGGCGGCCTGCGTTCTACCTTTGAGGCGCGTGGCTACACCGCCTGGGATGTGACGAGCCCCGCCTATATAATGGAGAACCCGAACGGCACGTTCCTGTGCATCCCAACCATGTTCCTTTCGTGGACCGGGGTGGCGCTCGACAAGAAAACGCCGCTTCTTCGTTCTGGTCAGGCTTTGAATCGCGAGGCGCAGCGGGTGCTCGAACTGTTCGGTGTCAAGACCGATTTGCCCGTCGTCTCCTACGCCGGGCTGGAACAGGAATATTTTTTGGTCGACCACAACTTCAACTTCGCCAGACCCGACTTGCAGATCGCCGGTCGCACGCTTTTCGGTGCTCGTCCGGCGAAAGGCCAGGAATTCAGCGATCAGTATTTCGGCGTTATTCCTCAGCGGGTGCTTTCCTGCATGATGGAGGTGGAGCGCGAGCTCTACAAGCTGGCCGTGCCCGTGCGCACCCGCCACAACGAAGCTGCGCCGAGCCAATACGAGATAGCGCCCCTTTACGAACCCAGCAATCTCGCCATCGACCACAACCATCTCATAATGTCCACGTTGCGGAATGTGGCGAAGCGTTACGGCCTGAAGTGTCTGTTGCACGAAAAACCCTTCGAGGGTATCAACGGCTCGGGCAAGCACGTCAATTATTCGCTTGGCAATGCCGAGCTTGGCAGCCTTTTCGACCCTGGCGAGACGCCGCACGCCAACGCAAAGTTTTTGGTCTTCTGCGCGTCAATGATACGCGCCGTGCACAAGTTCGGCGGGCTTCTGCGCGCTACGGTGGCGAGTGCCAGCAATGACCACAGGCTGGGAGCCCATGAGGCTCCGCCGGCCATCATGTCGATATTCCTCGGCGACCAGCTGACCGAGGTCTTCGAGGCTTTCCGCGCAGGGCGCGCCGAAGACGCCGCTAACAGCAAAAAAGGCCGCATGATGAACGTGGGGGTGGACACGTTGCCGGCCCTGCCAACGGACCCCGGCGACCGCAACCGTACGAGCCCCGTGGCGTTCACGGGCAATCGTTTCGAGTTCCGCGCGCTCGGTTCCAGCCAGTCCGCTGCGAGCTCGGTGACCGCCCTGAACGCCATGATGGCGGATTCTTTGGGCTTTGCCGCCGATTGGCTTGAACGGGAGCTCGGCAAAGGCGTCGCCTTCAACGATGCCGTGCAGTCTTTCATCCAGCATGTCATCGACGAGCACAGCGCCATCATTTTCAACGGCGACGGCTATTCCGAGATCTGGCACAAGGAGGCCGAGCGTCGCGGTCTGCCGAACCTGCATGATACGCCAGAGGCCCTTCCAGAATTGACGCGCGGCGAGGTCATCGACCTGTACGAGCGGCAGGGCATCTTGAAGCGCACCGAACTGTGCGCCCGGCAGGAAATCTATCTCGATCAGTACTGCAAGACGGTGCATACCGAGGCCACGCTCGCGTTGCGGCTCGGGCGCACTGTCATTTACCCGGCAGCGGTACGCTATCAGGGCGAACTAGCTACAACGGCACAGGCCATGAAGGGCCTCGGCAAAGAAGTGCCGACCCCCGCTTTGGATGAACTGACCGTCCTCATTCAGGCGCTGGAGACTGACCTGGCAAGCCTTGAGGATCACTTAACCGAGGTCGAAGGCATGTCTGTCAATTTCGAGATGGCCCGATCGTATTGCGGGAAAATACTGCCGATCATGGAAAATGTGCGCAAAAGCGCTGACGCGCTTGAGCTGCGCGTGCCCGATGATTTGTGGGCGCTGCCCAATTATCAGGAGATCCTTTTCGACAAGTAGTCTGGCGTTCTGCAGACTGCCGGCCGATCACGCCGATTTCTTGTTTTTCTATGCAGGTTGCGTCGGGCGACCTAGCGTCGGGTGATGCTGGGCGACCGCTGCAACCGTTTTCAAGTTTTCCCCGTTCCCTTTTCCCCTTTTACCCCTTGACACAACATAGCTTTGTACTATGTTTTTTGCCATAGCAAAAGAGGTTCCTTGCATGCCAATAAAAATTCCCGCCGATCTTCCGGCGCGTACAGCCCTGGAACGAGAAAACATATTTGTCATGACTGACGAGCGGGCCCAGTCTCAAGATATCCGCCCCCTTGAGATAGCTATTGTTAATCTTATGCCCACCAAAATCGCGACGGAGACGCAGCTCCTGCGCCTCTTGGGCAACAGTCCGATTCAGGTCAACATAACGCTCTTGCGTACCGTCGAACATGAGTCGAAGAACACGCCCGCCAACCATCTGGAGCGTTTTTACAAGACCTTTGACGAGATATGCGACCAGAGTTTCGACGGCATGATCATAACAGGCGCTCCGGTCGAGCATTTGCCTTTTGAAGCGGTCGATTACTGGCATGAATTAACGATGATCATGGATTATGCGGCCTGTCGGGTGTATTCGACACTTTTCCTGTGCTGGGCCGCGCAGGCTGGGCTTTACTATTACTACGGCGTTCCCAAGCACACCTTGCCGCAGAAGATGTCGGGCATATTCCGGCATACGGTGATCCATCCCGAATGCCGCCTGTTCCGCGGTTTCGACGACATGTTTACTGCGCCCCATTCCCGCAATACCGAGGTGCGGCGAGAAGACGTGGACAGGATCGGTGAACTGCGTGTTTTGGCGTACTCGGATGAGGCCGGCCTTACAATGGTGGAGAGCCGAGACCGAACGCAGGTTTTTATGACCGGACATCTGGAATATGATCGTGACACGTTGGACGGAGAGTACCACCGAGATCTGGGCAGGGGACTCAACCCTGTCGTGCCTCGCCATTATTACCCTGGGGATGATCCTTCAGCGGCGCCGCTGATGAACTGGCGGGCACACGCGCACCTCTTTTACAGCAACTGGCTGAATTACTACGTGTATCAGGAGACACCTTTCAGCCTGCCCGCCATCGGCAAAAGGCGGCAGACCGGACGGCGGTGAGAGTATGCGTTTTTCAACAAGAACACGATACGGCCTGCGTTTTCTCTTGCGGCTGGCTGTGCAGCCTCCTGGCATCTTGACCGAACTACGTCAGATAGCGGAAAAAGAGAACATCTCCTGCGGTTATCTGGAGCAGATGGTTCATGCACTGAAGCCGCTTGGAATATTGAGAGCTGTTCGCGGCATGGGGGGCGGTTATGCACTGGCGAAGCCGCCGGCGGAGATTCCGCTTGAGCCCGTCTTCGAATGTCTTGAGGGCGACCTCGCCCCTGTTGCATGCGTTGCCGGCGGAAAAAACTGCCAAAGGGAATGCCTGTGCTCGACGCGTGAGTTCTGGCTTGAGATGGATGTGCATATCCGTGTTTTTTTGAAGAACAAGACGTTGCAGACACTTCTGGACGCCAATCAGCGTCGCCTTACGGGAGAACGTACTCATGTGGGATTATAGCAAAACGGTTCAAGAGCATTTTCTGCATCCGCATAACGCCGGTCCCATGGACGATGCGAATGCCGTGGGTGAAGTGGGCAGCCTTGCCTGCGGCGACGCCCTGAGGCTGTACCTCAAGGTCAGCGACAAGGGCGTCATCGAAAAGGCGTCGTTCGAGACCTTCGGTTGCGCAAGCGCCATCGCGTCCAGTTCCATGCTGACGGACATGATAACGGGCATGCAAGTTGACGAGGCCCTCAAGCTGACGAACAAGGATATCGTCGCCCGCCTCGGTGGTCTGCCGCGTGAAAAGATGCATTGTTCCGTCATGGGTGAAGAAGCTCTTGAGGCGGCGATTCGCAACTGGAAAGGGGAGCCTCCCGTTCCGCATGCGCAGGAGATCGGCAAGCTCGTCTGCAAATGCTTCGGCGTGACCGATGCTCAGATCATCCGGGTCATCCGTGAGAACGATCTCAAGACGCTGGAAGACGTTATCAGCTATACAAAGGCCGGCGGTTCCTGCGGCGAGTGCCAGGATGAGATAGCCGAAATACTTGATGCCGAGCTGAAGAATAGAGCTGAGCAGAAAAAGATCGCCTGAGGAAACCGCCCCATGAAAACCATATACCTTGACAACAATGCCACCACGGCCATAGCCTCCGAAGTCCGCGAGGCCATGATGCCATATCTGGGCGAGTTGTACGGCAATCCCTCGAGCATGCATACTTTCGGCGGGCAGGTTGCCCATGCGGTGGCTGAGGCCCGTGAACAGATCGCGGCCTTGCTGGGCGCTCAGCCCGAAGAGATCATCTTCACCTCCTGCGGCTCCGAAAGTGACAACACCGCCATCTGGTCAGCCCTGCAGACGCAGCCCGAGAAACGCCACATTGTCACGACGGCACTGGAACATCCTGCCGTGCTGAATGTTGCGCAGTTCTGGGAACGGCAGGGCTACAGGGTGACGCGTATTGGCGTGGACGACAAGGGGCGTCTTGATCAGGATGCCTATGCAAACTCTCTGACCGAAGATACGGCGATTGTCTCCGTCATGTTCGCCAACAATGAGACCGGCAACGTCCACCCCATCGGGAAAATGGCCGAGATGGCGAAGGAAAAAGGCATAGTGTTCCATACCGACGCCGTGCAGGCCGTAGGCAAGGTCGACATCGACCTGTCGAAGATTTCGGTCGATATGTTATCCCTTTCAGGGCACAAGCTGCATGCCCCAAAGGGCATCGGCGTCCTGTACGTGCGCAAGGGCGTCCGTTTCCGCGCGTTCATGCGCGGAGGGCATCAGGAAAGAGGTCGCCGGGCAGGTACGGAGAATGTGCCCTACATCGTAGGCCTCGGCGTTGCCGCGAAACTCGCCGCAGAGGGCTTCGCGGCGGAGCGCAGTCAGGTCGGAGCATTGCGTGATCGCCTGCAGAAGGGGCTGCTCGACGCCATACCTGACTGCAGGGTGAACGGCGATATTGAAAACCGTCTGCCCAATACGGCGAACATCTCCTTCAAGAACGTGGAGGGCGAGGCGATTCTGCTCATGCTTGACCAGCTCGGCATCTGCGCCAGCTCCGGTTCGGCCTGTACGTCCGGCAGTCTTGAGCCCTCGCACGTCCTGCGGGCCATGGGGGTGCCGTTCAATTATGCCCACGGCTCCATACGTTTCTCGCTATCCCGTTACAACACTGAGGAAGAGATCGATTTTGTCGTGTCGCACATGCCTGATGTGATCAAGACCTTGCGCAACTTGTCGCCCTTCAAAGGCTAAGTTGTCAGCTCACTCTTTCCGTTGCCGGGGATTCCGGAGGATGGAGAAGTGGTTTCAAAAAAGCGGACTTTCGATATGTTGCTTCATACCGGCGGTCATTTGCCGCCATGCAGGCCAAAAGTGTGCCCGGAAGAATGGGGAAAGCTCAGTCAACGGAGTGTCGCAGCTATTTCGGCTCGGGCCTTCCGATCGAGAATTCGTTGATTTGAACTGCCGCGGAAGAGAAGATCGAGATCCCGCAGAGCTTCGACGTACGGGCCGTCGATGAGGATATCGGCCTTGTCCAGCAAGGCGGCTCGCGGGGAATCAGGGCCTTCGTCATGGACAAGATCGAGGATATGCTCGAAGGTGTATCCGGTGTAGCAGACGACATCCCCGCCGAGGGAATGGACGCCGTCGGCAAGAGTGCAAAGGGCCAGGGCCTGGTCAAAGGGTTCGCCGCCGGAAAATGTCATACCGCTTAAAAGTGGATTTGTAGCGTAGCGGGAAAGCAGATCCTCGACTTCGTACACCGTACCGCCCGAATAACTGTGTGTGTGGGGGTTCTGGCAGCCCTTGCAGTTGTTCCGGCAGCCCTGCGTGAAGACGACGAAGCGAAGCCCGGGACCATCGACTATGGATTCCTCTTCCAGACCGGCCAGCCTGAGTTGCGAAGCAGGCTTCGGCACATTCGGGATCATGACTACCTGTTCCATTTCGGCATATGGGGGAACTTGCGGTGCAGTTCCTTCAGCTTCTCAAGACTGACGGCCTCGCCCTCTCGCCGGCCGCATCTGGGGCAGACGTCATTGATGACGCCCGTGTAACCGCAGACGGGGTCGCGATCAAGCGGGTGGTTGATGGAACCATAGCCGACGTGCTGGTCGTGCATGTAGCGGATGATCTTCTCAAACGCCTTGATGTTCTTGCAGGTGTCACCGTTCAGCTCCACATAGGTGATGTGGCCGCCGTTTGTCAGGGCGTGGTAGGGGGCTTCTATCTGGATTTTCTTGTACGCCTTGATGGGGAAGGAAACCGGCACATGGAAGGAGTTCGTGTAGTAGTCCTTGTCGGTGACTCCTTCGATGACGCCGTAGCGTTCTCTGTCCAAGGGCACGAAGCGGCCGCTCAGACTTTCCGCCGGGGTCGCTATAAGGCTGAAGTTGAGGTTCGTCTCGCGGCTTTTTTCGTCGCAACGCTGGCGCATGTGGCCGATGATCTCAAGGCCGAGCTTCTGCGCTTCCTCGCTTTCGCCGTGGTGTACGCCCAAGAGGGCCTTGAGGGCCTCGGCAAGGCCGATGAAGCCTATGGTCAGCGTACCGTGCTTGAGTATTTCGCCGATCTGATCGTCCCAATCCAGTTTGTCGGAGTCGATCCAGATGCCGTTGCCCATGAGGAAGGGATAGTTCCGCACCTTTCGGGAGCTCTGGATCTTCAGGCGGTGCAGAAGCTGTCGAAAGACAAGGTCGATCCTGTCGTCCAGGATGGAGAAGAATTTCTCCCTGTCGCCGTGGGATTCAATGCCTATGCGGGGCAGGTTCACCGACGTGAAGCTCAAATTGCCGCGCCCGCAGGTGACGTGCCGCCTCTTGTCGTAGTTGTTAGCGTAGACGCGCGTACGGCAACCCATGTAGGCGACTTCGCTGTTATAGTTTCCGGGTTCGTAGTGCTCAAGGTTGAAGGGGGCGTCCAGGAAGCTGAAATTCGGGAAAAGCCTTTTCGCGGAGGTCTCCATCGCCAGCGTGAACAGGTCATAGTTTGGATCGCCGGGATTGTAGTTGATCCCTTCCTTGACCTTGAATATCTGCACGGGGAAGATGGAGGTCTCACCGTTGCCGAGGCCGGCCTGCGTGGCAAGCAGAAGGTTCTTTATCGCCATGCGCGCTTCGAGGGATGTGTCCGTGCCATAGTTGATGGAGCTGAAGGGCACCTGCGCGCCTGCGCGGGAGTTCATGGTGTTCAAGTTGTGTATGAGGGCTTCCATCGCCTGATAGACGTGTCTGTCCGTATTCTCCAGGGCATTCTCGGCGGCGTAGGCATGGGCCTTCAGCGCGAGTTCCCTGTCACTTCCCCTCAGATTGGCTTCAAAGGCACGGGCAAGCTCATCCATGTGCGCCATCGAGGGGGTTATGCCCGTTTGGGCTATCCATTCAGCTGTCTTGGCAACGGCATCCTCCTTGGCATAACCTCCCGTAAGGCGCAGGCATGCCGTAAAAGCGGTGCGGTATTCCTTTGCGAAAGTTTTGGCTACGCCCTGGGCCATCGCGTAATCAAAGTTGGGAACGCTCTGCCCGCCGTGCATCTCGTTCTGGTTGGCCTGTATGGCTATGCATGCCAGGGCCGCGTAGCTTTCTATGGAGTTCGGCTCACGCAGAAAGCCGTGGCCGGTTGAGAAGCCGTTTTCAAAAAGCTTGATCAGGTCTATCTGACAGCAGGTCTCGGTGAGCATGTAGAAATCTTTGTCATGGATGTGTATGTCGCCGTTGATGTGCGCCGCCGAGGCATCTTTGGGCAGAATGTAGTTGTCAATGAAGTATTTCGACCCCTCTGAGCCGTATTTGAGCATTGTGCCCATCGAGGTGTCACCGTCGATGTTGGCGTTCTCCCGTTTGATGTCTTCCTCAATGGCTGGGGAGAAAGTCAGTTTTTTGTAAATATCCATGAGGTAAGATTCTGCATTGCGAAGCTTCGTATGCTCAGCCCGGTAGAGTATGTAGGCCTTCGCCGTGCGCGCGAAATCATACTGGATGAGAGTCTCCTCGACGACGTCCTGCGTCTCCTCGACAGTGTGCAGGGCGAGTTCATCAAGCTTGTGGCAGACTTTTTCCGTGACGAAGAGCAGATCTGTCGGCGACATGATTTCTCCGTCCACAGCCTGATTCGCCTTGGTGATGGCATTGAGGATTTTGAGCGAATCAAAGGGAACGACTGTCCCGTCACGCTTTACGATGCTCTCCGGCATTGGAAGTCTCCTACAGGAATTATGCCATCTGTTGGGGGGTGAAACCATAGGTTTTCACCCCCCAACAGATGTAAAAAAATATATAAAAGTTTAGAACTTCTTTAAAGTTTCGTCAAGGAGTGGGAGTTTTTTTTACGATTGAGAATTTTTTTATTATTAATAATTTTCATATATTAAAGTTACAAGTTCATTTCATCATCGAACAAGTTTACAGGCTAAATCAAGTGAATCTGTGCGGTTGAGACATCCCGCCGCAAATTTTTTCACCATGCCAGCACCATGGATTTCTTCCTTGTCTCCCCTTGACAGAAAATCGCGATTGGCACATAAGCAAAACATGGAAAAGTTCACTTCCGCTCTCTCCTTTGACAGCGTTTTCGGCTGGTGGTGGCGCTACTGCATGCGCAAGGGAGATGTGCGGTCTTGAGTCTTTTCTAGGCAAAATCCGCGACTGTACGCCGTCTCCCTTGGGAGGCGGCTTTTTTGTTCATTTTTTCTGTAAAAGAGGGAGGAACCCATGGAGAGCAGAAGGCATCAGTTGATAACACTTCGTCAGTCGGCCCGCTGGCTGCCTGCCGACATGGATACGCCCATCAGCCTGTTCATCGGTATGGCCCGGAAGGGAAACGGCATACTGCTGGAAAGCGCAGAAGTCGATGGGAAGTGGGGGCGCTACAGCATACTTGCCTGCGACATGGCTCTTTTCATCAGTTGTAAAAACGGCAAGCTTTCCCTGCGCATCGAGGACGAGCGCTTTGCGTCTTTAAAAGAGCTGGAAGGCCAAGATTTCGTGACGGGTCTTCGCGAACTTATGGCGAGCATCTCGATTGAAGCACCCGAGGGCGTTGGCGAAATGCCCCCCATTACGCGTGCTCTGTACGGTTATCTTGGCTTCGGCATGGCAGGACTCTTCAGTGAGAGGCTCGCCCGGATCATGCAGCCGTCGGAGGCGGATTGCCTGTTAGCGCTTCCGGCGACTTCTCTTGTCTTCGACCATCTGTACAACCGCCTGTGCCAGCTGAGTCTGGGAGCGCACAGAGATGTCGTGAGCGGGCGTTCTGTCAGCGCAGTGGTTTCCGCAAGCCGAGACAGCGCTGATGCTGTTGAAAACGGTGCTCCGTCTCCTGATGAATTAGGTTACAGGGATTATGTCGAACGCATCAAGAGCATGCTCCGGGCCGGAGAGGCAATACAGGTCGTGCCCTCCGTGCGTTTTTCGCAGACCTATGCGGGGAATCCCTTCGACCTGTACAGAAGAATGCGTCGTTTCAACGCTTCGCCGTACATGTTCTACATGCGTTTCCCGGATCTGACCCTTTTCGGTTCATCCCCCGAAGTGATGGTCCGCTGCACTGCCGGGCAGCTTCAGCTTTCTCCCATCGCTGGCACCCGCCGTCGCGGCCGCGACGACGCCGATGATGCCCGGCTGGCGGATGAGCTTTTGCATGACCCGAAGGAGCAGGCTGAACATGTCATGCTCGTGGATCTCGGACGAAATGATCTCGGACGGGTGGCCCGACCGGGCAGCGTGTCCGTCGAGCGGTATATGGAGGTCGAACGCTTTTCACATGTTATGCATCTTACAAGCCGCATAACTGCGCGACTGCGCGAAGGCCTGGACAGCATTGATGTTCTGGCCGCGACGTTTCCGGCAGGAACGGTTTCCGGCGCCCCGAAGATACGCGCCATGGAGATCATACGCGAGCTTGAGGGCAGGCCTCGCGGCCCCTATGGCGGCTGCATCGGCTGGCTCGGTCTCGATAAGGACAGCATTAATCTTGATATGGGCATAACCATCCGCAGCATGTGGCATCAGAAAGATATCGTGTACTGGCAGGCTGGCGGCGGCATCGTCCATGATTCCGACCCTGAACTTGAATGGAAGGAAGTCTGCAACAAATCTGCGATTATGCGTCTCGTACTTAATCCAAAGGATGAAGAATATGTTTCTGCTCATCGATAATTACGACTCATTCACCTACAATCTCGTACAGGCATTTTATGCTTTGGGCAAGGAGCCGCATGTCGTTGCCAATGATGATCCCAATCTCCTGAATCTGGCGAAAGATCCCTCGCTTGAGATGGTCTGCATATCCCCCGGGCCGAGCCGCCCCGAGAATGCCGGGTATTGTTTGGATTTTCTGAAACACCTTGACACGTCGGTACCGGTGCTCGGTGTCTGCCTAGGGCATCAGATACTCGGCCTTTTCGGCGGCGCCCGGGTTGTCGGAGCACCTTCAATCATGCATGGCAAGCAGTCCGCCATAACCCATGACGGCAAAGGACTTTTCAGCGGATTGTCGAATCCCATGAAGGTCGGGCGCTACCATTCCCTTGTCGTGGAAGCGAAGAGTGATACCGCCCATCCGGCTTTCACTGTGACCGCCCGCGGGCCTGAGGGAGAAGTCATGGCCCTCGCCTTCAAAGACCGCCCCTGGGTCGGCGTGCAGTTCCATCCTGAATCCGTGCTGACCAAAGACGGACTGCAGTTGTTGAACAATTTTCCGAACGCCGTTCTCAATGCGGATGCGGAAAGGCTCAAGTTCTCCCGCATACTGGATAAGCTGGCGTGCAAGGAGGATTTGGATGCGAAGGAGGCCTCGGTCGCATTCGGCTGGCTCATGGATGGAAAACTTGCCCCGGCACAGGCGGGAAGCTTTCTCATTGCTCTTCGGATGAAAGGGGAGAGCTCGCTTGAACTCGCCCATGCCACACGGGCGGCGCTCGCTAGGGCCGTGCCCGTCAGAGGAATTGAAGGACCGCATCTGGATGTGGTGGGAACCGGCGGCGACGGCAGGCATTCCTTCAACTGTTCGACGGCTTCTTCCCTCATCTTAGCGGGTATGGGCTATCAGGTGGCGAAGCACGGCAACCGAGCCGTATCGTCGACGAGCGGAAGCGCCGATGCGCTTGAAGCCCTTGGCATCACGCTGGACAAGGATCCCGCATCGGTGGCGGAAATGGTACGGAAGCGCAACTTCGCCTTCATGTTCGCTCCATATTTCCATCCTTCTTTTAAAAATATCGGGCCGATACGCAAGGAACTTGGTGTGCGTACCCTGTTCAACATTCTGGGGCCCATGATCAATCCGTCCAATCCGACACATTTGTGCATGGGGGTCGCTAGGCCTGAACTCATCCCGCTCGTTTCAGAAACGCTTTTGCAGCTTCCATTGAAGCGGGCCGCCGTGCTTTGCGGCGCAGGCAACTATGATGAACTCACCCCTATCGGTCCGGCTGAGATCATGATTCTCGACGGCGAAAAAGCCGTGCCCTTGCCGCTGGATCCCGCCGACTACGGCATTGAAACCTGCCGGCCGGAAGATCTTGCCGTGCACACCAAGGAAGAGGCCGTAGCCGTGCTGCGGGAACTGCTTGGCGGCGGCGGTCCGCGGCATATGCAGGACATGATCGTGCTGAATGTCGCCCTCGGCGTGTATCTCATGGAAGAGAATCTCGACATGAGCGCATGTATGGCCCGCGCACGCGAGGCCGTCCTTGCGGGAGTGGGGAGGAGGGTGCTTGATGCTGCTTGAGCGATTTCATGCCGCAAAGCAGTCAGAACTCAAGTCTTTGCGGGCAGCGGCTGAAAAAGGCTCCCTGCCCGCACCGTTCGCGGGTGAACGTCCTGATTTCGTGCAGGCATTGCGGAAGCGCCCTTTCGGAGTTCCGGTCGGCGTCATTGCGGAATACAAGCGGGCTTCCCCATCGGCAGGCGTGATCTGCGAAGACTTGACCGTGGAGGACGTGGCTAGGCAGTATGCCGTGGCGGGGGCGAACTGCATGTCCGTATTGACGGAGGAGGCTTATTTCCACGGGAAGCTTGATTTTCTGAAACGTGCTGCCGCCGTGAGGGAAAGCTTGGGCGCGTCACTGCCCTTATTGCGGAAAGATTTTCTCTTTGACCGGCTTCAGGTGCTGGCAACGGCTGCGACCCCAGCATCGGCCATGCTTTTGATCGTCCGTCTCACGCCTGACGCAAAGCTTTTGCGGTCGTTGCAAGAAGAAGCAGAATGCTTCAAAATAACCTGTGTCGTCGAAGTGTTTGATGAAGACGATTTAAGAATAGCCCGGGACAGCGGGGCACGGATCATACAGGTCAATGCCCGGGATTTGGAAACCTTTCGTGTCGATAGGGCAGCTTGTCTGCATTTCATACGCCGAAATCCCCCAGAAAACGAGGAAACATGGATAGCCGCTAGCGGTGTTCAGGACAAGGCTCATCTGGGGGAGGCGGCGGACGCAGGCTATGATGCCGTTCTTGTCGGCACGGCGCTCATGAGAGGAGGGGGGCCAGGTCACGCCCTTTCGAGGCTCCTAGGAAAGCTTGAGGCTAAGAGATGCTGATAAAGATTTGCGGCATGACCCGCCAGGAGGATCTGCACGCTGCTGCCCGGTTCGGCGTGGATATGTGCGGTTTCATTTTTCACCCGCGAAGCCCGCGCTACATCCAGCCCGAGAAAGCAGCTGCCTTGGAAAGCGGAGAAATGAAACGGGTTGGCGTATTCGTGGATGAGACGGTTGATGACATTCTTTCCATAATGCGCAAGGCCCGATTGGATTATGCGCAGCTTCATGGCGACTATTCCAAGGAACAGGCGTCGCTTGTCGGAGTGGGCAGGGTTATCCGGGTTTTGTGGCCAGAGCGTTTGAATGGCCTTGCAGAGATAGAGAATGCCATGCATAGTCATGCGGAAAGCTGCAGAGTGTATCTGCTGGATGCCGGGCGTTCCGGGGGGGGGAGCGGAAAGCCCCTCGACTGTAAGGAGCTGGCGCATCTGCACAGCGAGCATCCTTGGATTCTTTCCGGCGGACTGGATGCGAAAAGGGTGAGGGATGCCCTGGGGATTTGTTCGCCCGACGGAGTCGATGTCAATTCCGGCATTGAGGATGAGCCCGGCGTGAAGAACAGGGAAAAAATGATGGGCGTTGTACGCGCTGTTCGAGATAAATCGAAATAACAAGCGAGAACACAATGAAAAAAGGTTATTTTGGAGATTTTGGCGGGTGTTTCGTGCCCGAACTTCTCATGCCGCCCTTGCAGGAAGTAGAACACGCCATGAGCGATATTATGCCTTCAAGCGGCTTTCAGCAGGAGTTGGGCGATTTGCTTCGTGACTATGCCGGACGCCCGACGCCCGTCACCTTTTGTCCGACGCTTTCAAAAGAGCTCGGTTTCAATCTCTGGCTGAAACGCGAGGATCTGCTCCATACCGGTGCCCACAAGATCAACAACGCCCTTGGTCAGGGGCTCTTGGCGAAATACATGGGGAAAAAGCGACTGATCGCCGAGACCGGAGCCGGTCAGCATGGCGTTGCGACCGCCGCCGCCGCCGCGCGGCTGGGATTGGAGTGCACCATCTACATGGGGGCCGAAGATGTCGATCGCCAGTTGAGTAATGTTCGGCGCATGAGACTACTTGGGGCCGACGTGCATCCTGTCCAGAGCGGCAGCCGTACGCTTAAGGATGCGATAAACGAAACACTGCGCGTCTGGATCTCTAATCAGGCGACAACGCATTATTGTTTCGGTACGGCTGCCGGCCCGCATCCCTTCCCGACGCTCGTGCGGGAATTCCAACGTGTCATAGGCCGGGAAGCGCGCGCTCAGATGATGGAGGCGACTGGCAGGCTGCCCGACGTTGTCGTGGCGTGCGTCGGCGGCGGATCCAATGCCATCGGCATGTTCCATGAGTTCATCAAAGAGGTCGATGTGCGCCTCGTGGGCGTTGAAGCCGCAGGGACAGGCGAGCCCGGCTGCTTCAATTCAGCGCCGCTCAATTTGGGAACGCCAGGCGTCCTTCACGGAAATTACACCATGCTTCTTCAGACAAAAGACGGCCAGATAGAGCCGTCGCATTCCATATCCGCAGGGTTGGACTACCCGGGCGTCGGCCCGGAACACGCATGGCTGCAAAAAAGCGGTCGCGTACATTACGGTCTCGTCAAGGATGCGAATGCCCTTGCAGCCTTCACCCGACTTTGTAGGACCGAGGGAATACTGCCGGCGTTGGAATCCTCCCATGCCTTGGCGTGGGTCCTTGGCCATGTTGCTGAAATCGGCAGCGGAAAAACCGTGCTTGTCAATCTATCAGGGCGAGGAGACAAGGATATGGATATCATTCGAAAGGCTCTTGACGGGGAAGGAGAGTGATCATGCATTTTCTTGAAAAAAAAATTCGTGAAGCCAAAGCAGCCGGACGGAAAGCCCTCGTGCCTTTTCTGACAGCCGGGTATCCCGATATAGCAACGTTTTGGCCGACGATGATGGAATTGGATGAAAACGGCGCCGATGTTATCGAGATTGGCGTGCCTTTTTCCGATCCGGTGGCAGACGGGCCTGTCGTGGAAGATGCTTCCCGTCTCGCCTTGAGCGAAGGTGTCTGTTTGTCCGACATAGTGAAAGAATTGAAGAGTCGCAGGGGGCTGATAAAGGCTGGTATAGTGCTTATGGGCTATTATAACCCCTTTCTCCAATACGGAATCGACAACCTTGCCCGGGATGCGGCAGAGGCAGGGGTGAACGGTTTCATAGTTCCCGATCTTCCCTTCGAGGAATCAGGGCCAATGCGTGAAGCTCTTGCGGCTAATGATATCGCGCTCATCCCTCTCGTGGGGCCGAATACAAGCGTTGAACGCATGGGCTTGTATGCGGAACAGGGACAAGGCTATGTCTATGTGGTATCCGTCATGGGGGTGACCGGCGAGCGAAAAGATCTGGCGGCGCATGTGGCAGAGACCTTGAACCGTGCGAAGAGCGTTTTTTCCCTTCCGATTGCCTTGGGGTTCGGTCTTCGTGAACCTTCTCAGCTGGCCGAGCTTCCAACAGATTCCCTACCTGATGCCGTGGTTTTCGGCAGCGCTTTGCTGAAGCATTTAGCCGAAGGCAAGAGTGCTGCCGATTTCATGGGCCGGTGGCGGTAAGCGGATTGGATTGCACGATCGCCAAAGATACTAAAAAGCCCCATCATCTGATGGGGCTTTTTAGTTGCGCGGGCGAAAAGTTATTTTGAGGCCGGGGTTGAAGGCGTGCCGTGGCAGGGGCGGCAGTTGCGGAACGTCTTGCCGAATTTTTCAGGGCGGTTGGCCGCCTTGTCAGTGTGGCATTTCAGGCAGGAATGATCGGAAGTCTTGGAATGGAATGCCATGAACAAGCTCTGAGGATCCCGTTCTCGGGCGCCGGGTTTGGTATGGCATTCCTTGCAGGAGACGTAACGGCCCTTGTCCGAAGCCTTGTGATGGCATTGGAAACAGCTGATGCCGCGGTGGGATGTGTGGTTGAAAACCACATTCATCCTTTCGGATTTGCTGGCCTTAATCGTCATGGGTTGCTTGATCGTCTCAGTCATGGATTTGATATCGGCGGCCTGCGCACTCACACACCACAGAAAAAGTAAGCAGAAGCAGAATGAGCTAAGGTATTTCATCGGTATCCTCCTGAACTGACCATACACGAAATTTCGCTCTCAAATCAAGAGTG
>JAILMX010000033.1 GCA_024692205.1 Desulfovibrio sp. | reverse complement strand
GCTCTAGGGTGCGTCCAAGCTCGTCGCGCTGGTTGCATCAGGTTCTTTGAAAATCGCATAGAGGAGATTGGACATGCCCTACAAAATGAGCAATGGCAAATGGCGGGCGGAGCGGATGATCGACGGGAAACGCAAGACCCGTGTGTTCGCTCTCAAAACCGACGCCCGCAAATGGGAAAGCGCGCAGAGCGCAGACCTGTGGGTACAGCAGACCCATACAATCTGCTGGCTTGAGTTCTGCACGGCCTACCTTGATTGGAGCAAAGAGCGCCACTCAGCGAAGACTCTACGCGAAAAAGTCCTCGCCTTCAAACACTCCATGAAAATCATCCCGCCGAAGACTGACGCTGACAAGGTCACCCCCAGGCACGCGCTCGACATCCTCCGTCAGGTGGATAAGGCCGTGTCTGGGAATGCGGCCAACAAGGTGCGCAAGAACCTCGCCGCGGCATGGCAATACGGCATCAGATACTACGGGTTCCCCCAGAACAATCCGTTCCTGAGGGTTGAAAGATTCGCGGAGGATAAGCATCCGCGATACGTCCCACCAGAGGCAGACTTCTGGAAGGTCGTTGACGCAGCCGAGGACAGCAGGGACAAAACATTCCTGCTGTTCCTGTTTTATACGGGAGCCAGAGTCGGCGAGGCATTCCGTCTGACATGGGATGACGTGGACTTTGTCGGTCATCGCGTCAGACTGGGCACACGCAAAACACGCACTGGCGGCCTCTCTTACGCATGGTTGCCGATGACGGAGGAACTGCATCAGGCTATGGCGCAACTACGCGTGAGGAGCCGATCTGGGCTTGTTTTCGTCAACAGGAACACCGGCGAACAATATACCGTGCGGCAGCACTTCATGCCGCAGCTCTGCCGAAAGGCTGGTGTCCAGGCCTTCGGGTTCCATGCCATCCGTCATCTGGCAGCCACCATCCTGGCCCATAGCGGCCTCGATCTTCCTACCGTTCAGGCGATGCTTCGGCATCAGTCCCCTACCACAACCGCCCGGTACATCCATTCCCTCGGAATCGACCGGGTGAAAATCGAAGAGGCATACGCCAAAAGAGAAGGGGCAAAGGTCGTACCCTTTACCCCTTCAAAACAAATCGCTTGAGCAATCTACACACGATTTACACATCCTAGATTGCAAGCGGTTGTAAACTTGGCGTCACCAACGAGATTTGAACTCGTCTTAGCGGCTTGAGAGGCCGCCGTCCTAACCGGATAGACGATGGTGACGCATTCAGTAATCGGTAATTTACGAAAAAAGCATCACTATGTCAATGAGTCCCCGCCTCGAAGGGCAAAATTTCTGCTATTTGTGCCTTCCAGTCGGCGAAGAACTCACGAGCGCGTGACGAATAGAGAGTCTTACGATCCTTTTTATGCATGCGGTCGGTGAATGCCGGCATGAGGCCGAAATGCACATTGGAGGGCTGGAATCGTTTGTTTGGGATGCGCAAATGTCCCAAGAGCGCGCCCAAAGCACATTCCGTAGGCGGTAAGGGCAATTCTTGGCCATGTGCGCGTGCACTGAGCAACATGCCGAGCCACAGACCGCAGGCGGCTGATTCCACATAGCCCTCGACCCCCGTAATCTGCCCGGCCAAAAAGATGTTCGGCCTGCCGCGTAGCGAAAGGTCGGCGGCGAGTACTTCAGGAGCGTTGACATAGGTGTTGCGGTGCATGCTGCCGAATCGCGCGAACTCGGCATGCTCAAGGCCCGGAACGAGGCGGAAGACGCGCTCTTGATCAGATTGGAGCATGCGTGTCTGGCAACCGACCAGATTGCAGGTCTCGACGTTGGCATTTTCGGCGCGCAACTGCAGAATAGCCCACGGCCGTCTGCCGGTGCGCGGGTCTATGAAACCCACGGGTTTCAGCGGGCCGAACGTCAGCGTGCGAGGACCGCGTTCGGCAAGAGCCTCTATAGGCATGCAGCCCTCGAAATGCCTGAGTTTCTCAAAGTTGCGCGAGGGTATGACCTTAGCCTCACAGAGGGCGGCGAAAAAGACATCGTATTCGTCCCGCGTCATGGGACAGTTGAGGTAATCGCCTGTCTCGCCATCTTGCAGACCTTCCTCACAATCGTAGCGCGATGCGCGAAAGACGACATTCTTGTCCAGCGAGCTTGTCCAAACGATGGGGGCGATGGCGTCGTAAAAATAGCACTGCTCGCTGCCGAGGGATTCTGCAAGGGATGCAGAAAGCCCCTCCGAGGCGAGAGGGCCGGCGGCGATGACAATTGGCCCGCCGCATCGCGCGATATCTTTGTCGTCAAGGGAATCTACACGCCGTTCCACGCGGCGGATGCGCGGTTCATTGGCGATGCGCATTGTCAGCATCTGAGAGAAACGCTCCCTGTCGACTGCCAGGGCCTTGCCGGCGGGCACGCGGCAAGCGTCTGCGGCCTCCATGAAGGCGCTGCCAAGCTCGCGCATTTCCTGCTTGAGCAGGCCCACGCCCGAGGTGAGCTCATCAGAGCGCAAGGAGTTCGAGCAAACGAGTTCGGCAAGGCCGTCATTGACGTGCGCGGGCGAACGGTACAGGGGTTTCTGTTCAAAAAGAGTCACGTTCTGGCCCTGACGGGCAAGCGCGAGGGCACATTCGCACCCGGCGAGGCCGCCCCCGATGACAGCGATTGAAGGTTCGTTCATGATTTCTCCTTGAGTGCCACTGTGCAGGATAAGCCCCGTGATGGCAAGCGGCCTCGAGCCAAAAAGAAGGCTTGCCCAGCATGGGCTGGACGTCTATAATAATCTGATTATGCGCACAGAACCCTTTTCCGTCCATATCGTCTTTACCCGGCCTGAAGCCCGCAACCTCTACAGGGCCGGTGAGTCGGGTTTCTTGGCCCCTGCGACATTCTTTTCCGTAGGTTTCGACCTGCGCGCCTGCATTGATGTGGACGCCGTGGAAATCGAAGCGGGGGAACGCCTCTGCTTGCCGACCGGCATCGCCGTCCAGCCGGAGAGCGCCGACGTCGCGGGTTTCGTCTATTCCCGTAGCGGCTTGGGTGCTCGCGACGGCTTGGCCGTGGCACAGGGCGTGGGAGTCATAGACCCTGACTACACAGGCGAGATACTCGTCTATCTGCTCAACACCTCGAAGAAAACGCAAATCGTCCACCGCGGCGATCGCATAGCCCAGCTCGTCTTTCAACCGGTGCGGCGTCCTGTCTGGACGGAATGCGAAGCCCTTTCCGCAACGGGCCGCGGTGCTGGAGGTTTCGGCCATACCGGACGACGATGACGATTGTCAAGCATCTGCCACTGATGCCCAGGAAAAAACGTCGTTTTTTTACCGAACTACGATGATACGCGGATCATTTTCTGATCTTCTATAAGGAGAGTTGATATGTCCCAACCTTTCGACGCCATAAAGAAAAAGGAAGAAGCCCTGCTGTGTCGCACCTACGGGCGCTATCCTCTCGCCATTGTCCGCGGCAAGGGGGCCCATTTGTGGGATGTCGACGGCAAGGAATACGTCGACCTTCTGGCCGGCATAGCGGTCACTGGCCTCGGCCATTGCAACGACGAGGTATGCGAGGCATTGGAAAAGCAGTGCCGCAAGTTATGGCACGTGAGCAACCTCTTCTATCAGGAAGAACAGTTGCATTTGGCCGAGCTTCTGCTCTCCACCGCGCATTTCGGCAAGGTCTTCTTCTGCAACTCCGGTGCGGAGGCGAACGAGGCCTGCATCAAGCTCGCCCGACGCTATATGTCCGTAGTTAAAAAGCGCAACGCCGCCGAGATCATCACTCTTGAAGGCTGTTTCCATGGGCGGACCTTAGGCACGCTCGCCGCCACAGGACGGGAGAATCTGAGTCGCGGTTTCACTCCCCTTCCCGAGGGTTTCAGCCAGGTGCCCTTCGAGGATCTGGGTGCCCTTGAGAATGCCATCACCCCTGCCACGGCGGCCGTGATGCTCGAGGTCGTGCAGGGCGAAGGCGGCATCAAACCCTTGGCCGCCGACTATCTCGCGGGCGTTCAGAAGCTTTGCCGAGAAAAGGATATCCTTTTCATCTGCGATGAAGTGCAGGCCGGGATCTGCCGCACGGGTAAATTCTGGGCCTTCCAGCTTCACGATCTCAAACCCGACATCATCAGCATGGCAAAGTCGCTTGCGAACGGCCTGCCTATGGGCGCCATGCTCGCAACAGATGAAGTCGCGCGCGGCTTCGAGACCGGAAGCCACGCGACGACTTTCGGCGGTAACGCGCTCGCCTCGGCCGTGGCGGCAAAGACCATCGAGATACTTCTGCGCGACAAGCTGGCCGAGAGGGCCGCGAAACTTGGAACCGACTTCAAAGAAAAGCTCATCGCCATGCAGAAACGACTGCCCGGAAAAATCCAAGAGGTGCGTGGCGTCGGCCTGATGATCGGCATTGAGATCGGCGAAAGCTGTCCCGCAGTGTGGAAGGAGCTGATTGACCAAGGTTTCATCTGCAGCCTGAGCCACAACACGACTCTGCGGCTTCTCCCCCCGCTCAACATCGACGAAGCCGATCTGAATGCCTTTGCGGCGACGCTTGAAGGCATATTGAAAAAGTAATCACCGGAGTACACAAATGACACAGCTATTTCACCGCGGCCGCCGTCTGCGCCGCACCCCAGAATTGCGCGCCCTTGTTCGCGAGACGCCGCCGCTGCTTCGCGAAGACCTCATCATGCCCTATTTCGTCGTTGAAACCGATGACGTTTCCTTTCGCAAACCCATCCCTTCCATGCCCGGGCAGTTCCAGCTTTCGCTTGCACAGCTTGAAGAGCAGGTCGCTCGCGCCGTTGACACAGGCCTCACAAGCGTTCTGCTTTTCGGCCTGCCCGCTACGAAAGATCCCATGGCCCGCGCCGCCTACGCCGAAAACGGCATCGTACAGCAGGCCGTAAGGTGCCTCAAGAAACGTTGTCCTAATCTCGTGGTCATTACCGACGTGTGTCTGTGCGAATACATGAGCCACGGCCACTGCGGCATCCTTTCACCTGACGGCCAGGTGAAGAACGACGAAACTCTGCCGCTGCTTGCGATGACGGCCGTGAGCCATGCGCAGGCTGGGGCGGACATGGTAGCCCCATCCGACATGATGGACGGCCGCGTGGCAGCCATTCGCGAAGCACTTGATGAAAAGGGTTTTCGGCAGACGCCAGTCCTCTCCTACGCCGTCAAGTACGCCTCGTCTTTCTACGGGCCGTTCCGCGACGCGGCCGAATCCGCGCCCGCGAAGGGTGACCGCAAATCGTACCAGATGGATCCCGGCAATGCCCGTGAGGCGCTGATCGAGGCTGTTGCCGACATAGAGGAAGGGGCCGATGCCATCATCGTCAAGCCGGCCGGCCCATACGGTGACATACTCCGCACCGTGCGCGACACGGTGGACGTGCCTGTCTTCGCATATCAGGTGAGCGGCGAATACACGATGATCCGCGCTGCGGGCCTGAACGGCTGGATTAACGAGGATGCCGTGATGATGGAAAGCCTGCTCGGCCTCAAGCGGGCCGGCGCAGGCGGCATCATCACATATTTCGCCGAAGCTCTGCTTAAGAAGGATCTGGTACGCTGATGGACACGGATTCGGAAAACCGTATTCCCACCCTGTCTCAGGGCGTCGAGACCGATGGGCATCCTACCGGACACTCAGTGAGGCATCCGGATGGCGCGCATCCCGCAGGGGTCCCGAAAGGACACCTCGGCGGGGGGCCGCGCTCGCTTGAGGACGGCAGCCCCGCCTGCCGCCTGATAGCGTGGGAAGTCACCCGATCATGCAACCTAGCCTGCCGTCACTGCCGAGCCGAGGCGCACCCGGAGCCCTATGAGGGCGAACTCTCGACGGGCGAGGCCCTCGCCCTCATCGAAACCTTTCCGCAGGTGGGCAGTCCCATCATCATATTCACGGGCGGTGAGCCGCTCATGAGGCCCGACCTCTTCGAGTTAATTTCGGCGGCGCACGAACGAGGACTCACCTGCGCCTGCGCGCCGAACGGCACCCTCTTGACGGCGGAGAACGCCCGCCGTCTCAAGGAAAGCGGTGTGGAACGCTGTTCCATCTCCATCGACGGGGCGGACGCCGTGAGCCACGACGCCTTCCGAGGTGTGGAGGGGGCCTTCGCCGCCAGCATGAAGGGCATCGAATACCTGAAGGCTGCTGGCCTGCCCTTTCAGATAAACACCACGGTGACGAAGAACAATCTGTCGAGTTTCAAGAAAATCTTCGCGCTCTGCGAAAACCTCGGCGCCGCAGCGTGGCATATCTTCCTACTCGTGCCCATGGGCAGGGGGGCTGGTTTGGCTGACCAGGTCATAACGGCCGAGGAATACGAGGATGTTCTGCACTGGCTCTACGAGTTTCGCAAAAGTACGGCGATGCATCTGAAGGCGACCTGCGCGCCGCACTATTACCGCATTATGCGCCAATGCGCTCATGAGGAAGGTATCCCTGTCTCAATGGAGAATTTCGGCATGGACGCCTTGACGCGTGGCTGCCTCGGAGGAACAGGCTTCTGCTTCATCAGCCATACGGGTCAGGTGCAGCCCTGCGGCTATCTGGAGCTCGACTGCGGTAATGTACGCGAAACGCCTTTTCCGAAAATATGGCGCGAAAGCCGCCATTTCCGCGATTTCCGCGATCAGTCGGCTTACAAGGGAAAGTGCGGCGTGTGCGAATACCACAGAGTCTGCGGGGGTTGCCGTGCCCGCGCCATGAGTATATCGGGTGACCACTTGGGCCCTGAGCCCCTGTGCACCTACACGCCCGTGCGTCTACGCTGACAACCGTGTTGAGAGAGGATTGTATGGAACTGGACGAACTGGACCTCCGTCTGCTCGACATCCTACAGACTGATTTTCCGCTCGTGTCGCGCCCCTATGCGAAGATGGCCGAGCGGCTCGGAGGCACGGAAGACGAAATCTTCGAGAGGGTCCAAAGGATGCGCCAGAGCGGCCTCGTGCGGAGGCTCGGCGCGAACTTCCAATCAACAAAACTGGGGTTCGTGTCGACCCTGTGTGCCGCAAAGGTGCCCGAGGACAGACTGGATGCCTTCGTGACGGATGTAAACGCCCAGCCCGGAGTGACGCACAATTACTTGCGGGACCACGCCTACAACGTCTGGTTCACGCTCATCAGCCCATCGCGCGAAGCCGAAAGGGAAACGCTTGAAGGCATAGAACGACGCACGGGGATTGACGTACTGAACCTGCCTGCGACCAAATTCTTCAAGATCAGGGTCGATTTCAAGATGAATGAGGAGTAACTCAAGAGAGTATTTACCTTTCAAAACTGAACCCCGATTCCCGCACCATGATCCTCTCGTATCTTTCGCTTTTTCTGGCGGGCTATGCTCTGTTGCGTTTCGTCCTGCCCATGAACCGTGGCCTTTTTGCAAAGCTCATCACGGCAGCGGCACTCATCGCGGCGAGCCTCAAATTTCAAATCTACAACTGGTTCGGCGGATTCTTCTTCGCCCCCGACCTGCCGCGCCGGGCGGTCCTCTGCCTGGAGTGGGCTTACGCCGCACTCTTCTTCCTCGTGCTGATGCTTTTGGCCCGCGACATTCTGCTTGTGCTCTTCTGGCTCGGCCGCCGCGCAGGCCTGCGCTGGCGCATGCCTGAGACAACCAACCGACAACGGGCAGTGATTGTCCTTGCAGCAATGCTCCTGAGCGGCTTCGGCGTGTGGCAATCGATACGCGTGCCGGATGTCCGCACCGTCGAAATCGCGGTGCCGAACCTGCCGGAACAATTCGCGGGCTTCACCATCATCCAGCTGACAGACTTGCATATCGGCCCGCTGCTCAAAAAGGACTGGCTGCAAGCTGTCGTTGCAAAGACGAACGCCCTGCACCCGGATATCATTGCCCTCACCGGCGACCTGATTGACGGGAGCCCGGAGAAGCTGAAAGGCGAAGTGCTGCCGCTGAAAGACCTTTCCGCCCGTCATGGCGTCTACGGGGTGACGGGCAATCATGAATTCTACTACGGCGCCGACGGCTGGTCCGCCGCATTCAGCGAATTGGGCGTCGTGATGCTCAAGAACGAGCATCGCATCGTGACCGTCGGGGAATCCACACTCGTGATGGCCGGTGTGCCTGATGCCGTGGCGAAACGGTTCAACGCCACGCTCCCAGACGCGGAAGCCGCCCTGAAGGGTGCGCCTGACGGGGTTCGCATACTCCTTGCGCACAGGCCGACGGAAGGTTCGCAGGCAGAAGGCGTGACCCTGCAACTTTCCGGGCACACGCACGGCGGCGTCATGTTCTTTCTGAAACCCATCGTCGCTGCCTTCAATCATGGTTTCATCGCAGGTCTCTACGAACGCAACGGGAAAATGCTCTACGTCAGCCCGGGCACTGGCCTGTGGAACGGCTTCTCCTGCCGCATCGGGGTGCCCGCTGAGATCACGCGCTTCATCCTGAAGACTGCAAAACTATGAGGTCCGCGTGGCTTTGTCGATTCACGTACAAAGCGAACTCTCAAATTTCAGTCTTCTCCACTCAGAACCTCGTGCTTGGAATGATGATCTGAATTCGTTATGAAACGAAGGGGAATACAATGGGGCTCATGGATATTGCCAAGAACACCGCAGTGAATGCGGCCATTGCAGCTGCCCGCCCTGCCGTTGAGAAGGCATGCGCGCGGTATCTGGTTCTTGATGACATCACCTACAATGGCAAGGAATTCGCACTGTCGGGCGCGCTGTTGGGCGGTGAAAGCGTCACAGTCACGGTCGGGGACATAGCAATCGCTGAGGACTGCTCAGCCATAACAATCGGCAGGGCCACATGCAGCATCTCAGGTCTTGAGAACCTGTTGTCTGACTTCGTCGTCGGGAAGGTTTTTCCCATACCCGAGCGACATCGGGACAAGGCGAAGATGGCAAAGAAACTGCTGTACGCGGCTCAGTAAAGGCAACGCCCACTTCTAAAAAGGACGGGCGCCTTTACAAAAACCATACATGAACCATCCTCGGTAGAAGTGAGAATGAGAGAGGTTTCTATTTACCGACAATCCAGTAGGTATCAAAGCCATCGTTCAAAAATCCGTCCGTCACGGAGATAAAGCCGGCCTGCTTAAAAAGACGATGGTACTCCCGGCGGGTCCTCCGCCATCCCCAAAACTGCTGAGGCCGCACACCGAGGTAATGAAGGATTCCGCGGATGACAATTTTTGCGGCGTTCACGAAGCCACCTATGAAGGAATCCTCCTCAAGAAGGGACGCGGAAAGGCAGACGATCTCCCCGCCGGAGACGAGCTGTGCGCGAAGCTCGCGCAAAAGACGGGCGAGTTCACGCGAGGGGATGCCGTAATCTACAGCTGAAAGATAAATCATGTCGTAATGCACATCCGAGGGAAGACAGGCCGGGGGCATGCCGATGTAGATGCGTTCCGCAGCTAG
The DNA here is from genome assembly GCA_024692205.1 of Desulfovibrio sp. GTDB lineage: Bacteria > Desulfobacterota > Desulfovibrionia > Desulfovibrionales > Desulfovibrionaceae > Desulfovibrio. The sequence continues at coordinate 28,559 of JAILMX010000033.1, read as the reverse complement.
ACGCGAACGCAACCACTTCATTCCCACGGTGCTCGGCTCGTTGACATGCATTTCGATGTCAGGCATCTCGTCAATCAGGATCTTCTCCATGTAGCCAACACCGCTGCCAATGGAAAGCACCCGCAGAGGTTCCTCGCTCGCACCGCGTAGGGCAAGTCGTTCGCGCAGGCGCGAAACGAGCCAGAGGGCATCCTTACGCTTGTTCTCACGCCACGTCGCGGGCAAGGCATCCCAATCTGGGTAACGCCTGAAAAGCTCCTCGTAAAACGTTGAATAAAATTTTGAGCCGGCAAGATGAAAAAAGGAAAGATGGGAAAAACGGGTAAATGGAATCCCCTGCCAGCTCTCTTGGTAAAACCGCCGCACGCGATGCCCTCCCCGTAAAAATCCTTCTTAGAACTATACAGCAAGCAGACGGATGGCGCAATAGTGCCCCACCGGAAAAGCGGCCTCAAGTCCATACAAAAGGCCCCAATTCTTAGCAGAATCGGGGCCCTCATTATTCTCAAACGACCGTAATGGTATCAAATCCTAGTCGCGGTCATTAAGGGCCGCAACCGCTGGCAACACCTTGCCTTCAAGCAGTTCCAGGGAAGCGCCGCCGCCTGTCGAGATGTAGCCCATCTTGTCCGCCAGGCCGTAGCCTTCGACCGCAGAGACGGAATCGCCGCCCCCTACGACGACGAAGGCGGACGAAGCCGCAAGGATCTCAGCAAGAGCCTTCGTGCCTGCACCGAAGGGCTCCGTCTCGAAGGCGCCGACCGGGCCGTTCCAGACGACGGTCGCCGCATCCGCCAATTCGCGGCGGTACAGTTCTACGGTCTGGGGGCCGATGTCGAGAATCATCTCATCAGCGGGCACCTCGTTCACATTATGGACACTCGCCTTCTGGCCGGAGGCAAGTTCTTTCGCAGTCACGACATCGACGGGCAGAGGCAAAGCGCACCCTTTGCTTTTCGCGAGTTCCATTATCTTCTTCGCTTCGTCGAGCAGATCTGGCTCATAGAGCGATGCCCCCACGTTGATGCCCTGCGCCGCAAGGAAGGTGTTGGCGATGCCACCGCCCACAACGAGCTTGTCCACGCGCGCAATGAGGTTCTGAAGAACACCGAGCTTTGTGGAGACCTTTGAGCCTCCGATGAGTGCCACAAGCGGGCGCTTGGGGGCGTCAAGCACCTTGGCGAAGGCATCAAGCTCGCTGACAAGCAGCGGTCCCGCGCACGCCACGGGTGCCTTGCGCACGGCGCCTTCTGTCGACCCCTGAGCCCTGTGTGCGGTACCGAAGGCGTCCATGACGTACACGTCGCCAAGGGCAGCGATCTTCGCGGCCAGTTCAGGATCGTTCTTCTTCTCGCCTTTGAAGAAACGTATGTTCTCCAGGACGACGACGTGCCCCGGCTGCACCGTGGCGGCAACGAGGTCGCGCGCGACAGGCACGTTCATACCGAGGGCCTCGCCGATGCGTGCGGCAACGGGTTTGAGCGAGAACTGTTCATCATACTCGCCTTCGACGGGGCGACCGAGGTGAGAAATCAGAATGACGCCCGCGCCTTTCTCCAAGGCCATGCGTACCGTCGGCAAAGCTGCACGAATGCGCTTGTCATTGGTTATGCGCCCGTTCTTCATGGGCACGTTGAGATCCTGCCGGATGACGACAGTCTTCCCTTCCACATCCAGATCAATGAATCGTTTCATGAAGATCTCCTTAGTCTATTGTGCGAGAAGCCTGTGCGCTTCTTCGATGACATGGGAGGCTGTGAAGCCAAACTTTTCCGCGACCTCGCCGGCGGGTGCTGATGCGCCGAACATCGACATGCCAATCACTCGGCCGTCTAGGCCCACATACTTCCACCAGTAATCAGGGGAGGCTGCTTCAATGGCGATGCGTCGGCGCACCCCGTGCGGAAGGACATGTTCCTTCCACACATCGCTCTGGGCGTCGAAAATCTCTGCGCACGGCATGGAGACGACGCGTACGCGATAGCCTTCACCCGACAGTTTCGCCCATGCTGCTTCAGCCAGTGCCACTTCGGAACCGGTTGCTATCAGGATTATCTCTGGAACGGCCTCACAATCACGCAAAACATACCCCCCCTTCTCAATGTCGGCCACCTGCGCAGCAGCGCGGCTGTAGTAAGGCAACGTCTGCCGCGAAAGGGCTAGGCAGGCTGGGCCGCCGTCGGAGATGGCACGCTTCCACGCAACGGCCGTCTCAACCGTGTCGCAGGGTCTCCAGAGCTTCATGCCGGGCATCGTGCGCAGGGCCACGAACTGCTCCACGGGCTGATGTGTGGGACCGTCTTCGCCGACACCGATGGAATCATGCGTGAAGACCCAAACAGCACGCACCTGCATGATCGCGGCTAAGCGCAGGGCGTTCTTTGCCTGATCGGAAAACGACATAAACGTTCCGGCATAGGGGATGAACCCCCCGTGCAGGGCAATGCCGTTCAGGATACAGCTCATGCCGAACTCGCGCACGCCGTAAGAGATATGGTTACCCGTCATCTCCGCGGCGTTGAAGCGCTCGGAATGCGAGGTCAGCGTGCATACGGAACCGGTGAGGTCCGCCGAACCGCCCAGAAGCTCCGGCAAGGCGGCGACCAGATAATCGAGAGCTTTCTGCGATGCCTTGCGCGTGGCGAGTTTTTCGCCTGCGGCAATCGCGCTCTGCACCATGTCCTCCACAGTCTTCGCCCAGCCATCGGGCAGACGACCGGCCATGCGGCGGCGGAATTCCGCAGCGAGATCGGGATAGGCCTTCTCATATTCTGCAAAAGCATTGTTCCATGCGGCCTCGGCTTCCGCTCCTTTTTCTCGGGCGTCCCATTCCTTGCGTATGTCTTCGGGCACGACGAAAGGCGGTTCCTTCCAGCCGTAGGCGGCACGGGCGGCGGCGCAAGCGTCCTCGCCTAGCGGAGAACCGTGGCAGCTGGCGCTGTCAGTCTTCGGCGATCCGTAGCCGATGTGCGTGCGGCAGATGATGAGGGTGGGATGTTTCTCGTCCGCTTTCGCCTCGGCGATGGCCCGGTCGAGACTATCGCAGTCATGTCCGTCAACAGGACCGATGACCTGCCAGCCGTAAGCGCGGTAACGTGCGGCCACGTCTTCACCGAACCATCCGGACACATCACCGTCAATCGAGATCCCGTTGGAATCATAGAGCACAATCAGACGGCCAAGGCCCCACGTACCGGCAAGGGAGCATGCCTCGGAAGAAACGCCTTCCATAAGGCAGCCGTCACCGCAGAAGCACCATGTGCGGTGGTCGACTATGATGTGCCCGGGACGGTTGAACGCGCTGGCCAGAAGGCGTTCGGCAAGTGCCATGCCCACTGCGGAGGATATGCCCTGCCCGAGGGGACCCGTCGAGATGTCGACGCCGGGCGTCACGCCGTACTCGGGATGCCCCGGCGTACGCGAAGCCAGCTGGCGGAAGTTACGTATCTCTTCCATCGGCAGGTCGTAGCCCGTCAGATGCAGAAGGGAATACAGAAGCATGGAGGCATGGCCGTTCGACAGCACAAAACGGTCGCGGTCAGCCCATGCAGGATTGGCGGGATTGTGTCTGAAGGCATGCCGCCAGAGGGCCTCCGCCATGTCGGCCATGCCGAGCGGAGCTCCGGGATGGCCCGAGTGGGCTTTTTCAATGGCATCCATGGAAAGAACGCGAATCGCATCGGCCAGCTGTCGTCGTGTAGGCATGACGTCTCCTGATTAGTGTTTCGAATCCGCGGCGGGCAGATGCCGCCATTCGCTTCCCCTGCGGGGATTGCCACGCCCCTCGGCCGCAGCGGCGAAAGCCGCAAGGCGCTTGTCGTAGTGTCTGCCGCCGAAAAATGAGGACCCGGAAACAAGGATATCGGCCCCGGCATCGACAAGCGCGCCCGTGTTTTCGGGGCACACGCCGCCGTCCACCTCGATGGGCACGTCAGCGGCGCCCAAGGAGTCGAGGAGCGCCCGGGCTTCGCGAATTTTCCTGAAGGAGGCTGGGATGAAGCCCTGCCCGGAAAAGCCGGGGTTGACGCTCATGATGACCACCATGTCGATATCGTCTGCGAGCCAGTTCAGGCACGCAATATCCGTCCCCGGATTGAAGGCTATCCCGGCCTTGAGGCCCATGGCGCGTATCTGCGTGAGCGTACGCTGTAGATGGCGGTCTGCCTCGGCATGCACCACGAGCATATCCGAGCCGGCGGCCTTGAATGCCTCTAGGTAGCGGGCGGGATCTTCGATCATGAGATGCACGTCGAAGAAGAGATCTGTCACTCCCCTGAGTTTCTTTATGACGGGCGGGCCGAAGGTAATGTTGGGCACGAACGCCCCGTCCATGATGTCCAAGTGCAGCCAGGAAAGCCCCGCACGGCGCAAGTTTGTGGTCTCTTCGGCAAGCCGCGAGAAATCGGCGCTGAGCAAGGACGGGGACAGTATCATGGCCATTCTCCGATATGGTTCGCCCCTAGCGGGAAAGAACCCGCTTCAAGGCCGTCAGTTCCTGCTTGAGCATGCGCAGGAAATCACGGTCGGGCACGGCACTGAGCTTTTCAGGTGCATCCTCGTCGACAACGGCGCTTCCGGAAAGGACGCGCCGGGCACCTTCTATGGTCATGCCCTGCTCATGCAAAAGCTGCTTTATGCGTCGCAAGAGATTCAGGTGCTCTTCGGTATAGAGGCGGTGTCCGCTTTCGGTACGCAGGGGAGCAAGCTGGGGGAACTCTGTCTCCCAAAAGCGAAGCACATAGGACTTAAGGCCGATGATCTCTGCGGCTTCGCCGATGCGGTAAGTCTTGTCGGCCATGACTGCCCTTCCCTATACGCGCACGCCCAGTTTCTGGACAAGGGTCTTCGCGATCTTCTCTCTTTCCTTATCCACCTCTGCGTCCTTGAGGGTTCGGGCGGCATGGCGGAAGGTCAGGCGGAAGGTCAGGTTGCGCTCCTCGCTGTCATCGGGCTCGAAGAGATCCACGAGGACCGTGCTTTCAAGCAGGGGCAGCTTCATCGCGGCGATGCTGTCGAGCATGTTCGCGACGCTCACGTCGCGGCCGGCCATGATGGTGATATCGCGCCTGACCGGCGGGAAAGCGGCGAGCGGAGCGAAGTTGAGGTGCGCCGCATCGTGCAGTTCGCGCAGAACGCCCAGATCGAGCTCGGCGAGCCACACGTCGCGTCGGGCCAGGTATTCCACCGCCATCTGCGGCTTCACGCGACCCATCGTGCCGATTGTGCGCCCGCCGCAGAAAACTTCGACACCGGGCAGAAGATACGGCACGGTCTCGCAGCGTTCGCAGCGGAGGGCGGGCAGATGCAGGAAACGCATGAGGTGCTCGACGAGCCCCTTGAGATCAGCGTATTCCATATCGCCCGGCACCTGGGGCCATGCTGCCTCGTTGCGGCTGCCGTACAGCAGGATGCCGAGTATGCCGGTCTCTCTCGCCGTCGTCTCGCTTGAGGCATCCGCGACGAAGATGTTCGCCAGTTCGAAGAGCTTCACGGTCTGGGCGCCCTGCGCCAGGTTGTTGCGCAGGGCGCACAAAAGGCCTGGGGCGAGAGCCGTGCGCAATGCGTCCTGCTCCGCCGAGAGCGGATTCATGATGGAGATGCGGCCTTCGGCAGGCAGTCCGAGCAGGTCGAGATCCTTATGGCCGACGAAACTGTAGTTGATGGCCTCGTTCAGGCCGACGCCCGCGCCCCAGCGGCGCAACCTGAGCCAGAACGAGAACGCCGATTCCGGCTCGGCGGCATGGTCGAGCGCATGCCGCACAGGCGGCAGCACCGGCGGTATGTTGTCCAGCCCATAGACGCGACCCACCTCTTCGATCAGATCAGCCTCGCGAGTGAGGTCTGGACGCCACGAGGGCTGATCGACAGTCCAGACATCCTTGCCCTTCTCGATCGCGCAGCCCATCGCCGAAAGCACCTTCTCATCGAAGGCGGCATCGAGATGGATGCCAAGCAGAGCAGCTGCCTTTTCGGGATGAAAATCCATCTTCACGGCGACGAAGGGTTTGGGCTCCACAGCTATCATGCCCCGTCGCACGCGCCCCCCGCCGAGGTTTGCCATCATTGCGCATGCCCGGTCGAGTGACCAGCGGCTGCGCGCCTGATCAATGCCGCGCTCAAAACGGAAGGACGCCTCGGAGGAAAGGCCCAGCCGGCGCGAGGTCTTGCGTATGGTGCCGGGGCGGAAAACCGCGCTCTCGATAAAGACGTTGCGGGTCTCGCCCGAAATCTCGCTGTTCTGGCCGCCCATGACGCCGGCAAGAGCCACAGGCTTTTCGGTGTCGCAGATGCACAGGTCGCGCGGGTTCAGAATGCGCTCCTGCCCGTCCAGTGTGACAATTTTCTCCCTGTCGGTGGCTGGTCTGACCACGATGCGGCCGCCCGAGAGCTTGTCGAGATCAAAGGAATGCAGGGGTTGCCCGCATTCAAAAAGAATGTAGTTCGTCACATCGACGATGTTCGATATGGCGCGCACGCCCACGGCATGCAGACGGTGTCGGATGCGCATGGGCGAAGGCTTGACGCAGATGTCGCTGACCACACGCCCCGCATACAGCCAGCACAGCTCCGGATCAGTTATGTCAACCGGCACCTCGACAGGCGGCAGATCCTCGTCCTCGGCGAGGGGCAGGTCGGGGATGGTGAGCGGCAGACCAAAGGCCATGGCCGTCTCCCGGGCTATGCCGAGCACCGAGAGGCAATCCGCCCGGTTCGGGGTTATGGAAAGGTCGAGGATCTCGGTGTCGAGCTTCAGGACGTCGACGAGGCGCTTGCCCACGGGCGTGTCCTCTGGCAGCACCATGATGCCGGAATGGTCTTCGGAAAGCCCGAGCTCCCGTTCTGAGCAGATCATGCCGAACGATGGCTTTCCGCGCAGCTTCGCCTTCTTCATGAGCGTGCCGTCGGGCAGACATGAGCCCACAGGGGCCACGGCCACCTTCTGCCCAGCAGCCACGTTCGGCGCGCCGCAGACAATGTCGAGCAGCTCACCCCGCCCCGCGTCCACGCGGCAGCAGTGCAGATGGTCGGAGTCGGGATGCATTTCGCACTCCACGACCTGGGCGGTCAGGATGCCTTCCAATCCCGCAAAGGGATTTTTCAGTTCCTCAAGCTCAAGCCCCAGTTTTGTCAGCTCGTCGCCGAGGGCTTCGGCGGTTCCTTCGTAGGGGGTGAACTCACGCAGCCATGAAAGAGAAAGAAGCATAAGAAAATCCTGTTATTTTGCCGTGCGTTACTGAAATGACCAGGCCGGGCGAGCAGGGTCGGCGGCGGGTTCCGGCAATGGCCTGTCGTAGTTTTTGTCTTTTCCGTAACGGCCATAGGCCCCTGCCGGAAGCCGTCTGCGGGGCGCGGGCTCCTCCGGGGGCCTGTCGCGTATCGTGTTGCCGTAGGCATCGGTGAAACCCATGCCCCCTTCAGCAGTGCGCGACATGGGTCTCCCGCCGGGGATCACCCCGTCAAGCTCCCGCGTTGAATCCGACGGGGAGAGGCCTGATGACGGAGGACCGGAAGAGCGACGGGCGATGACATCCGGCGGCAAGGCAAGTGCCGCGGTCAGGGCGAAAGCGCAGAACAGCCCCGCCTTGCCCCATGACCCAAGAGGCCCCCGCCCCGTATACAAGCCGGCCTTAGGCATCAGGCGAACTGCGAAAGGAAACGGACGTCATTCTCAAAGAACATGCGCAGATCCCCTATGCCGTACTTGAGCATCGCGATGCGTTCAACGCCCATGCCGAAGGCGAAGCCCGTCACGTCGGAAGGATAGTCCACGGCGGCGAAGACTGCCGGATCGACCATCCCGCAGCCGAGTATTTCGACCCAGCCCGTGCCCTTGCAGACGCGGCACGGTTCGCCGTGCCCATGCCCCTTGCCTCCGCAAAGGAAACAGGAGATGTCGACCTCGGCCGAGGGTTCCGTGAAGGGGAAGAAACTCTGCCTGAAGCGTACCTCGGTCGCGGGCCCGAAGACGGCGCGCACGAAGGCGGTAAGCATGCCGCACAGATGCGCCATGCTGATGCCGCGGTCGACCATGAGCCCCTCGATCTGATGGAACATGGGGGTGTGCGTCAGATCGGAATCGCGACGATACACCTTGCCAGGCACGACGACTGCGACGGGAGGTCTGCGCGCGAGCATGGTCCGCACCTGAACCGGAGAGGTATGCGTACGCATGAGCACGGTATCGGTGACGTAGAGAGTGTCCTGCATATCGCGCGCCGGGTGCTCCGGCGGCATGTTCAGCGCTTCGAAATTGTAATGGTCGATCTCGACCTCCGGTCCCTGCGCTATGTCGAAGCCGAGCCCGCGGAAAATGCCGCACACCTCCTCCATGACAAGCGTGTCGGGATGGAGCGAGCCCTGCCAGGGAGTGCGGCCCGGCAGGGACGGATCGAAGCCTGCGACGGCGGCCGCTTCACGCCTGGCCTCGATCGCCTGCTTGCAGGCGTCGAAAAGGCGGCTGCATTCCTGTTTGACGGTGTTCGCTTTCTGGCCCACAGCGGGACGTTCCTCTGGCGACAGGGAGGAAAGCTTGCTCATGATCTGCGCGAGCCTGCCTTTGCGGCCGAGAAAATCGACGCGAAGTTCCTCAAGCTTTTCCTGAGAAAAAAGAGAGGCCTGGTCCAGCTCCTTGCGGAGCTCGCTAGCCAGGCCTTCCAGAGCATTGATAAGATCCATCAAGATCCCCGTGCCGCATCGCGGCGTTCAAGGCAGTATGACGGGCGGGCAGGGTGGTCCCTGCCCGCCATGAAGACCGGAAGCTACTTGTTGAGGGCAGCCTTAGCCTGCTCGACCACTTTTGCGAAATCGTCTTTCTGGAAGACGGCAAGGTCGGCAAGGACCTTGCGGTCAAGAGCGATATCGGCGAGTTTCAGGCCGTGCATGAAACGGCTGTAGGAAAGCCCGTTGATCCGCGCGGCGGCGTTGATGCGCAGGATCCAGAGAGAGCGAAAATCACGTTTGCGGGCCTTGCGGCCCACGAAGGAATTCTGCAGTGCGCGCTCGACGGCTTCACGGGCGGTGCGGTACAGGCGGCTGCGGCCGCCGCGGAAGCCCTTGGCTGCGTTCAGATATTTCTTGTGACGGCGATGGGTGGCAAATCCTCTCTTCACACGCATGGGTGTACCCTCCTTTCACCGGCAGGCGGAGGAAAGTGTGCCTGACGATGAGCTGAATGATGCTTACTGTTCCGCACGGATTACGAACGGCTCCGTACCGCCGCCGGCGCATCTCGCCGCTTTCTGATCGAAGTACTAACCGTTTGGCAGAAGACGACGCACGGCCTTCAGATTGGCGTTGTCGACCAAGGTGGACTGGCCCAGACGCATCTTGCGTCCGGGGGCCTTCTTGGTCAGGATGTGCCGCATGTTTTGACGACGACGACGATACTTTCCGCTGCCGGTCTGCTCAAAACGCTTTGCGGCGGAACGGCGGGTTTTTATCTTGGGCATGACTGACTCCTCTCAAAACAGACAAAAAAAGCTCTTCCCATCAAATGGGCTTTGAAAAAAAGATAATGCCTTAAAAAGCCGTTTACCGCAAGAAGTTATTTCTTGGGCACAAGCAGCATCTGCAGGGTGCGGCCTTCCGCCTTCGCTTCCTGTTCCACCTTGGCGATATCGGCGAGATCCTGGACGACGCGGCTCAGGATGTCCTGTCCGCGGTCCTTGTGGACTATCTCGCGCCCGCGGAAAAAGACCGTGATCTTGCAGCGGTCGCCGTCTTCCAGAAAACGGCGTATGTGACGCAGCTTCGTCTCGTAGTCGTGGTCATCCGTCTTCGGACGGACCTTGATCTCCTTGATCTGTACCACTGCCTGACGCTTCTTGGCCTCCTGCTTCTTCTTCTGCTGCTCGTAGCGGAACTTGCCGAAGTCCATTATGCGGCAGACCGGCGGATCGGAAGTGGCGGCCACTTCGACAAGATCCATCCCCGCTTCCTTGGCGCGTTCGATGGCCTCGTTGCGGTTCAGGATACCCAGCTGTTCGCCATCGGCGCCAATGACACGCACCTCACGTGCCCGGATCATCTCGTTGCGCCGGATCGAATCCTGCGACATGTCATGCCGCGGCTTTACATTAGGAGAAGCTATAGCGCATCCCTCCTTGCTTGAAGGGCTCCTCCGCATCGGCGCGTATAAGCGACGCGACCTCGCCCACGGATTTGAGCCCCGCGTTATCACCATTGCGCAGACGAACGTTCATGGCGTGCGCCTGCACTTCCTTCTCACCCACAACCAACATGAAAGGAATCTTGGCCACCTGGGCCTCGCGCACCTTGAAACCGAGCTTCTCGTTTCGTGTGTCCACCTCGACGCGGATGCCGAGGGCGCGCAACTCGTCGCGCATGGCGAGCGCCGCATCGTTCCCCGCTTCGGTCACGGTCAAGATGCGCGCCTGCTCGGGCGCGAGCCACGTTGGGAGAGCACCAGCGTACTGCTCGATGACAACGCCGATGAAACGCTCAAGCGAGCCCATGATGGCGCGGTGCACCATGACGGGCCTGTGGCGCTCTCCGTCCTGCCCCACATAGGTCAGGTCGAAACGCTCCGGCAAGGTGAAGTCTACCTGAATGGTGGAGCACTGCCATTCACGGCCGATGCAGTCAAGCAGCACGACGTCGATCTTGGGACCGTAGAAAGCGCCGTCGCCCTCGTTGATGGTGTACGGCAAATCGACTGCCTTGACGGCGGAAATGAGGGCGTTCGTCGCAAGCTCCCACGCCTCGTCCGTACCTATGCTGTCTTCGGGACGTGTCGAAATGAGCACCTTATACTTGAAACCGAAGAGCTGCATCAGGTCATGGATGAGACGTATGACGCCCACGATCTCGTCTTCAAGCTGTTCTGGCGCGCAGAGGATGTGCGCGTCGTCCTGTGTGAACTGACGCACCCGCAAAAGGCCGTGCAGGACACCGCTTTTCTCGTGGCGGTGCACGACGCCCAGTTCGAAATAGCGCTGAGGCAAATCACGGTAGCTGTGCAGGGCATTGTTGAAGATAAGCATATGGCCGACGCAGTTCATGGGCTTGATGCCGTACTGGTCCTCGTCAATCTGCGTGAAATACATGTTCTGACGGTAATGGTCGTAATGGCCTGAGCGCTGCCACGTCTCGGCGCGCAAAAGCTGCGGACCCTGCACAATGTCATAGCCTCGCTTAAGGTGCTCCCGGCGCCAGAAGTCCTCCAAAATGGTGCGCACCATCATGCCGCGCGGAAGCCAGAAAACCATGCCGGGAGCGACCTCTTCCTGGAACATAAAGAGCGAGAGCTCGCGACCGAGCTTACGATGGTCGCGACGCTTGGCCTCCTCAAGTTGCTTCAGGTACGCGGAAAGGGCCTTGTCATCCGCGAAGGCGGTGCCGTAGATGCGCGAGAGCATCGGGTTGTGCTCGTCGCCGTGCCAGTATGCACCGGCCACGGAGAGCAGCTTCGACGCCCCGGAAAAACCCGTGTGCGGCACGTGGGGCCCGCGGCACAGGTCGGTGAATTCGCCGCAGGTGTACAGAGAGACCGTATCGCCGGGCAGGTTCTCGATGAGCTCGACCTTATAGGGCTCGCCCATCTCCCTGAAACGTGCGAGGGCCGTATTCTTCTTCACATCCTCTCTGATGAAAGGCACGCGGTTTTCAACGATCTTCTTCATCTCGGCTTCGATGGCGGCGAAGTCGTCGCTCGAGAACGGGTGCTTCACGTCGAAGTCGTAGTAGAAGCCGTTGTCTATGGAGGGGCCGATGGTCACCTTCGCCGCGGGGAAGAGGCGCTTCACCGCGCAGGCCATCACATGGGCTGTCGAGTGGCGTATGATCTGCAGGCCTTCGGGGCTGTCCGCGTACACGGGCTCAAGCCCGGCCGCATCGTCCGGCACGGCTGCGGAAAGGTCGATCACGCGGCGCTCATCGCCGCAGAGGGCGGCGCATGCCACCACGGACTTGAATTTCTTGCCGCTCAGCGCTTTTTGCAGCACCTCGGCAACACTGCTGCCGGCGGCAGCTTCCACAATCTGATCGTCCACACGGATTGCCATCAAGAGACTCCTTACGCTCGGCCCGCGAATAAAAAAAGGGAGGCATAACCTCCCCCTAACTGCCAGCGTACCGGCTTCAGCCGAAAACACCCGCGCTTTGCGCGCGCAATTTATATAGTGAGGGGAATATCCCCAAGAGATCGCTGTGGTAGGAACGAGCAGACTTGAACTGCTGACCTCTTCCGTGTCAAGGAAGCGCTCTAGCCACCTGAGCTACGCTCCTACAACGAGGCAAGCGGATATATAGGACGATACAAGGGGAGAGTCAAGTACTTTTTCAGATTTCGCAAATTTTGCCGTATGTTCAAGGCCTCCGAAAGACTTCACGTCGCCGCCACGATGTGCGAGGAACACTGCGCTTTGCCAGGTCACCAAAGAACGGAAATGGCATCTGGACATATCAGACAAAATAAGAGAAACTCACTCTATGTTGATACGTCTTTGGGGAACACGCGGATCCCTCCCCGCAAACGGTGTCCGTTTCTCGCGCTACGGCGGGATGACGAGCTGCATCGAAATCCGCACTGATGCAAACGACGTGCTCATCCTTGATGCCGGCACAGGCATTCGGGATCTGGGCAAGAGCCTCATGCCGGAAATCGAGAGTGGCTCCATACGCAGCCTGCATCTTCTGCTGTCGCACTGGCATCTCGATCATATACAGGGGCTGCCCTTCTTTGCCCCAGTCTACAACGCTGATAGCGGGCTCGTCATCCACGGTGCGCTTGCAGGAGAGATCCTTGACCTGAATATGGCCCTAGGGCGCCTTTTCGACGGCGTGCAGTTCCCCCTGAAGTGGAAGGACGTGCCGCGTCACGGGCTGCGCGATTTCACGGCGGGAGATGAGCTGCGACTCGGTTCTGCCTGCGTAACGACCTGCCCCACCTGCCACCCCGGTGGCTGCACGGCTTTCCGCATAACGGCAGACGGCTGGAGTTTCGCCTTCACCGGCGACCACGAGATCCCCCTCAACGACAATGACGACATCTCCCGCACGGCGGTCACCGACCGACTCTTCACCTTTCTGGCCGGGGCGGACGTCGTCCTCGCGGACGCCCACTTCACAGAGCACGATCATCAGGCGCACCCCGGCTGGGGCCACAGCCATTTTTGCCAATGGCCAAAGCCCCTTGCGGAGCGCGGCGTACGCCATCTCATCTACACGCACTACAGCCCCGACTACACAGACAGGGATATCGACCGCTCCCTTGCCGAGCTCCATGCCCGCTACGACGGCCTGCCCATGACCATACAAGCCGGGCAGCAGAGCGCGGCCATCGACCGCGAAGGCCTTGTCGACGCAGGCGGCAATGAGGCGGAACACTGCGAAATCTGTGATTTTCTGCCCTATCTCTCGGGCCATGCAGAATCGCACACCATGCTGACGACCATACTGCGCAAGGCGCGGGACTTCACGGGGGCTGACGCGGGCACCATCTATCTGCGCTCAGGCAACGAGCTCCTCTTCGCCGCAAGCCAGAACGACACGCTCTTTCCCTATTCGCAGGCAAGCAAGGCCGTCTACCTCAATTCGCGGATCCCGCTCAACCAGAACTCCATCGCGGGCTACGTGGCCTGCACGGGCAAGACGCTCAACATAGCCGACGTCTACTGCATGCCGGCGCACATACCGTTCAGCTTCAACCCTTCCTATGACAAGAAAACGGGCTACCGCACCCGGTCGGTGCTCGCAATGCCGCTTCGCGAGGGCGACGCGGCAAGCAAGGTCATCGGCGTCATCCAGCTTATTAACAGCACCCGCGACGGACGCACTGTCCCCTTCGCTCCGGCCATGGAATCGCTCATCGCAAAGCTCGGCATAATAACGAACATATCGCTGCAGCGCGCCGCCACCATCTACGACACGATCGAGCGCATTCTGCTCGCAGGCAACATGCATGACCCCAAGGAAACCGGCATGCACGTGCTCCGCGTCGGCAGCGTGGCCGCGGAGCTCTACCACAAGTGGGCCGAAAAGCACGGGGTGGACCCCGAGGACATGCTCGTGGCCAAAGGCCAGCTGCGCCTCGCCGCGATGCTGCACGACGTTGGCAAACTCGGCATACCAGACTCTGTTCTGAAAAAACCGGGACGCCTCACAGACGACGAGTACCATATCATGCAGCGCCATACGGCGCTCGGAGCGAGTCTTTTCGATGGGGGGCATCACGAAATCGACCGCATGGTGCATGACATATCCCTGCACCACCACGCCCGATGGGATGGCAAAGGCTATACGGGCGATCCCGATATTCCCTCGCCGGCCGGCGAAAACATCCCCCTCTGCGCCCGAATAACGGCGGTGGCCGACGTGTACGACGCCCTCGTCTCGAAGCGCAGTTACAAAGATGCTTGGGGACCGGAGAAAGCCCTCAGCATCCTCAAGGAAGAAGCGGGGACCCATTTCGACCCGGAACTCGTGGACTGCTTAGAGGACATTCAGGACATCGTTGCCGCCATCTATGACTGCTATCAGGACGACAACGGGAAAGTCGTCGCCGAAGACGAATCCGCGCGCTATCTCGTCTGATACAGATGGCACGGGAACACATTACGTATGCCGAAAACGAAAGCAGAACAAACGGCGCAGGGAAATCTCTTCGCCCTTTTGCCGGCAGCGGCGCGCCCTGACCTGGCGAAGGGTAGGGCACGCGCAAACGAAGCACCGCATTGCTGCGCCCCGCACGAAGTGAACGCAGCGGTTCTTTTGAGGGCCATACGCGGAAAATGCCTCGAGTGCTCGGGAGGATATCTGCACGAGGTCGCGGCCTGCGAAATAATCGACTGTCCCCTCTACCCCTTCAAGCTTCTGCACGCTGAGCGTCGCTGAGCCCCACGACAAGGAGAGAGAACACCATGCCGAACACTCCGAACATACTCACAATCGCAGGCTCCGATTCCGGCGGGGGTGCTGGCGTACAGGCCGACCTAAAGACCATCATGGCGATGGGCGGCTACGGCATGTCCGTCATAACGGCGCTCACGGCCCAGAACGGAATGGGAGTCTCCGGCATACACGCGCCCGAACCGGATTTCGTCGTCCTCCAGCTCAAGACCGTGCTTGAGGGCTTTCCCGTGGCAGCGGCCAAGACGGGCATGCTCTTCTCGGCCGAGATCATCCAGGCCATCGTGCCCCTGCTCGCAGGCCGCGCTTTTCCGCTCGTCGTCGACCCGGTATCCGTCAGCCAGAGTGGCAGCCGCCTTCTGTGCGACGATGCCGTGCAGGTCATGAAAGAGGACCTTCTCCCCATCAGCGACCTGCTCACCCCCAACACGCCAGAAGCCGAAATGCTGACCGGCATGATTATCTCCTCGACCGAGGACATCCACGCAGCAGGGGCGAAGATACTCACCATGGGCCCCAGAGCGGTGCTCATCAAGGGGGGACACATGCCCGGTGCCGTCATGGTGACAGACTGGCTTTTTGAACCGGGCACCGAGCCAAAGGCCCTGCCGCAGGCAAAGGTGGACACGACGAACAACCACGGCACAGGCTGCACGCTTTCGGCGGCAATCGCCACAGGCTTGGGCCAGGGGTTGCCTCTGCGAGTCTCCGTCGCACGGGCTCAAAAATTCCTCAATCTTGCCCTTCGCAAAAGCTACGCACCGGGCAAGGGCTGCGGCCCCGTCAACCATGCCGCTTCTGGCCCGCTGTTTGCATAATCTCTCCCAAACGCTTCGCCCGGATCTCTGGGCGTCAAAAAACGGGCGGATGTCATGGCCTTTCGTTTCAGAATGCAGAAAATTCTAGATTATCGTGAACAACTTGAGGAAGAGGCTAAAGTGCGCCTTGCCGATGCTGAGCAGCGCCATGAGGCCGCCCGAAGACATCATGAAGGGGTGCTTGCCAAGCTCACGCAGGCAAGGGAAGAAGCTCAGCGTGAGCCCGCCAAGAACGCGGCTGAATTCTGGATTAGTGAACACTATATGAAGGGCCTTCAGAAAGACTTGGACAATGCTGTCCTGCAGCTTCAGATGACAAAAGAGATTCGGGAGGAGGCTCGCCGCATTCTAGCTGAACGCGCCGTAGACAAAAAGATGCTGGCAAGGCTCAGGGAACGACAGAAAAAGGCGTGGACCCATGACGAGATGCTCAAGGAGCAGCACTTCAATGACGAAATCGCAACAATCCGGTACAAGGCTTCGGCTTTCTAGTCTTTTCCGCTGGCTGATGGTGCTTTGCTTCATAAAGCTCTCCATACTCGCCCTTCTTCTACTCGACATCCCCATGCCGTTCACATCCGAAGACTCCGGAAATGAGGCCACAAAGCAGCGACAGACAGTGCCCGTCGCGGAAAATTTCCCGAATAACGCTAACGGCACGGTAATGATGGCCGACCGCACCACGCAGAAAAATGCACCGACAGACTGCGAAGCCCGCCCTGCTCAAACGACGCATGGCGACGCTCCTGCTCTGCCCGCCCTTGACCCAGCCCACATGCCGCAAGGCTCGGAAGCGACGCGTCTTGCCGCATCTCTCAAACCGGATGTCAGGCGCAACCGTCACCCTGGCCTACCCGCCCCCGTAGTAATCAATGAACACAGGCAGACGACGGAACGCCCCGTGCCGGGGCTGCCCCTGCCCGCCCCCCTTGCGGCGCCCGTGGCCGAACCGGGCACGCCAGCTCCTCTTGTCAGCAACGACACTCCTGAAAAAGAAAAGAGCTTCTGGGACATCCTGGGCCTCAAGGGGCTGCCCATCCCATCAATCGGCAGCCTCAAGGCCGCCCACGCCGCTGCTCAGTCCATGCCCGTGCCGCAGATGCCGAGCGGAGGGACGCGGCAGGCATCCCCCTTCGCGGTGCCCGAACAGAACGCTCCCATAACCATGCCCGGCGCACCCGACATACCCTCAAACATTCCGAGAGGCCAAACAAACGGCGCTCCCCTGCCGCCGCGCACGCCTGCGACCTCTGCCGCGCGGCGCACGGACATGCCCACTCCAAAACTGGATACGCCTCAATCCGCCCCCAGGAACGATATCAACAGCGACGCACAGGATCTTGCTCGCCAGCAGCAGGATGTGCTCATGCTGAAAAAGCAGATGGATGACCGCCTTGAGGACCTCAAGACGAGCGAGGCACGTGTCAAGCAGATGTTGAAGGAAGCAAAGGCCCTAGAGGACAAAAAGATGCACTCGCTCATCCTCATGTACGGCAACATGAAGCCAAAGACGGCCGCAAAGGCCCTTGAGAATCTCGATGAACGGGTCGCGGTGCGCATACTGCAGGGCATGACCCCCAAACAATCCGGCGAGATCCTGAGCTATACGAACCCCACCGTCACGGCCAAGCTCACAGAACTTCTGACGCGCATGCGGCTGCCCGAATGAGAACGAACTCCACCCCTATGCGCATGCCGTACCGCCCGCATATTGATTGCAAAATCAGCCTTCACCCACGACGGAATCGGCGGCATGCCTGATGCGCTTAAAGTTACGCCTCTCCTACGTGGGGACCCGATTCTGTGGCTGGCAGATACAGGAGAAAGCCCCACCCCCACGCACCGTACAAGGGGAGCTTGAAAAAGCCCTCGCCGTACTCTGTCGCGTCCCTGTCCGGGCCTTCGGCTCTGGACGGACGGATACGGGCGTTCATGCTGTAGCGCAAATCGTCCACTGCGACGTGCCCGACGGTCGAATCATTCACGACTGGCGCAACAGCCTGAACGCCCTTCTGCCAAAAGACGTGCGCGTTCTTGAGGCCGCCCCTTGCGCCCCCGATTTTCACGCCCGCAAGGATGCCCTCAGCAAAACCTACGCCTACCGCTTCTGGCGGGACAACCGCTTCCTCCCGCCAGAAGCGATCTCCTTCGTCTGGGCCTGCGGCCCTCTTGATGAAATACCCATGCGGAAAGCCCTGCCGCATCTTTTGGGACGGCACGATTTCTCAAGCCTGCAGAACGCGGGGACAGATGTCAAAAGCACGATGCGCACCGTAACGAGCTGTATTCTTGATGAAATGCCGCAGCGCGAATTCTATCCCCCGCATACGCCGGAACTGCTGTTTCTGGTGACGGCAGACGGTTTCTTGAAGCAGATGGTCCGAAACATGGCGGGCCTTTTGGCCGCTGTCGGCCGCGGCAGGATCTCGCCCGATGACGTCCCCTCAATACTCAGCAAGGCCGCCCGGCGGGACAATCCCGCCGTGACGGCCCCTGCGGCAGGGCTCACTCTCGTCAACGTTACCTATCCATGAAAAAAAGAGCTACTTCAGCCCCTCGTATTCATAACCGGCGCCAATCACGGCCTGCTTCAGGGTCTCCTCGGACACGTCATGCGACAGATCGATGACAGCTTCGCCGGCTTCATGATCGGCCGTCGCGGCAACGACGCCGTCCACCTTGAGCAGGGCGTCCTTCATGTGCGCTTCACAATGTCCGCACATCATCCCTTTGATCTTCAGCACTTTCTTCATCTCTCGCTCCTTTTCCTGTTTGTGTAAATCTCCGTCCGGACCGCCGGACAGTGACGGCTTGCCTTCGAGGGAAGGCTTGGTGCCCCTTGCGCCGGCCCGAGTCTGCAGCCGAATGAAATTGAGCCTGAGCGCATTAGTGACAACGCAGAAACTGGAAAGGCTCATGGCCGCCGCCGCGAACACGGGGCTGAGCTCCCATCCGAAGACTGGCCAGAAAAGCCCTGCGGCAAGAAACACCATAACCGGCCGGCCTGACGGTAGCCAGGATGGCTTCGGGTGATGCGGTGCCCTGCACTCCCATGGTGTTCGTGAGAAGGCTGACGGAACAATCTATGACGGCGGAAACGGCGCTGACAGCCTTTTCCACCCGGGCGCTACACGCCGCACAGTTCATGCCGGTGACGACATATTTATCCATGAAGGTTCCCTACTGTAGAAATAGGATATCTTTTTCATAAAATAAAGATGGACAGTCTTTTGTCAAGAGAACTGGGAATGAACACACTAAGGGATGAAGAGGCTTAGTATGCCGCCGAAAAGGTCGATGATGCCCTGTCCTAGGCTTCCGATGGCGTTCAGTATGAGCGTTCCGGCGCCAATGGAGGTCTTCGGCTTGTCTAGGCTACCGTATATGCGCAGAGGAAAATTGGGGAGCCCCTTCAGGTTGACGTTGAAATTACAATCAAGCGTCTCCTTGTCCATATCGAGCCAGCCGCCACCGTCGACCTGCAGCCCCTTGCCCGTCATGAGAATGTTGCGACTACGCATGACGCCTTTTTCAAAAACGCCGGATGCCTCAAGGCGAGAGATTTCCGTCGGTTTGCCCTTCTTCTCGCCGTTCTCCTTCATCCGCTGAAAGGAACCGGCGCGCAGGCGACACTTCCAGCTGCCGTTCAAGGCATGCGGCCACTGGGAGGTCGTGGACATAACGGCGCTGATGCGTCCGGAGGCGTCCGCTGTGCCTTCAAGGTGCGTCGTGCGCATCCTGTCGCGGGAAAGCCCGGCAAGAGAGACGTTGCCCGCCGAAAATTCCGCCTTGAGATCAACACCGGAGGATAAGCCCACGACGGCCTTGGCCTGCAAGGGGCCGCCATAGAACTGGCCTGTTACATGTCGGCATTCCAGCGTTTCCCCCCGCAGGGAAAACGGAATCTTGACATTCGTGAAGCGCAGTCGCTTGAAGACGACGTTAGCGAGAGAGAGTGCGCCTCCAGCGGTCACTCCCTTCAAGGCGCTGAAATCCAGCCTGCGTCCCGAATCGTGTTTTTTTCCTTCTCTGCCGGCGTCTCCAAGCCATCGGTCAAGGTTGCAGCTATCAACGGCAAGATCGGCCTCAAGCCGGGGGGCCTTGCGTATCACGACGGAAAGCGAACCCGTCACAGTGCTTTTGTCGATCATCATACGTATTCCGCTCAAGGTGACGGAATCCTTCGAGCCCTTGAAGCGGGCGTGCAAGGCGAGTTTTGAAAGCCACGACGGTAGCTCGGCCTTACGCCCCGTGATGAGTTGCGCTGTCTTCTTAACGTCGCCGAAGGCGAAATCGCCTTCTCCCTGAAAGGAAGGGCCACCTTTGGCGAAGCGCACGCTCCCCTGCCCTGAGAATGCCCCTCCGAGAACACGGATATCGCTTTGGGTGAATGACACGGTGCGATTTCTGCCGTTGCAGCTAAAACGCCCCTTGCCTTCCGCCTGCAAGGGCGTGGACAGGCCGCAGAGCTTCGCGCCAAGCATTGCGGCAAATGTGCCCGGTGCGTTGCTGAAATCCAGTCCGCCCGCGCCGGTGCCGCCATCCCCGAACCACAGCATCCCGGAAAGGCCTGCTTTCAATGACACGTCCTTGTCCTCAAGCTTCGCCTTCCATTGTCCATCAAGGCCGAGGCAGGCTTTTTTCCATGCTCCTGAGCGCAGGCCGAGGTCTGCGCGTAATGAGGTAAAAGGCAAGCTGAAGGAATTGCCGGGAAAAACAATCGCCCCGCCACTTCCTTGCACCCACGCTGTGCCGCGCAGATTGTCAAGAAAGGGTTTCAGTTCGCGGCCGACGCTCATTACAGAGGCCTGGGCCGCCCAACGGCCGCTTCTCAGGGGCAGCACGGTGAGTGCGTTACCGACCCCCTTGCCGTCCACATTCTTGAACTCGGCTGAGATGGCATAGGGCAGTTCAGGGGCACTGCCCAATATCAGGTTCCCCTTGAAAGAGCCCCCATAGAAACGGGCCTCACCCTTCAAAAGCACATCCTCCATCCCTTTCTCGTCCATCTTTCCGGGAGTGATGGCAACGCGCGCATCCTCCACGAGCAGGGGGCCGTAGTCCACGGCATCGGCGCGGAGGCGGATGTCGTAGCCGAGATAGGTCTCGCCCTGAACATAAGGGGAGCTTTCCTGCGGCGTCAGCGGGGAATGGAGATAGACGGGCTCGGCGGGCAGCACGCCGACTGCCTCGGGTATGGCGTCATCGAGCACCACATGCGGCGATTTCATGTCAAGGGCTATGACGGGATTCTTCCAGTCAGCAACGCCGCCCGTCCCCGAAAAAAATGCCCCGGCACACCGAGCCTCCACATGGTTCGCGGAAAGTCCTTTGCCGTCAAGACGGAAAGCGATGTGCCCGTCCGTAACCGAATCAAGGGATTTCTGCAGGCCGGGCGGCAACCCCCGGGCGAAGCCGAACCACTCCGTCAGGCTGACGCGCCTGACGTCCAATCGCCCCTCAAGAGAACCTTCACTCAATGAAAGCTTCCCGTTCAGGACACCGCTGTCACGCCCGAGCCGCAAGCTCACCCCGGATAACGCAAGGGGCGAAGCAGGGTCGCTGCCAGAGACGATCCCTTTCACGCTGAAGGGAATCATCACTCCTTTTTCGCTGAATTTCCCCGACAGGTCGGCCAAGGCATTCCAGCCGGACGATGTCCCTTTCAGCTCAGCCTCCACGCCCACCATTTCCAGCCACGGCCGGCATCGAACAACCGCCGAAAGCGAGAGCCTGGGGCCATCTGCTTTGAAGAAAGAAAGCAGTGAACTTGTTCCCTCCACCTTCAGAGCCTCTGCCTCAAGAACGGGCCAGTTCTTCAACGTCGCGCGACCGTAATCCAGCTGCACGCGCCCGCGCAGGCTGTTGCCGTCTAGGGCGCCGATACGGCAGGAAAGCCCTTTGAGATACAGGGAGGCATCCGGTGCGGAAAGGACGGCGTGTCCGTCAGTGACGGCGAGGCTGGCATCGGTGAGTTCCGGGGGGATGGCGATGGGCTGCATCGCGGTGGCACCGTCTCCAGCAATCGCCCCCTCAAGCTCAAGAACCAGCTCTGGCCTGTGCAAAAATAACGTCGAGACTTTAAAACTGCCTTTGAGAAGAGCCGCATAATCAGGAGAAAGTACGGCCTTTGTCACGGCGAAATGCACGTTGCGTCCGGAGACGGTGAGATAATCCGCGGCGAGCACGGGCATGGGCTGCATGCCGACCTCGATGTAGCCGACGGAAAAAGAGAGGCCGGTTTCAGCGGACAGTCCGTCCAGCCAGCCACGCAGAAGGCTGTCAGCATTCTGGCGCAGCCAAAGGAAAGCTCCCCCAAGAAGAAGGCTTCCCCCGAGGATGACGATAAGGAAGATTTGCAGGAAACGACGCAGATGACGTTTTGTCAGAGGCATCAACACAATCCGGTACGGAGATCTCCCGAGTCGCGGCACTCGTCTGTCTTGACGAGGCCACGCGCCGAGGATAGCATGAGTAACCGTGAAAACCTATTTCATATCTGTACGTTTGGCAACCTTTCCCGCATGCCCTTTTTTCCCTTCACTGCAATGGGGCCTTGCGGCATGTTGACACGCAAACTGCTCTGGATAGGCAATCCTTTCTTCTCTCGCTGCCTTGATTCCTGCGGCTGGCAAACGGCCTTTTACAACTTCACTGAAATGCAGACCTTCGGCTGGAGTGATCTCACAGCCTTGGCAGGCTTCGAGCCGGACGTCGTGGTCGTCGCCGACAAAAGCATGCCGCCCTTCGTTCTCGGCATGGAGGATTTTCCGTGCCTGACGGTCTTCTACAGCGTCGATTCGCACATCCACAGCTGGTTTCCGCTCTACGCCCAAGGTTTCGACCTCTGCCTCGTATCCCTCAAGGATCACGTATCCCATTTCCACGGCCCCTTTCTCACAGAAGAACGGGTTATCTGGTCCCCCCCGTACGCCCCTGATACGGCTCGGCCGAAGGCCGCAGGGGAGGATTCCGGCGTGTCTGGCGGAAATCAGGCTGACGGCCACGCCGAGGACGGCAAGACATGGGACTGCCTTTTCGTCGGAACGGTGAACGAAAACCTCCCCAAACGCACGGCCTTTCTGAAAGCGCTCAGCGGTAAGATGCCCGGCTTGCATGCACAGTCCGGCAGCTTCTTTGAACTTTTCCCCAAAGGCCGGGTACTGCTGAATCAGTGCGAGCACGGGGATCTTAATTTCAGGGTGTTTGAGGCCTTGGGCATGGGCGGCTGCCTTGTCACGCCGCGTATCGGGCACGGCCTCACCGACATCTTCACCGAGGGCGTGCATCTCGCTCTCTACGAACCGAACGATGTCGACGATGCCTTTCGCCAGATACAGGATCTTCTGCGCTCGCCTGAAATACGGGCGAGTATGGCGCGAGCGGGCCTGGCCGTGATTGACGCGGAGCACAGGGCCCACCACAGGGCCAGCGCATTCACAAGCGTCCTCAATTCCCTTTGGAAGGATCGTGCGGCCATAGTCGCCGCCCGCAGGTCAAAAGCCGCCGCGATACGCGAGACATGTCTCAAGCTGCCCTATCTGCTCTGGGCATATCAGACAGACGCACCAGTTCTTAAGGAAGCATGGCTTAATGCCGCCAAAGGAGTGACAGAGACGAGGAAGAACGGTAGCGCCTGAACGAGGAACAGACCGTCGGGTTCTGGTTCGTTCCTCTCGAAAGAAAAGACGTCTTTCGACGAAATCAGTTTCTGGACTGCATGGTTTCCAGCGGCGTGTCGAAATGCAATTCAAGGGCGGGATCTCTTTCCGGGGTCTTCTTCTGTTTCAGGGGATCCTCAAAGCACAAATTCAGCAGAGGATCCTCAACTGGCGACGAAAAGGCATGTCTGTCCGCCGTGGGGGCCGACAGGTCACTGCGGGATCCGACGGCACGCAAAAGGACGCGCAGTTCGGCGTTTTCATCACGCAGTATGCGGAAAAGCCTTTCCTGCTTGTGGAGCAGATAGAACATGGCGGCCAGAATCGCCGTGATTCCGAAAAAGATGAACAGCATAAAAGGAAAATACATAGTGGCCTCTCACTGCCGGGCACGCAAGAGAAAACAATGCGAACCGCTCGCGGCGGCTACTATATACACTTGATGCCCTGTGGGCAAGGGGAGATTTCCATGCGCGGAAAACAACTGACCATACACATGCTCATGGCTGACCGAGATGGGAATATATATGACGCCCCCGATCTGCTCATGCTCTGCCGCAGGGGGGGCCAATGGGGCCTACCGCGCCCGGACGAGGTCTTCCCCCTGCCGAAGGAGAGCGAACTTTTCCTCCTTCCCGGCCGCCATGCCGCCGGCCTCAACCCTGAATCGGGCCAGACGGAAACCGTCGACGGTCTTGCCGTGGCGGCATTCGCCGCACCTGCGCACACGCTTTCGGCGCATCCGGTCTACATCACTGATAAGGACGCTCCCCTGCTGCCTCTCTTCGCCTATGCCGCCGTAGGTTTTGCCGAAGGCCGATTCTATGCCTGCCTGCGCAAGGTGGATGCGGACACACGGCAGCAGTTCTCAAATATTCCTCACGAACGCATAGCACGCGAGGCGAGACGCCTACTGCGCGACTACCCGAAAAACCGGCTCGTGCGCCACATTCTTGATAACTGCGTCGCAAAGTATGACTGCCCGGCGGCCCGTAACTTTGCTCTCGGCAGGCATGAGGCTCCGCTACCGACTTCACGCACCTGCAACGCGCGCTGCGTGGGCTGCATATCATCCCAAGAGGCGGATTCCCCCGTGGTGGTGACGCCGCAGTGCCGGTTGGAATTCGTCCCCACTCCGGAGGAGATCTGCGAGGTCATGCAGATACATGCGGCGCGGGAAACCGACCATCCCGTCTTCTCCTTCGGACAAGGCTGCGAAGGCGACCCGCTCATGAACGCCTCTCTTCTTGAAGAAAGCGTGCGTCTTTACCGTAGAGGAGGAGGCCTAGGAACAGTCAACTGCAATACGAACGCCTCACGGCCCGATGCTGTGGCGGCCTTGTCGAAAAGCGGACTCACAAGCATTCGCGTCAGCATGAACAGCGCCAGGCCCGAACTGTACGTCCGCTACTACCGCCCACAGGGCTATACATTCGAAGACGTCAAAACCTCCATTAAAACGGCTCGAAGCGAAGGTATCTTCGTCTCTCTGAACCTCCTCTATTTTCCGGGCATAACTGATACCGAGGAGGAACTTGAGGCGCTCGCTAGACTCATTGGAGAATGCGGCGTCAGTATGATTCAGTGGCGCAACCTCAACATCGACCCCGAGTGGTACTACCGCCTCATGACCGAAACGACCGCCGGGGAAGCCCCTGCCGCTGTCCCACCGAGCATAGGCCTGCGCGCCTTCATGAAACGCCTGAAAAAGCTTTGCCCTTGGCTCAGATACGGCTATTTCAACCCGTTTCTGGGGGAGAAGGCTGATCTTTCAGCGCCGTTGCCGGGCATGTGGCAGATGCCGGATCCTACGGTAACAGACAAGACCTCCAAGGGGCACCTCACCGGAGAATCTCACGAAGAAGATATTCCTCCAGAGGAGGGGCCTTTCGCCGAGTGAACGATCCCTCCCTTCCTGCATGCTATACGTCGTGAAGGCGCCCCGGCTGACAATGGGGCGATGATTGAGCCAACCGCATGGCGCAATGGTAACAATACCTTCCGCAAATGCCCTTCGCCACCGGCACTCAGTCGACGGTGTCTTCTTCTCCGATGTCGGCCGACACGAGATCATGCAGGAAAGCATGACCGTCATCCGTCTCCAGAAAATCATGCAGTGCGCTCACGACTTCCGGGTCATAGCGCGGGGGCTGCGTTCCCAGAATCTCTAAAGCCTCCGCAATATCATGGGCCATACGGTACGAACGCGGACGCATGAGAGCGCAGAAGGTATTGGCGACAGCGAGGATGCGAGCATTTTGGCAAATGGACTCCCCCGTGATCCCCGCAGGATAACCTGAGCCGTCCAGCCTCTCGAACATCTGCGTTATTGCCGGCAGGATGGGCAGGCCGAAATCTATTTCGGCCAGGATGTTGCGGGCGTATTCAACGTGGCGGTGCATCTGTGCGCGTTCTTCCTCGGTGAGTACGCCAGTCTTGCGGATTATCTCACGCGGCAGCCGGATCATGCCTATCTGCGAAAGGCTTGCCGCAGTGCGCAAGGTGGACTGCGTCGAAGCGTCGGCTATGCGCATCTGCTCCGCCAAGCTGACGGACAGATTGGCAGTGAAGAAGGATTGACCGCACAGATACGGATCGACAGCCTCGATGGCGCGCACAAGAGCCTGCACTGTCTGGTTGACCATGCGCTGGGTGCGTTCTTGAGAGGCAACCATCTCAGTTACGTCGCTGTAAACCGAAACCATGCCGACGAACTGACCTTCGTGGTCTATGAAGGGGCTACAGGACGTTATGAAATGCCGCATTCCACCAGCGAGCGACAGGTTTTCTGCGAAATCGGCCTTCTCCACGGTGTCGTTGACGGCAATGGTGTGCTCGACAAGACTGCGCGCAAGCTCATCAGGCAGTTTATCGTAGGTGATGCCCGATATGGCTTCTATCGTCATGCCCGCCATATCGGCGTAGCTCTGGTTCGCATAGTAGATGACTCCCGAAAGGTCGTTCAGCACGATGCCCGCAGAGAGCGCCGTGTTTACGCCGTCGATGATCTGCTTCTGCTCGTTAACCATCAAATACAGCCCGCGCATCTCATCAGCGATGACGCGTTCCCGGCGACCTGCGAGCCACCACCACAGAGCGATCATGATTATGGCCGCTAGCGCCATCACGAGGCACGCGCCGATGAAGACATTGCGGCGGAACTGCGCGTAGGCGGCATCAACATCAGCGGCATCCGTAGCATGCAGCACATGCCACGGCATGTCCGGCACGGAGACGGTCAAGGTGTACGCAGGTACTTTTCCCCCCGCCCGTATGGGCATCTCACGCAATGCGAGCGGCAGGATCCCGTCCTTCAGGGAATAGCCCTCCGTGAGCGCATCCATTCTTGAGCCGACCTCATCGAGCAAATGGAGAACTCCGCCCCGATCTTCAAGCAGGGCCGAGGTATAACTGCCCTTAGCATTGAGCATGGTGGTCGCTTTCACGACAGGCAGTACGCTGCAGGTACTGAGCAGAATGGCGACGACACGTTTGCCCGACCTGTCGAGATAGCGGGGGGCGAAGACGGGAAAAGCCAGATCGACCACAAGAGTCGAGTGTTCCTTTCTGAGCGGGAGCACGACGGGCACGCCTTCGTCAATGACCTGCTTAAGGCGTTTCTTCATGGCTTCGTCGCCCACATCCGGCACGGATGTGGGCGCAAGCCAAGGCTCGCCGTGGACATCGAGCAGGCAAGCCGAGGAAAGATTGTTCTTTTCGATCAGTTCAAGCATCTGCCGGAGCATGAGCGGCAGTTTCGTGGCGAGCTGCCTGAGTTTCGTAGATTCCTCCGTCGTCTGACGAGAATTTTCAAGGCCGCCTGAATCAGCGCCGTCGCCCCCGGGCCCATTGCCTGTTGCAGCATTACCCCCCAGTTCAAGGAGTTTTTTCGCAGGAATGGCGGCCGATTCCACCTCAGCGGCGAGCAGTTGAAGCATGTCCATCCGCGTGAAGGCCTCCAAGCCGCTTGCGACGGCGCCCTTCCATACGGTGATAAGAGCAACCTGACGCGAAGCGTCCGCCGACATATCATGGCCGATCGACCTAAGTTGCTCCTGCCGGTTCGTCTCCAGCATCCAGTTCGCGATGCAGAAAACGAGTACGCCGATGGCCGCCAGCAAAAGGAACATGACGTAGGGGACCCGCGTTTTATCGTTCATCATGTCGCGATCTCCTGTATCAACGTTCACGCAAGGCGTTTTGCCGGGCCCGCAGAATGGGTTTGAGAAGATAGTCGAGCACGGTTTTCTTGCCGATGAGGATGTCCGCCGTAACTAGCATGCCGGGGATGATGGGCAGCACCTCGTTATGGTATACGATGTTCGTCTTGAGGGTGCGCACCTTCACAAGATAATGGTACTCCCCCTTCCTGTCCTCTATCGTATCCGCGCTGATGGATTCAAGCTTGCCTTCAAGACCGCCGTAGATATTGAAGTCATAGGCCGAGATCTTGACAATGGCCTCCTGTCCCGGACGAAGGAATGCCACGTCCTTGGGGCTGACACGCGCCTCCACAAGCAGAGTGTCGTCAAGAGGCACTATGTCCATGATGGATTCCCCCGGTTTGACCACACCGCCCACGGAATTGATATATATCTGCTTGACTGTGCCGCGCACGGGGCTTCGAAGTTCCGTTCGCGTCACGCGATCGCCGCCCGCCGCAAGTGTCTCCCCCAAAGTGGAAAGCTCTAGCCGACGCTTGTTAATCTCTTCTGTGATGGCTGACCGCTGCTCCGCCTGGCGCGAAGTGATGCGCTGAATCGCCTCCTCGGCCGCAGCCTGGGCCTTGGGGATGGACGCTGCGAGCATGGCGATCTGCCCCTGCAATTCCACTACCTTCTGCTCAAGGCCCAAATACTCCATGCGGGAGAAATTCTTGCGCTGCAGGAGCGCATGGGCGGCATCACGCTGCTGTATGGCAAGCTCGAGGCTCTTGTCGAGTTGCACCTTGCGCGAAGACTGCTCCTCCATATCACGAATGCGCTGCTCGTGCTGGGCCCGCAACACCTTCACCTCGCTCTCGAATTGATGCAGACGCGTCTGACGCACGTTTTCCTGATCCTGTATGATCTGGCGGGCACGATCGAGTATCCTCTCCTCCGGCTTATGACCGACGATGGTTGCCGCCCAGAGGTTCAAATCCTGGGGGAAATTCGGCTGTGCGCCCTTGAGGTCTCCCTCGACTCGAATGATGGCCAAGGTGTTCTCCATC